>NZ_JBFOCV010000046.1:0-113364 GCF_040907975.1 Aeromonas sp. s10 | reverse complement strand
ATGGCCGCCTTCTTGGGGTCCACCTCGGCGGCGGGCCCGGATGCGGCAGCCGGGGCCTCAACGGCGTTATCGGTTGTGTTCACAGATGTCTCACCTGCGACCACCGGCCCGTCACCTTGCGCCTGGGCGGCTTTCTTGGCCTTGGCCCGTGCCAGGGCGGCGGCGATGGCTGCCTTCTTGGGATCCAGCTCTGCCTTGGGATGTTGCTCCCCTGGTGCCGGGGTGTCAGCCAGCCCATTGCCCTCGCCATTGGCGGCCTTGGCGGCACGACGGGCGATGGCCTCCTGCTTGCGCGCCTCACGGGCGGCAATCATGGCCTCGTTGTCCGGTGCGGGTTCACTCACGGCCACCTGGGCCGTCTCCTGTTTGGCCTTGATGCGGGCCAGGGCGGCGGCGACCGGATCTTCGCCCCCGGCCGTCGTCATGGCCTGGCGACGCTGGGCTGCGGCTTCGGCGTGGCGGGCTTCGCGAGCCGCCTTCTCACGCTCGAAGCGAGCCTGCTTGGCCTCGAAGCGCTGCTTGGCACGTTCGGCCTTCTCGGCCTCGGCACGGGCCTCGCGGATGTCATCCTTGGCGATCTTGTAGTACTGCACCAGGGGGATTTCGCTCGGGCAGACCCAGGCACAGGCGCCGCACTCGATACAGTCAAAGAGGTTGAGCTTCTCGGCCTTGTCGTACTCCTTGACCCGGCTGTACCAGTAAAGCTCCTGGGGCAGCAGGGTGGCGGGGCAGGCATCGGCGCAGGCACTGCAACGGATGCAGGCCTGTTCCGGGCCGGGGGGCGGCAGCTCGGCGCGGGTGGGGGAGAGCAGGCAGTTGGTGGCCTTGACCACGGGGACCATGGCGTGGGGCAGGGTGAAGCCCATCATGGGGCCCCCCATGATGACCCGCTGATCCGCCTCCGGTTGCAGCTCGAAACGCTGGAGCAGCCAGCGTACCGGCGTGCCCAGACGCACCCAGGCATTGCCGGGTTTCTTGAAGGCGTCGCCGGTGAGGGTGACGATGCGCTCGATGAGCGGCTCCCCATCGATGATGGCGCGCTTGATGGCAAAGACGGTGGCGACGTTGAGCACCATGATGCCCATGTCCACCGCCCGGCCTCCTTTGGGCACCTGGCGTCCGGTGAGCAGCTCTATGGTCTGTTTGGCGCCGCCGGAGGGGTACTTGGTCGGTACCGACTTGACCAGTACGTCGGCGTCGCTGGCATGGCGGGTCAGGGCCTCGATGGCCGCCGGTTTGTTGTCTTCCACTCCGATCAGGGTGAGCTTGGGCTTGAGCAGGTGCTTGAGTACCCGGATGCCGTCCATGATCTCGTCGGCGTACTCCTGCATCAACCTGTCATCCGTGGTGATGTAGGGTTCGCACTCCAGCCCGTTGACGATGAGGATCTCGGTGAGCTGGCCACGGCCGTCGAGCTTGCTGTGGGTCGGGAAGACAGCGCCGCCGAGCCCGGCGATGCCGGCCTGCTGGATGCGCTCGAGCAACGCCCCCCGCTCCAGGTTCCAGTAGTCAGGCTGGGGTGTGCGCTCGCCCCAGGCATCGTCTCCATCCGGGGTGAGGAGGATGCAGAGATCGTCAAGACCGGAGGGGTGGGCCACCGTGTGCTGCTCAATGGCGGTGATGGTGCCCGAGGTGGAAGCGTGCACCGGCACGATGCGTCCCTTGTCAAAACGGGTGAGGGGTTGCCCCTTCTTGACCTTGTCCCCCACCCGCACCAGCAGTTCGCCGGCCGGACCCGCGTGCTGGCGCACCGGAATGATGAGCTGGGGGGGAAGGCCCGCGTCAACGACGGGGGTCAGGCTGGACTGGTGCTTGTTCTCGGGGGGATGGATGCCGCCGTGAAAATCCCACAGAGTGCCGGCTTTGATGCGTTCGAGCAGATGCTGCATGGTTACTCCGCTGTTTATTCCACTATCTTGACCGGAATGGCGACCTTGGCCAGATCCCATTTCCAGTTGTCGACCGTGGTCGGCACCGGGATCATTTCGATACAGTCGGTCGGGCAGGGGTCGACGCAGAGGTCGCACCCGGTGCACTCGGCCGCGATGACGGTGTGCATCGCCTTGGTGGCACCCAGGATGGCGTCGACCGGACAGGCCTGGATGCACTTGGTGCAACCGATGCACATGTCTTCGTGAATGAAGGCCACCTTCTTGACGGGGATTGCCGCGTCTTCACCGCCGTCCAGAGACTGGGGCTCGACCCCCATCAGGTCGGCAATCTTGCGCATGGTGGCGTCGCCACCGGGCACGCACTTGTTGATCTTGTCGCCATTGGCCAGGGCTTCGGCGTAGGGTTTGCAGCCCGGGTAACCGCACTGGCCGCACTGGGTCTGGGGCAACAGGGCATCAAGCTGATCGACGATGGGATCGGCCTGCACATGAAACTTGACGGCGGCAAAGCCGAGAATAATGCCGAAGGCCAGGGCAAGCAGGGCCAGCACCAGAATGGCAAAGAGTATGTGAATCATAGCGTTATATCTTGATGAGGCCGGTAAAGCCCATGAAGGCCAGCGACATCAGGCCAGCGGTGACCATGGCGATGGAGACGCCACGAAACGGTGCTGGCACGTCGGCGGCCACCAGCCGCTCACGCATGGCGGCAAACAGGATCAGCACCAGAGAGAAGCCGACGGCGGCCCCGAAGCCGTAGATGATGCTCTGGATGAAGTTGTGGCGCTCGTTGATGCTGAGCAGCGCCACGCCGAGCACGGCACAGTTGGTGGTGATGAGCGGCAGGAAGATGCCGAGCAGGCGATAGAGGGTCGGGCTGCTTTTGCGGATCACCATCTCGGTGAACTGGACCACCACGGCGATCACCAGAATGAAGCCCAGGGTGCGCAGGTAGGCGATCTCCAGCGGGATCAGGATGTAGTGCTCCATCAGATAGGAGCAGGCGCTGGCCAGCGTCATGACGAAGGTGGTGGCCAGACCCATGCCGATGGCGGTTTCCAGCTTGCCGGAGACACCCATGAAGGGGCAAAGGCCGAGGAACTTCACCAGCACGAAGTTGTTGATCAGCACGGTGCCGACCAGTAAAAGCAGGTACTCAGTCATTGAAGATGGGTTATCCGGTATGAAGGCGGCCGTATTATCTGATGTTAGGTGCCTTTAGACAACCGCAAGGCCGTATGGTTATTATTCGAATGCCCAATTCATGGAGGCATTGTGCGCCTTTTACCCGTCCTGACGCTGACCCTGGCCATGCTGCTCTGGTCCAGCTCCTTCATCGCCCTCAAACATGTGCTGGAAATCTGGTCCTTCGGTCAGGTGCTCTTCATGCGGATGGGGGTGGCGTCCTGTTGCTGGCTGCTCTGCTACCGCCAGCTTGGTCGCGTCACTTACCAGAAGGGGGATTGGCGCTGGTTGGCCCTGATGGGGGCGCTTGAGCCCTGCCTCTACTTCCTTCTGGAAGTCAACGCCCTGCGTTACACCAGTGCCGGCCAGGCCGGCATGGTCTGTGCCCTGCTTCCCCTGATGGTGGCCCTGGTGGCCTTCGTACTGCTTGGAGAGCGGGTGAGTCGCCGCCAACTGCTGGGCTTTGCCATCGCCATCGTTGGCATCGCCCTGCTGGGGTTGGGGGAGGGCGCCGACGAGTTCGCTCCCAACGCCCTGCTCGGCAACAGCCTGGAGATGGGCGCCATGCTCTGCGCCGCCACCTATTCTGTGGTATTCAAGAAGCTCTCCAGCCGCTACGGCGTGATGACACTGACGGCGTTGCAGGCCTTCGTCGGCACGCTCTTCTTCGCGCCCTTTGCCTTCAGTGCGCCCTGGCCCGCGAGCTGGGCCTGGCAGGACATGGGGGTCATCCTCTTCCTCGGTGCCTTCGTGACCCTGGGTGCCTACCTGCTCTACAACTGGTCGGTGACCCAGGTGAAGGTGACCCTGGCGGCGGCCTATGTGAACCTCATACCGGTCTTTACCCTGCTGCTCGCCTATCTGCTGCTGGGAGAGACGCTCACGGCCCTGCAATGGGTGGCCTGCGCCGCCGTGCTGGTCGGCATCGGGGTGGGCCAGCTGCCGTCCGGCAGGAAGCGTGCGCAGGCAGTCGCCACCGGGGGATGAGTCGCCGCCATTGGGCTACAGTCTGGGCAGGGAAACACGCTGTCGAAGAAGGAGCCGACCGATGAGCGACATGCACTTGCTGGCCGCTGCCAAAAGCCTGTTGAGCCATCCCCCCTTTACCCTGGCCGATGCCAGAGCCCTGGAGGCGCTGGAAGAGGAGGCTGTGGGGGAGGAGGGGCTCTGCATCGCCGCGCTATGGGACATCGCCCTCGCGCTGGCGGACGAGGAAGCCAGACACTATCTCCTGGGGGATGGCTGAGCGGGTGTCGGGTGGGCGGACAGCAATGACAACGGGGGGCCTGGGCCCCCCGTTGTCATTGGCAGCTGTTGCTCAGATGGAGAGGCTCTTGACGGTGTCCGACACCGAGTTGGCGTCCTCGATGATCTCCTTGATGACATCGGCGATGATGGTGGCCTGCTCCTGACCTGCCACCGCCTTGTCGGAGACGACGGAGACGGTCTGGGTGATCTGGGAGGTGATCTCCGAGTTGTGCTTGATGACGGTGACGATCTCGCTGGTGGAGCTGGAAGTGCGCGCAGCCAGTTGCCTCACCTCGTCGGCCACGACCGCGAATCCCCGTCCCTGTTCCCCGGCGCGGGCCGCCTCGATGGCGGCGTTGAGGGCCAGGAGGTTGGTCTGATCCGCGATGCCGCTGATGGTGGAGATGATGGATTCGATGCTCCTGGATTGCTGGTTGAGCTGCTCTATCTGCTTGCTGACCGCATTGACCGAGGTGTTGATGTGAGAGGAGGTGTCGAGCACCCTGTCGATGACCTCCCGTCCCCTGGCGGCGCTCGCGACGGTTTCGCTGGCGATGGCACATGCCTTCTGGGCCGCTTCCCGGGTGGAGATGGATTTCTCCACCCGCTCGGTGATGTCGCTCGCCAGCTTGATGATTTTGACCACCTTGCCCTCGTGGTTGAAGATGGGGTTGTAGGTGGCCTCCAGCCAGATTTTCTCCCCCCGGTGACCCAGACGCATGAAAAGCCCTGACTTGATGTCACCTGAGCCGAGATCCTGCCAGAAATGGGGGTTGTTCTGGTAGAAATCGGTGTCACAGAAGAGGCGATGATGCTTGCCGACCACCTCTTCCAGCCGGTAGCCAAAGCAGTTGAGGAAATTCTGGTTGGCGGTGATGACGGTGCCATCGGGTTGGAAATCGATGACCGCCAGGGACTTGTCCAGGGCTGCCAGCAGGGCCTGGGTGCGCTCCAGGGTGGATTGCTGCTGGGTCACGTCGGAGGCGACCTTGGCGATCCGCACCACCTTGCCGTCGATCACGATGGGGAAATAGGTCGCCTCCAGCCACACGGCCTTGCCGGATTTCGACTGGCGAATGAAGCGGCCGCTGCGGGAGACGCCGTGGCGCAGATCCTGCCACAAGGTCTCGTAATCCCGGGTATTGACGTCGTCGGGGAAGCAGAGGGTGCTGTGATGCTTGCCAATCACCTCGTCACGCTCAAATCCCACGATCTTGAGAAACAGCTCGTTGGCGAAGGTGACCACTCCCGCCGGGGTGAACTGGACGAAGGGGACCTGCAACTGGATAGCCTGTTCAAATGCCCCCAGCTCCACCACCCTTGCCGCTTGCTCACTGGCTTCCTTGCTTGCTTTTTGATTCCAGAACATGACAGTGCTCCTCCATGAGACCCTTGAATGGGATAACGACCGAATCTGAGTAAATTAACAATAGCATTGCGTCCTGATGAGTCGTCATCGAACTCAAATTAACTTTTTATTTTTCAATGTTGATAAATGGCTTTTTAATTGTGGGGTCTCGTACAAGGGTTATTTATCTCCTGGGCCGCCCTGGCCCCAGGGAATATTGGCATGAAGGCGCCTCTTTTGGCACTGACTATTCTATATATCGCCTTCATATGAACCCAGTGGCGCGCCATGTGGCCTACATGGGGATTCAATGAGTCTTATATGGGCACAGTGAAATAGGTGGAGGCGGGGATCTGGAAATAGCCGCTATCTGACTCTCTGGTGTGAGAAATAAACGGCCAAGGGTGTGAGCTTTTGGATATGCGGCATGTGTGAACCCGTGACGACATTGCCGCTTCGGTATATTTTTTGTCCCGAAACAGGGAGTGTTTATTTTGCCTGCAAGGTAGAGAGTTTCTGGTTCAGGGACTCAATCTCTTTCTGATATCGGGTAGTGACCGACTGCATCTCTGCCGAGACATTGCGGGATCTTGCCTTGTTCTCCGTGATCTGGGTCATCTCGTTGTTCATCTTCTGCTTTTTGGCCTCGATCTCGGTGCGCAGCGCCTCGGCCTGGCGTTGTTTCTGGCCGTTCGCCAGGCTCTGCTCTATCTCCCGGGTCTGGTTGGCCGCCTGCTCCACCGCCTCGGGGGAGGGGGTATAGACATTGAGTGCCATGGGTTTGGCGTCGCTGCTGCAGGGGATGTCGCTGAAGGTGATCTGCCCGTCGCGGGCGCATTGATAGACAGCCGCCTGGACAACGGGGACGTTGGCAAGTCCCAGGCAGGCGAGAGAGATGACCAGCATGCGTGACATAGACTCCTCCTTGAATCCTCTTCCTTGCACACTAGTACATGGCGCAAGGTCAGACAACGGCCTCGTTCCGGGTGTGACATTCCGGTCCTCACGTTGCCTCTCTCTGGTCCATGGCGGGGAGATCTCCTGCGCAATGGGTGTGCTATGGCGGCATAAAGCGACGGATCCCTGCCTGTTTCCCCGCAGTTCAACACATCAGAGCACCATAACGGGCCGCAATGAGGTATCTTATGCCCCGATTTCATCCATCAAACGGATAAGAGACAACACATGATCATCAAACCCAAGGTTCGCGGCTTTATCTGCACCACCACCCACCCGGTCGGTTGTGAAGCCAATGTTCGTCGCCAGATCGCTTACACCCAAGCCAAGGGCGCCATCGAGAATGGCCCCAAGAAGGTGCTGGTGATCGGCGCTTCCACCGGCTATGGTCTGGCCTCTCGCATTGCCGCAGCCTTCGGCAGCGGAGCTGCCACCATCGGTGTCTTCTTCGAAAAGCCGAGCTCCGAGACCAAGACGGGCTCCGCCGGCTGGTACAACTCCGCCGCCTTCGACAAGGCCGCCAAAGAGGCCGGCCTCTACGCCAAGAGCATCAATGGCGATGCCTTCTCCCACGAGTGCCGTTCCAAGGTGATCGAGCTCATCAAGCAGGATCTGGGTCAGATTGATCTGGTGGTCTACTCCCTGGCCTCTCCGGTTCGCAAGCTGCCGGACACCGGCGAAGTGGTGCGCTCCGCCCTCAAACCCATCGGCGAGGTCTACACCTCCACCGCCATCGACACCAACAAGGATCAGATCATCACGGCCACCGTCGAGCCGGCGAATGAGGAAGAGATCCAGAGCACCATCACCGTCATGGGCGGCCAGGACTGGGAACTGTGGATGGCGGCTCTGCGCGATGCGGGTGTGCTTGCTGACGGCGCCAAGTCCGTGGCCTACTCCTACATCGGTACCGACCTGACCTGGCCCATCTACTGGCATGGTACCCTGGGGCGCGCCAAGGAAGATCTGGACCGCGCCGCCACCGCCATCCGTGGCGATCTGGCCGCCAAGGGGGGGACCGCCCACGTGGCCGTGCTCAAATCCGTGGTGACCCAGGCCTCCTCTGCCATTCCCGTGATGCCGCTCTACATCTCCATGGCCTTCAAGATCATGAAGGAGAAGGGCATCCACGAGGGTTGCATGGAGCAGGTGGACCGCATGATGCGCACCCGCCTGTACGGCGCCGACATGGCGCTGGACGAGCAGGCCCGCATCCGCATGGATGACTGGGAACTGCGTGAAGACGTGCAGCAGACCTGCCGTGATCTCTGGCCCTCCATCACCACCGAGAACCTCAGTGAACTGACCGACTACACCGGCTACAAGCAGGAGTTCCTGCGCCTGTTCGGTTTCGGTCTGGACGAGGTGGACTACGATGCGGACGTGAATCCGGACGTGCAATTCGACGTGGTCGAGCTGTAAGTCGGTCACCAGCACAGACAGGGCCCTGCGGGGCCCTGTTTTTTTGCAGCAGACTCAACCTGTTGCCTCAGGTTTATTATCCGCGATCACCTTTTTCCCCGAACAAACCCGCTAGGCTTGCGCTGTCCGGATCACAGACGGCACCGCCGAGGTACGAAAGTCATGACCACATCCCATGAGGCGCCCAAGAAGCGCCAGCTCCCCACGGTTTATACCCTGCTTTTCATCATCATCGCCCTGATGGCGGCCCTCACCTGGGTGCTGCCGGCGGGCAAATACAACTATGTGACGGCCAAGACCCAGCAGCCGGTGGCGGCAGCGGCCGTGGCCGACTACAGCGGTGACGAGCGACTGTTGCCGGTACCCGGCAGTTACACCGAGCTCCCTTCCCAACCCCAGGGGGTATTCGATGTGCTCAAGGCGCCCATCCAGGGCTTTCACAAGGCGGCGGACGTGGCACTGTTCGTGCTCATCATCGGCGGCTTTCTGGCGGTGACCATGCAGAGCGGGGCGCTGGATGCCGGGGTCGGGGCCATAGTGCGTACCTTCGCCGGGCGCGAGCGGCTGCTCATCCCGGTGCTGATCGCCCTGTTCGCCCTGGGTGGCTCCACCTTCGGCATGGCGGAGGAGACGGTGGCCTTCTGGGCACTCATCGTGCCGGTGATGATGGCGGCGGGCTTCGATCGCATGGTGGCGGCCGGGATCATCCTGCTCGGTTCCGGGGTCGGGGTGCTCGCCTCCACCGTCAATCCGTTTGCCACCGGCATCGCCTCCGGTTTCGCGGGTATCCCCATCGGTGAGGGGATAGGGCTACGGGTCATCCAGTGGCTGCTGCTGGTGATCTTCGCCTCCTGGTTCGTGATGCGCTACGCCAGGCAGGTGCAGCAGGACAAGTCCCGCTCCGTGCTGGCCGATATCGTTTATGACGACGAGTTCTCCCAGATGAAGAGCGGCAACCTCGCCTTCAGCGGCAAGCAGAAGCTCACCATGCTGGTCTTCTTCGGCACCTTCCTGCTGATGATCTATGCGGTGGTGCCCTGGTCGGATCTGGGCATTGATCTGTTGCCCACCCTGGGCTGGTGGTTCGACGAGCTCTCCACCCTCTTCTTCAGCGCCTCCATCCTGATTGCCCTCATCAACCGGATGCCGGAGTCCAACTACGTGGCGACCTTCCTGAACGGGGCGCGGGATCTCATCGGGGTGGCGCTGGTGGTGGCGGTGGCGCGCGGCATCTATGTGGTGATGGAGCACGGCGTCATCATCGACACCATACTGCATTGGGCCGAGGGGCTGGTGAGCGGACTGTCGTCGTCGGTCTTCATCCTGATGGCCTATCTGGTGCACATCATCCTGAGCTTCTTCATCCCCTCCACCTCGGGGCTCGCGACCGTCTCCATGCCGTTGATGGGGCCGCTGGCTGACTTCTCCGGCATCTCCCGGGATCTGGTGATCACGGCCTACCAGTCCGCCTCCGGCTGGATCAACCTGTTTGCCCCCACAGCAGCCCATCTGGTGGCGGGGCTGGCGCTGGCCAGGATCCCCTACGATCGCTTCGTGCGCTGGGTGCTGCCCTTCATCATCGGGGTGGCCCTCATCACCATGGCGGTGCTGGTGGCCGGGGCCCTGCTGCACGGCTGATGGCACGAATAGAAAACGACAGACAACAAAAAGGCTCCCGCGGGAGCCTTTTTCATGAGCCTTGCTTACTGCTTGTAGCCCTTGAGGAAGCGGGCGAGACGGCCGATGGCCTCTTCCAGCTCCTCTTCCCGGGGCAGGAACACCAGGCGGAAGTGATCCGGTGCCGGCCAGTTGAAGCCGGTGCCTTGCACCAGCAGGAGCTTCTCCTGCTGCAGCAGGTCGAACACCATCTTCTGGTCATCGCGAATGTCATACACCTTGGGGTCGAGGCGGGGGAACATGTAGAGCGCCCCCTTGGGTTTGACGCAGGAGACCCCGGGGATCTCGTTCAAAAGCTCCCAGGCTTTGTCCCGCTGGCGACGCAGGCGGCCCCCCGGCAGGATCAGCTCGTTGATGCTCTGGTAGCCCCCAAGGGCGGTCTGGATGGCGTGCTGCATGGGCACGTTGGCACACAGCCGCATGGAGGCCAGCATCTCCAGCCCCTCGATGTAGCCCTTGGCACGACCCTTGGGACCGGTGATGACCATCCAGCCCTGACGGAAGCCGCAGGCGCGGTAGGCCTTGGAGAGGCCGTTGAAGGTCACCACCATCACATCGTCGCACAGGGTGCAGACGCTGGTGTGGGAGATGTCGTCGTAGAGGATCTTGTCGTAAATTTCGTCGGCGAAGATGATGAGGTTGTGCTGACGGGCGATCTCGATCACTTCAAGCAAAAATTCGCTGCCGTAGACGGCGCCGGTCGGGTTGTTGGGGTTGATCAGCACCAAGCCGCGGGTGCGCGGGGTGATGCGGGCGCGGATGTCGTCGAGATCCGGATACCAGTCAGCCCCTTCGTCACAGCGGTAGTGCACCGCATGGCCGCCGGAGAGGGTGACGGCCGCGGTCCAGAGCGGGTAGTCGGGGGAGGGCACCAGCATCTCGTCGCCGTTGTTGAGCAGCGCCTGCATCGCCATCACGATGAGCTCGCTGGCGCCGTTGCCGATGTAGATGTCGTCGATGTCGACCTTGCGCATCCCTTTTTGCTGGTAGTACTGCATCACCGCCTTGCGGGCCGAGAACAGCCCCTTGGAGTCGCAGTAGCCCTGGCTCTGGGGCATGTTGAGGATCACATCCTTGATGATCTCCTCCGGTGCTTCGAAGCCAAACGGGGCCGGATTGCCGATGTTGAGCTTGATGATGCGGTGACCTTCGTCTTCGAGACGGCGAGCTTCTTTGTGCACCGGGCCGCGGATGTCATAGCAGACATCGTCGAGCTTGTGCGACTTGTCGATAGTGAACATGGTGAGCGTGATTCCTTCCCCGTGGGGCGCGTTGGCAGAAAGCTGTTTTTAGTATCAAATTTCTCTGCCCCTATTCTTCACAGAATTGAATGCTAGAACAATCTAATTTATGGAATAAATCCCTGATATTTACCCCTGAAACAGGGTTGTTGAAATGTTAAATTCAGCATGATCGTTTGCCTCTCTTTGGTAGATCAGTGAAAGATGAGGAGCAGATTCATAAAGCAACATGAGTGTATTGAAATATCTCCCCCATCTGGCACGATTGGCTGGGGTAAAAAAGGCCCCGACCCGTCGGTCTGCCAGGGGAGCATGCAGGCACGGGGGCTCATCTTTCCGCTCTCGAGGTTCACTCATGCAGGCACCCGCCACCGGTCGCTACCGCCATTTCAAGGGGGGCTATTACCAGGTTCTGGCCCTGGCCTTGCACACCGAAACCCAGGAGCAGCTGGTGATCTATCAATCCGAACAGGATGGTCAGGTCTATGCCCGCCCCGTCGCCATGTTCATGGAGTGGATTGAACATCAGGGACAGGTGGTGAGCCGCTTCACGCCGGTGGCCTGAGGCAGGTTTGGCGACATGAAAAAAGGCGCCAGAGGCGCCTTTTTTCATGTTGTCGGGGCTTACAGACCCAGATTGGCTCTGGCATAGGCCTCAAAATCGGTGCAGCCGCCGATGTGCTGCTCATCCAGGAAGATCTGCGGCACAGTGGTGACCGGCTTGCCCGCCTTGGCGGCGAGATCGTCCTTGGTCAGCCCGGCCACGTTGATATCCACGTAGCGGAACTCGAAGTCATCGCGCTCCTCGGTCAGTTGCTCGGCAATCTGCTTGGCACGCACGCAATAGGGGCAACCGGGACGACCAAAAATCTCTACAAACATCTTTTCTCTCCATTAAACAAGCCGTTGAAGAAGGCCATTGAGATGAGGC
Source organism: Aeromonas sp. s10 (assembly GCF_040907975.1). Taxonomy (NCBI): domain Bacteria; kingdom Pseudomonadati; phylum Pseudomonadota; class Gammaproteobacteria; order Aeromonadales; family Aeromonadaceae; genus Aeromonas; species Aeromonas sp. s10. The sequence continues at coordinate 101,463 of NZ_JBFOCV010000046.1, read as the reverse complement.
TGGGCACAGCATAGCCGTGGCGCCCTGTCAGTCAAAGCTGAAAATAGCGATGCTTACGTTCGCCATCTCCGATTGCACCCACTGCTGATGACGGCGCCAGCGTCCCTGTTTCGCCCCAAGGCCGGGGAGTGGAGCTGCCTTGCCGGCAAGGCAGCCCGTCTATCACTGCTCGACGATCTGGATGGGTTGTTGCTGGTAGATGCTCTCCAGCACGCCTTTTTCGAAGACGGTCCAGGGCCAGGGCGCCTTGCTGGCGCGGTAGCGCTCGTGGGTTGCCGGATCCTGGGAGAGACCGCGCTGGAACATCACGAAGGCCTTGCGCTGGCCACCGGCGGTGTCGATGAAGCCGGCGAGGTTCGAGGTACCTGTGATGGTACCGGTCTTGGCGTGTACCTTGTTCTTCATCATGGGGGCGGTGACGCTGCGTCGCCAGGCCAGGGTGCCGTCCACCTGGGAGCTTGGCAGCAGCTTGATGAAGTCGAGCTCGGCATCGTTCTTCTGGATGAAGTTAAGCACCGACAACATCTGGCGCGCGCTGATGAGATTGTGGGCGGAGAGGCCGGATCCGTCGGCCAGGGTGGCGTTGCCAAGGTCAATGCCGTGCTTGGTCAGGATGGCGCGCACCGCCATGGTGCCGCTGCGATAGCTGCCCGGCTTGTTGTAGTAGTGACGCCCCACGGTTTTGAGGAAGGTATCGGCGTAGAGGTTGTCGGACTTTTTCAACATCTTGGCGAGCATCACCGGCAGGGAGACAGAGTAGTGGGTCGCCAGGGTCTGGGCACCGACAGGGGACTGATGGGTGACCCGCAGCAGGCCGTCGTGGCTGATCCCGGCGCGGTTCATGGCCCAGCGGATGTTGTCCCAGCCCCAGGCCTCCACGTCATGGATGGCAAAGCGCAGCCCTTGTGGCTCCTTGTTCGGGGTGATGCAGCCCTTGAGCTCGTAGAAGTTGCCCTTGGCCATGTCTACTTCCAGAGCGCAGAACTGACGCGCCATGTCGCCATAGCTCATCACCTCCACGTTGTCGGCGCCGATGCCGATGGGCACGCCGGTGGCCACGTTGCCCACCGCAGGCTTGCCAATCTGGGTGGCGGTGATGGTGCCGTAGGCGCAGTTCTTGTCGATGATGACCGAGGAGACGGGAGCGGCGAAGCAGAGGGTCTGATCCCCCCAGGACCAGCCGTTGCCACGCTCATAGCCGTTGTAGGCACCGGTGTTGACATAGACGTTGCCCTGAATGCGGGTGACGCCCAACTGTTTGAACAGGGCAACCAGATCCATGCGCGACAGGGTCGGGTCGCCGACGAAGTTGATCCAGATGTCGCCGTTGATGGTGGTGCCCTGTTTGGCGCCGGGCTGGGCCTGGATGTCGGTGGCGAAGCGGAAGTCGGCACCGAGTTCGAGGCGTGCAGCGAGCGCGGTGAGCACCTTCATGGTGGAGGCGGGGGCTATCATGTCATCGGCGTGACGGGCAAATTCCACCCCGTTGTTGCCCTGTACGATGACGGCGTACTGGCCCCCCTTAGGCGGGGTCAGCGGGGCGGCGTGGACCGCCAGAGAAAAGAGAGCACAAAAACCAATCAACAGCCGCTGCATAGGATCCTCTAACTGAACGAAAGGGCGGCATCAGAAACCGCCCCGATAATCAAACCGGGTGACTGCCGGGTATCGCCTGCCATGGGGTCAGGCCGGGGCGTTGGCAGTCCGGTAACGCCCCTCGTAATCGAATATTTTTTCCTTCACCTGCCAGAAGCGTCCCGACTTGCGGGCGATGACGAAATCCGGGTGACGGAACTGGTTTGCCGCGAGCATCACGCTCGCCAGGGTCGTGAATTCGGGCTCCAGGCCCGGGGCGGGCCAATGATGACGCACAAAGCGTTGTTGAAACAAGCGCTGTGCACCCCGGGAGTGAAAGGGGAAGTACTCTGTCAGGGTCAGGCCATCCTCGTCGTGGTAGGTCACCTCCAGCCGCTCCCCCTGATTGCCGCGCCCGGCACTCAGGGTCAAACCGGCGCAGCGGATCACCATGCAGTCCTTGAGATTGAGGGCTTCCTTGAGCTTGTCGTCAGGGTCCACCAGCAGCTGGTCACAGCGTTGGCAGCGACGGGCGGCGATGTCGTTTTCAGCGCCGCAACCGGGGCAGATCTTGGCGCGAAAGCGGTAGTCGCACTCCTCGCGGTTGCCCTCGTCATCTTCAAACAGTCCCTGACAGCGGCGGCCATAGTGCTCGATCACCTTGCCATCCTCGTCGGTCTTGCCCCAGAAGGTGTTGGCAAAGCCGCAGGCGGGGCAGGGCACCTGAACCGGCTCGGTGCCGGCGTGGGGCCTGGGCTCCCCCACTTCGGGGGCAAACAGGTTGAAGTTGTTGCCTGCGTAGTCGAGCACCAGGCAATCGCTCTTGCCGGGTGAGAGGCGCAGGCCCCGTCCCACAATCTGCTGATAGAGCGACACCGATTCGGTGGGACGCAGCATCACGATAAGGTCGACGTGGGGGGCATCAAAACCGGTGGTGAGCACCGCCACGTTGACCAGAAACTTGAGCTCGCGCGCCTTGAAGGCACTGATTAGAGCGTCGCGCTCCGGTCCCGGTGTCTCGCCGGTGACGAGGGCGGCCTGCTGGCCTCTGGCACCGAGCAGGCCATGAATTTCCCGGGCATGCTCGACGGTGGCGGCGAAGATCATCACCCCCTGCCGGTCGGCCGCATACTCCAGCACCTGGCTCAGGATATGGGGGGTGACCCGCTCCTGGCGCTTGATCTCGCGGTTGAGCTGCGCCTCGCTGAACAGGCCGTTCTCCCGCGGCACCAGCTTGCTGAAGTCGTAGTGGACGATGGGGGCGTCCACCAGGCGCGGCGGGGTCAGGTAGCCGTTTTTCACCATGAAGCGCAGGGGCAGTTCGAATACGCAGTCACCAAAGAGCCGCTCGCCGTGGCTCTTGACCATGCCGTGGTAGTGGCGCCGGTAGATCCAGCCCAGCCCCAGCCGATAGGGGGTGGCGGTGAGTCCGAGGATCTTGAGGACTGGATTGGCGGCCTTGAGATGCTCGATCACCTGATGGTATTGGCTGTCGTCATCGAGCGAGACCCGGTGGCACTCGTCGATGATGAGCAGCGAAAACGCCCCGTCGAAGGCATCCAGATTGCGCGCCACCGACTGCACCGAGCCAAACACCACCTGGGCGCTCGCCTCCTTGCGTGCGAGCCCCGCGGCGAAGATGTCGGCCTTGAGCCCCCACGCCTCGTACTTGGCGTGGTTCTGCTCCACCAGCTCCTTGACGTGAGCCAGCACCAGCACCCGGCCACGGGCCTTGCGGGCCAGTTCGGCGATCACCAGGCTCTTGCCGGCCCCGGTGGGCAGCACCACCACGGCGGGATCCGGGTGTTTGCGAAAGTGGCTGATGACGGCGTTGACCGCGTCGGTTTGATAGGGTCTGAGAACGAACATGGGGAACGGCTGTGGTGCAAGGTGGCGCCATTATAGGGATCTTGCGGGGAAAATGCAGTGAGGGGGGCGTGCTGACAGGAAGCGGGCCGGCAGGATGCCGGCCCGTGCAGGTCAGGGACCTCAGTGGAAGGGGAACAGGTAGTTGAGCCAGCTACCCATGCGCATCAGGATCTTGCGCATGATGGCCACGTGGTGGAAGTGCTCGGTATAGATGGCGGCCTGACCGCTGGAGCCCGCGATCACCTGGTAGTTTGCCCACTCGGGATCGGTGATCTCGAGCACGATGGGCAGGCGACCCGGTACCTGTGCCGAGGTCTGATCGATAAGACCCGCCTGTGCCTGGATATTGCCCGGTGCCATGGCCGGGATAACGGACTGCACCTTGGCCTTGAAGATGCGACCCGGAATGCCGTCGAGCACGACTTCGGCCTCGTCACCCGCCTTGAGCCGCTGCATGCTGTTCTGCCAGAACCAGCCGACATAGGCATTGGCATCTTCATGAATGAAGGTCATCACGGGGCGGAACATGAAGGGGGCGGCAATCATGCCCGGGCGCAATGCCAGTTGCACGACATGACCGTCACTCGGGGCGTAGACCACGGTCTGCTCCAGATCGTACTTGGCGATGTTGAGCTGGGCACTCAGGTCATTGAGGGTCGCTTTCTGCTGATCAATCTGGGCGACGATGTCATCCACGTTGGCCTGGGTGACGTCGAGGTCGCGCTGTTTGCCGATGCCCCGTCGCATCAGCTCCTGGGCGCGATCCCTGTCCAGGCTGGCGGAGCGCAGGCGGGCGTCCAGAGCCTTCAGAAAATCGGTGTTGGAGGCGAGGCGCGCCGTCAGGCTGGCGACCTTCTCCTGGAAGGGCTCAGCGTCGATGCGAAACAGCACATCCCCTTTCTTGACCGGCTGGTTGGGCTTGACCGGGACGTCGGTGACTCGTCCCTTGACCAGGGGCACGACCGGGGTGGAGACATAATAGTTGCGAGCCAGCTCGGAATAGGGGTGGTTGTAGTTCATCAGCATGATGAGTGTGCCGATGATGATGACGCCACCCAGCACGGCGGTCGGCACGGTCCACTTGTTGAGCGGGATCTTGAAGATCTTGAAAATACCTATGCAGAGGGCTGTATAGGTGAGAATAAGTAGCAGGTCCATGGGGCGTTACCTATTTGTCGGTCTGTTCGAGCGTGGTCATGCGAGCCTGCAGTGCTGCCAGCTCCTCTTTGAGTGCGCTGATCTCTGTTTCGTCATGTTGTAGGCGTTGCGAGAAGCCCCAGCCGCGATCGGGGCGATAAATCGTGGCCCAGATCCAGAGGAAGGGCCAGAGCACGTGCAGGGTGAACAGGCTGACCCAGCCTGCCACGTGAATGGCGTCCTGGTGGGGGTGATTACGGTGCTTGGCAATTTCATATGGAATATCGTGAATGACGATAATGCCATAGAACATGACCAAGACGACAAACACCAGGATCCCCAGGGCAATGTAGTCAAGTACCATCGATTTCTCCCGTCTGAGTCGCTAACAATGCTTCGATTGTCGAGTAGAGGCTTCGGCAATAATGACAGCATATGCCGTCGGTGCAAGTCTGCAATCGGAGAGTTGGTGTGGCGGTACAGGCATGGTTCATCGGTTGCTCATTTAACACACAAAATTGATTTGGTTAGATAAAATCAAACAGCAATGGATGCCCGGGCAAGGTGAGAGGTGAACCTGATGAACGAATGGTGCAGTGGCAAAGGATGGCGGCTTGGCCTGTTGCTGATCTGCCTGTTGTGGTCCCGCCTCGGCTGGACCGCCGAACCCAGAATGGAACCCAATGAGCAGGAATTGGCACAGACCCTGGTCCTGCTTCATGAACCCATCGTCATGCTGACGGCTAAATATGGCAACCTGGATGGGGCGGCCAGGGTACGGCTGGCCCATGAGCGAGTTCAGCGGATGGAGCCAAGCGACCTCATGACGCCTGTGACCGTGACGAAAGGCAGCCGGCACGGCCAGGAGAGCCGGGAGTTTCTGGTCAATGGCAAGCGCATTCTGGTGTTGCTGGAAGGGGACCTTGATGAATTCGACGAGCTGACCCTGGATCAGGCGGCCGAACGCGTCCTGCATCGGCTCGACGGCGTGCGCATCAAGTATCTCGAGCTGCACTCGACCCCCTATTTGCTCAGAGCCGTCGGCTTGGCGGTGGTGGTCAGCCTGATCTTCTTCGGCCTCATCTGGCTGTTGCAGCGGGGGCATCGGCGAGTCAGAAAGTGGCTGGCCAACCGCCTGTTGCTGCAGAAGGGGCTGGTCCCCCACTCCTGGCGCCAGGTCACCGGGAATGTCGAGGTCCGCTTGCTCGGCCTCATCACGCTGCTGCTCATCTTCATGCTCACCTATGGCTGGCTGACCTATGTGCTCGGCCTGTTCCCCCAGACCCGGGCCTGGAGCTATCAGCTTGGGGAATCCCTGTTTACCCTGTGTGGCGACATGCTGGAAGGCATGATTGCCGCCATGCCCGGTCTGGTAACCGTGCTGCTTATCGTGGTCATCACCCGTTTCTTCATCAAGATGCTGGCCATCCTCTTCGACCGCATCGAGCGTGGCCAGTTTCGGGTGCAGGGTTTGCACGCCGAGACCATAGGCGCCACCCGGCGACTGCTGTCAGTGGTGATCTGGCTGTTTGCCCTGACCGTGGCCTACCCCTATCTGCCGGGTGCGGATTCCGATGCCTTCAAGGGGATCAGCGTCTTCTTCGGTCTGATGGTGACACTGGGATCGGCCGGTATCATGAACCATGCCATGAGCGGACTGGTGCTCATTTACTCCCGCGCACTGCGGCCAGGGGATCTGGTGCAGATCGGCGAGGTGGAGGGGATGGTGAGCGAGCTCAATGCCCTCTCGACCAAGCTGGTGACGCGCCAGGATCACGAGGTCACACTGCCCAATGCAGTGGTGGTGGGGGGCAAGGTGGTGAACCTGACACGGCTGGCGGGCGAGAAGGGGGTGGCCCTGTTGACCAAGGTGACCATCGGTTATGACACCCCCTGGCGTCAGGTACATGCCATGCTGGAGCTGGCCGCGCGGCGCTGCACCCGGCTCAATCAGGATGAAGCTCCCCTGGTGCGGCAGTTGAATCTGCAGGATTGGTATGTGGAGTACGAGTTGCAGGTGAGGATGAAGGCAAGCGAACTCCCTGCGGTGGTCAAGACGGAGCTCCATGGCCATATTCAGGATGTCTTCAACGAGTTCGGGGTGCAGATCATGTCCCCCAACTTCATTGCCCAGCCGGAGCAGGCTGTGCTGGTGGCCAGGGATCAGTGGTATCAGGCGCCGGCCCGGGCGCCCGATTCCGCCGAGCCCCCCGTCAGGGAGTGACCACAAAAAGCAGAGGCCCGGCAGCAATGCCGGGCCTCTTGTCATGAAGAGAAGCTGACGCCTCAGCTCTCCTTGGCCTCTCTCAGTTGGGAGGGCCTGAATTTCACCAGGAAGGCGAGGGTGATGAGGGCGGTGCTCACCAGACCGATGATGGTGGAAACATTCATCTCGAGGCCGAAACCGATGGGGGCGTTGGCCAGGTAGGTGATGACCACTGCGGTCATGAAGATGGCGGGAATGGTGCATACCCAGTGCAGCTTGCCTTCCTTGATGAGGTAGGCGGCCGCAGCCCACAGCATGATGACGGCGGTGGTCTGGTTGGCCCAGCCGAAGTAGCGCCAGATCACCCCAAACTCGGCTTTGGAGATGATGAAGCCAAGGATGAACATGGGGATGGCGATGAGCAGACGCTTGGCCATGGGCTTCTGGGTCAGGTTAAGGAAGTCCGCCACGATGAGGCGGGCGCTGCGAAACGCGGTGTCACCGGAGGTGATGGGCAGGATCACCACGCCGAGGATGGCCAGGATGCCGCCCACGGTACCGAGCAGGCTGGTGGAGACTTCGTGCACCACGGCAGAGGGGCCGCCGCTGGCCAGGGTGGCGTTGAGCGCTTCTGTGCTGTCGTAGAAGGAGAGACCCAGGGTGCACCAGATGAGGGCGATGATGCCTTCCCCTATCATGGCCCCGTAGAAGATGAAGCGACCGGAGCTCTCGTTCTGCATGCAGCGCGCCATCAGCGGGGACTGGGTGGCGTGGAAACCGGAGACGGCACCACAGGCGATGGTGATGAACAGCAGCGGCCAGAGCGGCAGATCCGTCGGGTGCAGGTTGGAGAAGTCCATCCCGGTGTTGTAGAAGCCCTTACCGGAGACGATGAGGCCGATGATGAGGCCGACGGACATGAAGACCAGCAGCGCACCGAAGATGGGGTAGAAGCGACCGATGATCTTGTCGATGGGGACGATGGTCGCGAGGATGTAGTAGGCGAAGATGGCCGCAATCCAGTAGACCAGATCGGTGGAGGTGAGGTTGGCGAGCAGGCCCGCCGGGCTCAGGACGAAGACCACGCCCACCAGCATCAGGAGCACCACGGCAAAGAGGTTCATGAAGTGCTTGGCGGCGGTGCCCAGGTGCTCACCGACCACGGTCGGCACCGAGGCGCCCCTGGCGCGTACCGACAGCATGCCGGAGAAATAGTCGTGGACCGCACCGGCGAAGATGCAGCCAAAGACGATCCAGAGCATGGCGATCGGACCATAGAGGGCACCCAGGATGGGGCCGAAGATGGGGCCGACGCCGGCGATGTTGAGCAGTTGAACCAGGTAGACCTTCTTGTCCGACATGGGGACATAGTCCACCCCGTCCGCCATGGTGATGGCGGGGGTCTTCAACTCGGGTTTGGGCCCGAATATCCGTTCGATGAATTTGCCGTATACGAAGTAGCCGGCTATCAACAAGCCGACACAGAGGAAGAACCAGATCATTGCTACGCTCCTGCTTTGTTATTTTTTGGTGTGCGCAGCCAGTGTAGGGGGGGACTTCTGTTAACGGCAGGTGAAAGAGGGTGAGCGGCGACATGGCGACCCGAGCGGTTGCACGCTGTGATCCGGCGCACATCGCGCCCCGCTTTATTCCAGTCCCAGCTCGTCTTTTAGCTCCTTGAGGTAGCGGCGGCTGACCGGTACCCGGGCCCCGCTCGGGGTCACGATCTCCGCTAGCTGATTCTCCAGCAAACGGATTTCGAAGATGGCGGCCGGGGCCACCAGATACTGGCGGTGACAGCGCAGCAGCGGGGTCTTCTCCTCGAGGGACTTGAGGGTGAGCTGGGTGTGAAACAGCTCACCCTGGCAAGCGACATGGACGCCGCCGAGATCGGAGAAGGCGTACTCCACCTGGGAGGTTGGGAGCAGCCGCACCCGGTTGTGCAGGTATCCGGGGATATGGTGGATGGTCGGGGCCAGGGTCCCGACCGGTTGCGGGGTGATGTCCTGCCTGAGCCGCGCCAGGGTCTTGGCGAGGCGCGCCGGCTCCACCGGCTTGAGCAGGTAATCGAAGGCGTTCTCCTCAAAGGCCTGGATGGCGTAGTCGTCGAACGCGGTGACAAAGACGATGCGGGGCAGGGGATCGAGCATGGCCACCAGCTCCATGCCGCTGAGTTTGGGCATCTGGATATCGAGAAACACCACATCCGGCTTGAGTTGCTGGATGAGGCCGAGCGCCTCGATGGCGTTGCCCGCCATGCCCAGGATCTCGATGTCGGGATCGCTGGCCAGCAGCTCTGCCAGCTCCTCGCGGGCATAGGGCTCGTCATCGACGATCAGGGTGCGGATCATGTCATCTCCTTGGCGGTGGTGCGGGGTTGTCGTGGGAGCGTCAGGGAGACCCGGGTCCATTGCTCTGGCTCCCACTGGACGGCAATGCCATAGCGCTCGCCAAAGGCACTCTTGAGGCGCTTGTCCACCAGGCTCATCCCCAGACCATCCCCCTGGCCGGATGGTTGCCAGGCCCCGGCGTTGTCTTCGACGCAAAGGGTGATCGCCTCGGGGGTCTCCCTCGCGAAGAGGCGAAGTCGCCCCTCTCCCAGTAGGGAGCAGATGCCGTGCTTGATGGCATTCTCGATGAGGGGCTGCAGGGTGAAGCTCGGCAGTTGCACCTCGGCAAGGTGGGGCGGGATCTCGTTGATGACGGTGAGCCGCTCGCCAAAGCGGGCCTGCTCTATCTCCAGGTAGGAGAGGCAGTGCTCCTGCTCTTCCCGCAACGTGGTCAGGCCGCTCTGGCGCTTGAGGTTGTTGCGAAAGAAACGGGAAAGGTGCAGCAGCAGCTCCCGTGCCCGTCCCGGATCGCGGCGGGTAATGGCGCTGATGGTGTTGAGGGTGTTGAACAGGAAGTGGGGGTTTATCTGTGCCTGCACCAGTTTGAGCTCGGATTGCACCAGCAGGCGCTGCTGCTGCTCCAGGCGGCCAGCCAGCAGCTGCTGGGACAACAGGTTGGCGATCCCTTCTCCCAGGGTGTGATTGATCTTGAGGAAGAGCCGCTTCTTGGGCTCATAGAGTTTGATGGTGCCGATCACCCCCTCGTCACCCTGCAGGGGGATCACCAGCACGGAGCCGAGCTGGCACTGGGGGGAGATGCTGCAACGATAGGGCTGGCTGTTGCCATCGGCGAACAGCACCTTGTTCTGGGCGATGGCTTGCAGGGTGATCGCCGAGGTGATGGGGGTGCCCGGCTTGTGGTGATCTTCCCCTGTGCCGATGAAGGCGAGGATTTTGTCGGTGTCCGTGATGGCGACGGCGCCGACGCCGGTCTCTTCCTGAACGATATGGGCTATCTTGCCGCTGGCCTCCGGAGTGAACCCCTGGCTCATGATGCCGACGGTACGGTTGGCGATGGTGAGCGCCTTGGCGGAGAAGACCCGGGAGAACTTTTCGTACATCCGCTGCTGGTCGCGGATCATGCTGATGAAGAGCGCCGCCCCGCAGGAGTTGGCGAGGATCATGGGGGTTGCGATGGTGCGCACCAGCAGCAGGGACTTGTCGAAGGGGGTGGCGACCAGCAGGATGATCACCATCTGCATGATCTCGGCCACGAAGGTGGTAAAGAAGGCGACCCTGGGCGCAAAGAGGTCATTGACCCTGCCTGCCCGCATCAGCCGCCAGTGCACCAGCCCCCCCAGCAAGCCTTCGCAGGTGGTGGAGATGGCGCAGGCGAGATCGGTGAACCCCCCCAGAGTATAGCGGTGCAGGCCGCCGGTCAGCCCCACCAGGCATCCCACCAGGGGGCCGCCCAGCAGCCCGCCCAGCACGGCGCCAACGGCGCGGGTATTGGCGATGGCGTCATCGATGTCGAGGCCCACATAGGTTCCCAGGATGCAAAAGCAGGAGAAGATGACATAGATGAGCACCTTGTGGGGCAGCCTGACGGAGTAGTTGGCCAGGGGACGCAGCAGGGGGCTTTTGGAAAAAAGGTAGGCGATGACCAGGCTGACGCTCATCTGCTGGAGCAGAGAGAGGACTAGTTGCATAAAAAAGCTTCCTCAAACACCACGCCGGAGCCGGGCGTTGTCATAACGCAGGATGAGCCTGAGCCCGTCTTGATGCGGGATGCGGGCTGAACGCTGCGGCAGTTTGCCAGAATGGAAAAATAAAACCATATAAAATCAGCACGTTAAATTGATATTTGTGTAATCGGTGCCCGCTTGATATTGCTGATGCGAGCATGAAGGTATCCACCGGATACGCCACACGGAGGTGGCATGCTCCGCCCGGCCATCGGCTGGGCGTTTTTTATCCAGCTCCAATGGTGGACGATTTCGAGGGGACCTGAGCAATTATTCAGGTTTGTCCAATGAGTTATCCCCAGCTTCTGGGGATAACTCAGAAGGCGAAATAGTAACAGACCCGCCGACCCAGACCGAAAAAGGCGCGTTGCGCGTCGTCCAGCTCTTCCTGTCTGAGGGTGGCGACGATGCTTCGCGCATCTTCCCGCAGATCGATCATGGTCACCCCTTCCGGCCGCTGTCCCTTGAGGTAGGGCAGCACCTTGGGTCTGAGGGGCATGCTGGGCTCGGTGGAGAGCACGAGGGCCAGGGCATCGTCATCCAGGCGCACCAGGGAACCCGGCGGATAGACCCCCAGCACCTTTATCAGCAACCTGACCTGGGTTTGCTCGAACTTCTTCTGGGAGAGCTTGTAGAGCTGGCCGATCACCTGGCTGGGTCCCGGCGGGTTCAGGCCGCTGCGCGGATGAAGCAGCTCGTCATAGTGATCCACCAGCCCGATGAGTCGGGCGAGGGGGGGGATCTTGTCGCCCTTGATCCCGAGGGGAAAGCCGCTGCCATCGAGGCGTTCGTGATGCAGGTAGGCGACCTCACGGATCCTGGGTTCGAAAGCCTGCAACTGGTTGAGCATCTCCAGTCCGTACTGGGGGTGCATGTTGAGGAAATTCTGCTCCGCCTTGCTGAGCTCCCCCCGCTTCTGGATGATCTGGCTCGGGATCCTGAGCTCGCCGATGTCGTGGATCAGGCCCGCCAGACCGGTCTCCTCGATCTCGACGGGATTCATGCCAAGCTCCCGTGCCATCAGCATGGCGATGAAGGCCACGCTCAGGCTGTGTTGCAGCAGGGTATCCGTGTTCTGGCTGCGGATAAGGTGCAGACCGAGCGGCCCCTGGTGTTCTGCCAGACGGGCGGCGGTGCTGCGCACTATCTGCGCAGTATTGGCCAGGCCTTCGTCCGGTTTGAGGTTGAGGGCGCCAAGGGCGTCGCGAAGATCTGACAGGGATTGACCGAACGCCTTGTCCGCGATGCGAAGGGAGCGCCTGAACGCCTTTTCGTCGAAGGTGGGGCCCTCAGAAGAGGGGGCGGTATCCCCGGTGTCGCTCATCTCAAGAGAGGGAACGGGTTCGGCCCGCAGCAGGGGCTCGACCGGCAGATCGCTCTTGTCGGGATCCACCATCAGCAGGGTCAGGTCGAGGTGGCGGATGATGTCGAGCTGCTGCTGGTCCTTGATTTTGAAGGCGTTGAACATGAAAGGGTGGCTCGTCCATCCCGTGGGAAGATGGATGTAGTGGCCGACTCTCAACTGCTCGATGGAGGCCTGTATCAGCGCCATGGACTAGCTCTTCTGTCGAATTTGCCTATCAACAAGCTAGCAAAATTAAACAGATAGACAAACAAAAAAGCCCGCGCATGTGCGCGGGCTCTTGTCATCCGTGGCGTTTATCAGGCCTTGGATTTTTTCTTGTTGTCCACCTTGGTGTCGACCTTGGCTGCAACCGGGGCGGCAGCAGGGGCTTCCTCGATGAAGGGACGGCCGTAGTAGGTGTCCATCAGGATGGCTTTCAGCTCGGTGATCAGCGGGTAGCGCGGGTTGGCGCCGGTGCACTGGTCATCGAAGGCTTCCAGGGCCAGCTGGTCTACCTTGGCCAGGAAGTCCGCTTCGTTCACGCCGGCTTCGCGGATGGAGGCCGGGATCCCCAGGGTGGCCTTCAGCTCGTCCAGCCAGGTCAGCAGCTTCTCGATCTTGGCGGCGGTACGGTCACCGGCAGCGGTCAGGCCCAGGTGGTCAGCCACTTCGGCGTAGCGACGGCGAGCCTGCGGACGGTCGTACTGGGAGAACGCGGTCTGCTTGGTCGGGTTGTCGTTCGCGTTGTAGCGGATGACGTTGCTGATCAGCAGGGCGTTGGCCAGGCCGTGCGGAATGTGGAACTCGGCACCCAGTTTGTGAGCCATGGAGTGGCACACACCCAGGAAGGCGTTGGCGAACGCGATACCGGCGATGGTAGCAGCGTTGTGTACTTTCTCGCGAGCAACCGGGTCGTTGGCGCCGTTGATGTAGCTGGACGGCAGGTAGTCCTTCAGCAGTTTCAGGGCTTGCAGCGCCTGACCGTCGGAGTATTCGTTGGCCAGCACGGAGACATAGGCTTCCATGGCGTGGGTCACGGCGTCGATACCACCGAAGGCACACAGGGACTTGGGCATGCCCATCACCAGGTTGGCATCCACGATGGCCATGTTCGGGGTCAGCTCGTAGTCGGCCAGCGGGTACTTCATGCCGGTGGCGTCATCGGTCACGACCGCAAACGGGGTCACTTCAGAACCGGTACCGGACGTGGTGGTGATACAGACCAGTTCGGCCTTCACGCCCATTTTCGGGAACTTGTAGATACGCTTGCGGATGTCCATGAAGCGCATGGCCAGGTCTTCGAACGCGGTATCCGGGTGCTCGTACATGACCCACATGATCTTGGCGGCATCCATGGGTGAACCACCACCCAGGGCGACGATCACGTCCGGCTTGAAGGAGTTGGCCATCTCGGCGCCCTTGCGGACCACGGACAGGGTGGGGTCGGCTTCCACTTCGTAGAAGATCTCCACTTCCATGTTCAGCTTCTTGAGCAGGCGAACCACTTCATCGGCATAGCCGTTGTTGAACAGGAAGCGGTCGGTCACCACCATGGCGCGCTTCTTGCCTTCCAGGTCGCCCAGGGCGATCGGCAGGGAACCACGACGGAAGTAGATGGATTTCGGAAGTTTGTGCCACAGCATATTTTCTGCCCGTTTTGCGACTGTCTTCTTGTTGATCAAGTGCTTGGGACCGACGTTCTCGGAGATGGAGTTACCACTCCAGGAGCCGCAACCCAGGGTCAGGGACGGGGCCAGCGCGAAGTTGTACAGGTCACCGATACCACCTTGGGTGGAGGGGGTGTTGATGAGGATACGGGCGGTCTTCATCTTGTCGCCGAAGTACTTAATGCGGTCGGCATTGCGATCCTGGTCGGTATAGAGACCGGAGGTGTGGCCGATACCACCGATGTTGACCATGTCGCAGGCCATTTCGACGGCTTCTTCGAAGTTCTTGGCACGGAACATACCCAGCGTCGGGGAGAGTTTCTCGTGAGCGAACTCGTCTTCCGCGCAGAGTTCCAGACCTTCACCGATGAGGATCTTGGTGGTGGCAGGCACGGTCACACCGGCCATGGCGGCGATCTTGGTAGCAGGCTGGCCCACGATGTCGGCGTTCAGGGCGCCGTTGATCAGCAGCACTTTACGCACCTTGTCCGCTTCGTCCTTGGAGAGGATGTAGCCGGCGTGGGTCGCGAAACGCTCCTTGACCTGGTTGTAGATGGAGTCGACTACGATAACAGCCTGCTCGGAGGCACAGACCACGCCGTTGTCGAATGTCTTGGACATCAGGATGGAGGCGACGGCACGCTTCACGTCGGCGGTTTCGTCGATGACGATGGGCACGTTGCCCGCACCCACGCCGATGGCGGGTTTGCCGGAGGAGTAGGCGGCCTTCACCATGCCCGGGCCACCGGTGGCCAGGATCAGGTTGATGTCGTCGTGACGCATCAGGGCGTTGGAGAGTTCGACGGAGGGTTGATCAATCCAGCCGATGATGTCTTTCGGCGCACCGGCAGCCACGGCAGCATCCAGTACCAGCTTGGCAGCGGTATTGGTGGAGTTCTTGGCGCGGGGGTGCGGGGAGAAGATGATGGCGTTGCGGGTCTTCAGGGAGATGAGTGCCTTGAAGATCGCGGTGGAAGTCGGGTTGGTGGTCGGTACGATACCGCAGATGATGCCTACCGGCTCGGCGATGGTGATGGTGCCCATCTCGTCATCTTCACTGAGGATGCCGCAGGTCTTCTCATCTTTGTAGGCGTTGTAGATGTATTCGGAGGCGAAGTGGTTCTTGATAACCTTGTCTTCGATGATACCCATGCCGGATTCAGCCACGGCCATCTGGGCCAGGGGGATACGGGCGTTGCTGGCGGCCAGAGCGGCGGCGCGGAAGACCTTGTCTACCTGCTCTTGCGAGAAGCTGGCGAATTGACGCTGTGCTTCTTTGACGCGGGCAACCAGTGCATCCAGTTCAGCCAAATTGGTTACTGCCATGTTTATCTCCTGATGATTTGAAAACTGTTTAGTAAGACCTTGGCAATGCCCGGCAATTATAGCCACCTTGTCAAGGCGAGAATCACCATAACGGGGTATTTACATGCCTTAGTAAACTGTTTTCTGACTCGATTATAGGGTCGGGATGTGTCAGAAAAGATTGATCTGGATCATATGTAACAAAAGAACAAAAGAAATTTTGTTTCACTCCTTGTCGCACCACTATGTTACGGGAGTGTGTCATCCTTTCTTGGCATCATGAGCTGCTGTCATGCGCCCTTGGAATATCTGCTCAGGGAAGGGGATCCGATGAATTCTCGCCTTGACCGGGATGGGGGGAGGCGGTATCGCCGTGATGGTGGCAGAACGTCCACTCCCCTGACGTTTCATTTATGTTGAGAAAGGGGTTGTTGTTTTCATCCAGTCGCCCTGGCGAAACAGCACATCTGGCGGTGGCAGGGAGCGCGTCACCTCTTCACAGCCGGCCCCACTGGCGCCGCACCAGGGTGAGAAAGGCCAAAATCGGGGTCACAGGAGCGGGTGGGGGCGGCAAGCAGGCGTGGTAAGAAGCAAGGGTGCCATTTACCGAAAATATCGTTTCTTGGCTGAGGGTTGATATAACGCGCTGCGATGGCACCAGGCGATGTTAATGGTGGCCTCTCTCCCTTAACAACCCGATATGTTGAATTTTGTCGATACATTAGCGGAACTAACTAAAAAGCCCCGGTAAGGGTGAGATTATTTGATTGGAGAAGGGAAAAGCCATGGTGTAAATTTACGCGCAGTTTGGGGGCTGGCCCCTTGTGGCTCGTATTGGTTCTGGATGGCGCCTATGGCAGCAATAGACTTCTCTTTATACCTGAAATTTTTCGTCGGCCTGTTCGCGATCATCAACCCGCTGGGTCTGTTGCCGGTCTTTGTGAGCCTGACGGGCCACATGTCGCCGGAGGAGCGACGCAAGACCAACACCACCGCCCACATTGCCGTGATGATCATCCTGATGGTCTCCATGTGCATGGGACAGCTCATCCTCGACAGTTTCGGCATCTCCCTGGCGTCGTTTCGCATTGCCGGTGGCTCGCTGATTACCCTGATCGCATGGTCCATGCTGCAGGGCAAGCTGGGGGAGGTGAAGCACAACAAGCAGGAGAAGGGTGAACTGGCTGCGCGTGAATCCATTGCCGTGGTGCCCCTGGCACTGCCGCTGATGGCCGGACCCGGTGCCATCTCCTCTTCCATCGTCTATGCCAGCCAGAAGACCCTGCCCCAGATGGCCGGCATGTTCGTGGTGGTGGTGGCGTTTGCCTGCTGCTCCTGGCTCATCTTCCGCGCCGCTCCCCTGCTGTTCAAGCTGATGGGCAACACCGGTATCAACGTGGTGACCCGTATCATGGGTCTCATCATGATGTCCCTTGGCATCGAGATCATCGTGGCGGGCATCAAGGGAGTCTTCCCCGGTCTGGTGTGAGCCAGGTCCGTTTTTGTCGGAGCCGGTCCTTGTGACCGGCTTTTTATTGTTTCTTTTTTGTTGGTCATTTCCTAGAATCGAGCGGCCTTGTACGAAAAACGACCGCTACGGGATATTTAAATGCTGAATAAATGGTTTTAAGTTGTTTTTTTGACCATGAAAGCGGCCTGTTCCTGATGATATCTATTGCATTATCAGAATTGTCAGGGAATTATGCGGGCAGCGAGGTGTTTGTCTCGTGGATAACAAATGCATGGAATGTTCTTGTTGGAGTATGGAAATGACTCATAGAAAAACAATTATTAATACCCTTTTATTGACTGCACTTTTCGGTGGCGCCACCCTGGCTCACGCCGCCGATGTCCCCGCCGGTACCAAGCTTGCTCCCGAGCAAACCCTGGTGAAAGGCAATGGTTCCGAACCCGCCACCCTGGATCCCCAGAAAGTGGAAGGTACCCCCGAATCCAACGTATTGCGTGACCTGTTCGAAGGTCTCGTCTCCTCCGGCCCCAAGGGCGAAACCCTGCCCGGTGTCGCCGAGTCCTGGGAAACCAAGGATAACAAACACTACGTGTTCCACCTGCGCAAGGATGCCAAGTGGTCCAACGGGGATCCCGTCACCGCGCATGACTTCGTCTTTGCCTTCCAGCGCGCAGTGGATCCCAAGACGGCCTCTCCCTACTCCTGGTACATGGAGATCCCGACCATCATCAATGCCTCCGACATCATCGCGGGCAAGAAGCCGGCCGACACCCTGGGCGTGAAGGCGGTGGACGATCACACCTTCGAGGTGCAGCTGGAGAAGGCGGTGCCTTACTTCGTCAGCATGCTCTCCCACACCACCACCTATCCGGTCCCGAAGAAGGTGATCGAGAAGTTCGGTGACAAGTGGACCCAGCCCGGCAACATGGTATCCAACGGCGCCTACGTGCTGAAGGACTGGGTGGTCAACGAGCGCGTCGACGTCGAGCGCAACCCCAACTACTGGAACAACGGCAAGACCGTCATCAACAAGGTGACCTACCTGCCCATCCAGTCCACCAACGCCGAGCTGAACCGCTATCTGGCTGGCGAAGTGGATCTGACCTACAACATGCCCATCGAACGCTTCAAGCAGATGAAGAAAGAGCTGCCGGACGAAGTAAAGGTCAGCGGCTATGTGGGCACCTACTACTACCAGTACAACTTCAAGCACAAGCCGTTTGACGACGTGCGGGTGCGTACCGCCCTCTCCTATGCCATCGATCGCAACGTGATCGCCGACAAGGTGATGGGCAAGGGTGAAACCCCGGGCTACACGCTCGTGCCTGACTTTGTAGATGGCTTCAAGCCGGTGGCGCCGGCCTGGTCCAAGCTGACCCAGGCAGAGCGCGATGCCAAGGCGAAAGAGCTGCTGACCGAAGCCGGTTACGGCCCGGGCAAGCCGCTCAAGTTCGAGCTGCTCTACAACACCGACGACAACCACAAAAAGGTGGCCGTGGCCGTCGCCTCCATGTGGAAGAAGCTCGGCGTGCAGGTGAGCCTGGTGAACCAGGAGTGGAAGACCTACCTGGAGACCAAGAAGCAGGGTAACTTCGACGTGGGCCGCGCCGGCTGGATTGCGGACTACAACGAAGCCTCCTCCATGCTGGATCTGATGCAGACCACTCACGGCAACAACGACGGCAAATACTCCAACCCGACGTTCGACAAGCTGATGAGCGAGTCCCGCAACCAGGTGGATGCCGAGGCGCGCAACAAGCTCTATGTCCAGGCCGAAGAGATCCTGGCCAAGGACATGCCGATCGCCCCCATCTATCAGTACGTGACCTCCCGCATGGTCAAGCCCTACGTGGGCGGCTACCCGGCCAACCCGCTGGACAACATCTACAGCAAAGACATGTACATCGTTGCTCACTGAGTAAAGAAACAAGTCGCATAACAAGCAGGGCCCGCCAGACGGCGGGCCTTTATTACAACCGCGACCCTTTGGAAGCAGTACAGGACAGGAAATGTCTATGTTGAAATTCATCCTTAAACGTCTACTGGAAGCGATCCCGACTCTGCTGGTCTTGATCACCGTCTCCTTCTTCATGATGCGCTTCGCCCCGGGCAACCCCTTCACCAGCGAACGCGCCCTGCCGCCGGAAGTGCTTGCCAACATCGAAGCCAAATATGGCCTCGACAAGCCCATCGGCATGCAATACCTCACTTACCTCGGCAACCTGGTCCAGGGGGATCTGGGGCCCTCCTTCAAATACAAGGACTTCACCGTCAATGATCTGGTGAGCCAGGCCCTGCCTGTCTCCGCCAAGATAGGCTCGGTCGCCTTCCTGCTGGCGGTGACCCTGGGGGTCACCTTCGGCACCATTGCGGCCTTGAAACAGAACACCCTCATCGACTATCTGCTGATGTCGTCGGCCATGGCCGGGGTGGTGATACCCGGCTTCGTATTGGCGCCCTTGCTGGTGCTCTTCTTCAGCATCTACCTCGGCTGGTTCCCGGCGGGGGGCTGGCAGGGGGGCGGGGCCCAGTTCATGGTGCTGCCGGTGTTTGGCATGATGATGTACTACATCTCTGCCATCTCCCGCATCATGCGGGGCAGCATGATCGAGACCATGAACTCCAACTTCATCCGTACCGCCCGTGCCAAGGGGCTGCCGCTGCGCCACATCATCCTGAAACACGCGCTGCGCCCGGCCATGCTGCCGGTGGTCTCCTACCTGGGACCGGCCTTCGTGGGCATCATCACCGGCTCTGTGGTCATCGAGACCATCTTCGGCCTGCCGGGGATTGGCCAGTTGTTCGTCAACGGTGCCCTCAACCGTGATTACTCCATGGTGCTCGGTCTGACCATTCTGGTCGGCGCCCTCACCATCACCTTTAACGCCGTGGTCGATATTCTCTATGCCGTCATCGATCCCAAGATCCGTTACTAAGCCGGGAGTACATCATGGTAGTCACAACTGAAAAGCGCGAAGCCGTCGAGGCGTTCGCCCAGAAAGTGGAAGTGGTGGAAGGACGCTCCCTGTGGAAGGATGCCCGTCGCCGTTTCCTGCGCAACAAGGCGGCCCTGACCAGCCTCATCATCCTGACCATCATCGGTCTGGCGGTGATCGTGGGGCCGCATCTGTCCCAGTACACGTTCGATGACCCGGACTGGGGGGCCATGCAGAGTGCCCCGGACATGGAGACCGGCCACTGGTTCGGCACAGACAGCCTGGGGCGCGACCTGTTCGTGCGTACCCTGCTCGGCGGACGCATCTCCCTGATGGTCGGCATCATGGGGGCCCTGGTCGCCGTCATCATCGGCACCCTCTACGGCGCCGCGTCCGGCTTCATCGGCGGTCGCGTCGACAGCCTGATGATGCGGGTGCTGGAGATCCTCAACGCCTTCCCCTTCATGTTCTTCGTGATCATGCTGGTGACCTTCTTCGGTCGCAATCTGGCCCTCATCTTCCTCGCCATCGGGGCGGTGAGCTGGCTCGACATGGCGCGGATCGTGCGCGGCCAGACCCTGAGTCTCAAGAGCAAGGAGTTCATCGAGGCGGCCCACGTCTGCGGCGTCTCCAAGTGGAAGATCATCACCCGTCATATCGTGCCCAACGTGCTCGGGATAGTGGCGGTTTACGCCACCCTGCTGGTGCCGGGGATGATCATGTTCGAATCCTTCCTGAGCTTCCTGGGTCTGGGCGTGCAAGAGCCCATGACCAGCTGGGGCGCCCTGCTGGATGAAGGCTCCAAGTCGATGGAAGTGGCCATCTGGCAACTCCTGTTCCCCGCCGGTTTCATGGTGGTGACCCTGTTCTGCTTCAACTTCCTCGGGGATGGTCTGCGTGATGCCCTGGATCCCAAGGATCGCTGATACCCAGGGACCGGCAAGACGCCAAGGGGCCATCAGACCCGTTCAGGGAACGCACCGCGTTCACCACGGGCAGGCCCCCATCACGACAGCGCGATAAGGAGTACTGAGATGAAATTACTGGATGTGAAAGATCTGCGGGTCGAGTTCAAGACCCCGGACGGCAATGTGGTGGCCGTCAACGACCTCAACTTTTCTCTTTCTGCTGGCGAAACCCTGGGGATCGTCGGGGAGTCAGGCTCAGGCAAGTCCCAGACTGCCTTTGCCATCATGGGGCTGCTCGCGAAGAACGGTGTCATCACCGGCTCGGCCAAATTTCAGGGGGACGAGATCCTGAACCTGCCGGAGCACAAGCTCAACAAGATCCGCTCCGAGAAGATCGCCATGATCTTCCAGGACCCCATGACGTCGCTGAACCCCTACATGAAGGTCAAGGATCAGCTGATGGAAGTGCTGATGCTGCACAAGGGGATGACCAAGGCTGCCGCCTTCGAGGAGTCGGTGCGCATGCTGGATGCGGTGAAGATCCCCGAGTCGCGCAAGCGGATGAACATGTACCCCCACGAGTTCTCCGGCGGCATGCGCCAGCGGGTGATGATCGCCATGGCGCTCCTGTGCCGGCCGCAGCTGCTCATCGCCGACGAGCCGACCACGGCGCTGGACGTGACGGTACAGGCCCAGATCATGACCCTGATGAACGAGCTCAAGCGCGAGTTCAACACCGCCATCATCATGATCACCCACGATCTTGGCGTCGTGGCCGGCATCTGCGACAAGGTGCTGGTGATGTACGCAGGCCGGACCATGGAATACGGCAAGGTGAACGACATCTTCTATCGGCCGAGCCACCCCTACACCGAGGGTCTGCTGCGCGCCATTCCCCGTCTCGACACCGAAGGGGAAGTGCTGCCCACCATCCCGGGCAATCCGCCCAACCTGCTGCGTCTGCCCACCGGTTGCCCCTTCCAGGAGCGCTGCCACCGGGTACACGAGATTTGCGGCCAGCAGTCCCCCATCCTCACCCCGTTCAATGACGGGCGGGAGCGGGCCTGCCACTGGGTGTCGGATGCCATCATCAAGGGAGTGAACTAAATGGGTACTGACAAGAAACTGCTGCTGGAAGTGTCCGACCTCAAGGTTCACTTCCAAATCAAGAGTGACAAGGCCTGGCCCTGGGCCAAGCCCTCCGCCCTGAAGGCGGTGGACGGGGTCACCCTGCGCCTCTACGAAGGGGAAACCCTGGGCGTGGTGGGGGAGTCCGGTTGCGGCAAGTCCACCTTCGCCCGTGCCCTCATCGGCCTGGTGCCGGCCACCGACGGCAAGGTGGTGTGGCTCGGGCAGGATCTGACCAAGCTCGAACAGGGGGCGCTGCGGGAGAAGCGCAAGGAGATCCAGATGATCTTCCAGGACCCGCTGGCGTCGCTCAACCCGCGCATGACCATAGGGGACATCATCGCCGAGCCCCTCATCACCTTCTACCCGGCTCTGGGCAAGGAGGAGGTGAAGGAGAAGGTGCGCACCATGATGACCAAGGTGGGTTTGTTGCCCAACCTGGTGAACCGCTACCCCCACGAGTTCTCCGGTGGTCAGTGCCAGCGCATCGGCATCGCCCGGGCGCTCATCCTCGAGCCCAAGATGATCATCTGTGACGAGCCGGTCTCGGCGCTGGATGTCTCCATCCAGGCTCAGGTGGTGAACCTGCTGAAATCCCTGCAAAAGGAGATGGGGCTCTCCCTCATCTTCATCGCCCACGACCTCTCCGTGGTGAAGCACATCTCGGATCGGGTGCTGGTGATGTACCTGGGCAACGCGGTGGAACTCGGCACCGGCAAGGAGATCTTCGCGAACCCCTTGCACCCCTATACCAAGGCGCTGATGTCGGCAGTGCCCATCCCGGATCCGGACGTGGAGCGCAGCAAGACCATCCAGATCCTGGAAGGGGACCTGCCATCCCCCATGAATCCGCCCTCCGGTTGCGTGTTCCGTACCCGCTGCCCGGTGGCAGGTCCGGAGTGCGCCAAGACCCGGCCCCAGCTCGAGGGCAACTTCGACCACGCGGTTTCCTGTCTCAAGGTGGATCCGCTCTGAGAACCTGTTAACGATCTTGCTGCGAGGCCGTGATCAAGGCTCATGCGCTGCTCGCTTGTTTGTAACAAAGAGTGCTCATGTATTCATATACATTCCGGTTCCTGCGCTGCTCTTTACCTTGCTGACGACCTCTCGCGACAGCTCGTAAACAGGTTTTAAGGAGAACCGTATCGAGAAGGGCGCGTGCTGGCGCCCTTTTTATTGCATGGGGGATAAGATGCCTCTTGGCGCCAGCGGTTGTCGCTGCTACTATCCGCCGCACAAGGGGAGTAACTTCTCGCCGGTTTGTCGTCATTACGGTGCACCCATATCCTGCAGTGCACCCGGCAGCCGGGCAGTCGATGTCAATCGGCTGTAAGTGAGACCTTGCCGAGAGGCAAGGTGTATCTGCTCCAAACGCGAACCCACTGCCTCCCGGCCGTGGGTTTTGTCGTTTTGGGAGACGTGAAAATGGGTGAATGGTGGATGTGGACCGGTTTCTTCAGCATAGTGCTGGTCCTGTTGTGGATTGATATCCGCTTTGTCGGTGGCGGCAAGGCGCACAAGGTGTCCCTGAAAGAGGCGGGCATCTGGTCTCTCATCTGGGTCAGCGTGGCGCTCCTGTTCAACCTGGCCATCTGGCTCTGGCTGGATCACAGTGCCGGGCGCGAGATCGCGAACCAGAAGGGGCTGGAGTTTCTCACCGGCTACCTCATCGAAAAGGCACTGGCGGTGGACAACGTCTTCGTCTGGTTGATGCTGTTCGGCTACTTCGCCATCCCGGCGGAGCTGCAGCGCCGGGTCCTGCTCTACGGGGTGCTGGGGGCCATCGTGATGCGCGCCGGCATGGTGTTCGCGGGCAGCTGGCTCATCGAGCAGTTCCACTGGATCCTCTACCTGTTCGGGGCCTTCCTGCTGCTGACCGGTGCCAAGATGCTGTGGGCGGCCGACAAGGAGCCGGATCTCGAGAACAATGCCCTGCTCGGCTGGATGCGTCGTCGCTTCAAGGTGACCGAGACGCTGGAGGGGGAGAAGTTCTTCGTCTGGCGTGACGGTGTGCGCTACGCGACCCCGCTGCTGCTCATCCTGGTGCTGGTGGAGGTGAGCGACCTCATCTTCGCGGTGGACAGTATCCCGGCCATCTTCGCGGTGACCACGGATCCCTTCATCGTGCTCACCTCCAACATCTTCGCCATCATGGGGCTGCGCGCCATGTACTTCCTGCTGGCCGGGGTGGCCGATCGCTTCGCCCTGCTCAAATACGGCCTGGCGCTGATCCTGATGTTCATCGGGGTCAAGATGTTGCTGCTCGATATCTTCAAGATACCGACCGGCATCGCCCTTGGCGTGGTGGCGCTGATCCTGCTGGCCTCCATGGGGCTGAGTCTGCTGATGACCCGCAAAAAGGCGGCATGAACGGCGCAGTAAAAAGGGCTCCCTCGGGAGCCCTTTTTCATGTCAGCAATTTGCTTAGCGCTTGATCTTCTTGGGGTTGGTGTAGCCCCAGACGGTGTACATGTCCGCCAAGAGGGCACCGTTGTACTCCTCCAGATCGGATTGTTTCACCTCGGCATCACCCTGGCGTCCGAACAGGACAACCTCGTCACCGGGTTTGATCCCCTTGATGTCGGTGACGTCCACCATGGTGGTGTTCATGGAGGTCTTGCCCACGACGGGGGCCTTCTGGCCATGGATCAGCACATAGGCCTTGTTGCTCATGGCGCGGCGGTAGCCGTCGGAGTAGCCCATCGGCAGGTTGGCCAGCAGGGAGTCGCGCTTGAGGGTGAAGGTGCGGTCATAGCCGACGGTGTTGCCCGCCGGGTAGTGGTTGACGGAGGCGACCTGGGTCTTGAACGCCATCACCTTCTTGTACTCGGTGTAGGAGGGAATGGTGTCGCCATAGATGATGCCGCCCGGGCGCACCATGTCAAAGTAGGCTTCCGGCACTTCCAGGGTGGCGAAGGAGTTGGCGGCGTGGATGGTGAGCTTGCTGCGATCCAGCTTGCCGGCGTCGATAAGCCACTGGTAGTCCAGCTTGAACTGGGCCAGCCCCAGCTTGACGTCCTCTTTCTCCTCCACCGGGAAGTGGGTCATGATGCCGACCGGGGTG
The DNA here is from genome assembly GCF_040907975.1 of Aeromonas sp. s10. NCBI lineage: Bacteria > Pseudomonadati > Pseudomonadota > Gammaproteobacteria > Aeromonadales > Aeromonadaceae > Aeromonas > Aeromonas sp. s10. The sequence continues at coordinate 76,777 of NZ_JBFOCV010000046.1, read as the reverse complement.
ATCCCCTTGAGCTTGAGCATGGTCAGGGCATCGGCCTTGGCATCGTCCTGGCGCAGATCGATGCCGTTGCGGCTCATGCCGGCGGAGTTCAGGCCGATGTGCACCGGGATGTTGGTGTGATGGCGCTGGGCGATGCCGGCGATCCCCTTGGCGCTCTCCAGGCTGCCGATGAGCTCCTCCAGCTTGTAGGGCAGGGCCTGCTCCACTTCATCCGGGGTGGCGGCACGCACCCGCATCAGGCGACCTTCGAAGCCCTTCTCGCGAGCAACACGTGCTTCTTCGTTGCTGGCGATGCCGATGCAGGGGATGCCTGCCTTGACCACGGAAGGGACCAGCAGGTCGATGCCGTGACCGTAGGCGTCCGCCTTCATGATGGCGCAGATCTGCGGGCCCTTGTCACCGAGGCGATTCTTCAGGGTCTGGATGTTGTGCTCGAAGGCGCCGAGATCCACTTCCAGCCAGGCGTTGGCGGCGGTCTGTTCCTGACCGTTGCGGTGGTCGTCGGCGAGCGGCAGATAGGGGGCGGCGACCGCCTGGCCGGCCAGCAGGCCAAAGATCAGGGTCGCGAGCAGTGTTTTCTTGTGCATGGGGCAAGTCCTTTCTTATTGTCTTGAGTTGAGGCTGGGCTCATCGCTGAGGCGAGCTGCGGCATGGCTGGTCATAGCATGTTGCTATGCTAATGATATATTTCACTTTTTATCCAGATGCCGACTCTGGGAGTGTATCTCAACGGCGTCAATCGTGGCACGTGTTGCAGGAAGAAAATATGAAGCTGACGTTGCGGATTCCACCGTTGCTGCTGTTCGTCGTTATCGTGCTCGCCATGTGGCTGGTGCTGGTCGCCACGCTGTGGCTGGCGGGAGCCCTGCTGGGGGGCGGTGCGCTTCTGCATTTCTGGCAGCAGCGCACCACTGTGCACCCCCAGCGGCTGGAGAGCAGCCGGGTACTGGTGACCCGGGGCGTCTATCGCATCAGCCGCAATCCCATGTACCTGGGGCTGCTCTGCTGGACCCTGGCGCTGGCGTGCTATCTGGGAGGCATGGCAGTGTGGCTCGGGCCGCTGCTGCTCTGGGGCTGGCTTACCCGCTTCCAGATCCTGGCGGAGGAGCAGGCGCTGCGGCGACAATTCGGCGATGCCTATGACGACTATTGCCGGCAGGTCAGGTGCTGGTGCTGAGGCGCGGTGTGCCCCATCAGGCATATGGCAACGGCCCGCATAGGCGGGCCGTTGCCATGGGGGTCAGGGGATCACGCCTTGGCGGTGTCCACCTCGCCGAGGGGGGCGGTCTCCCCCAGGCTGTCCTCGCTCTTGGCCACCACGCTCGCGGCGATGGCGTTGCCCAGCACGTTGGTGGCGGAGCGCCCCATGTCGAGGAAGTGGTCGATACCGAGCAGCAGCAGGATGCCCGCTTCCGGGATGTGGAACTGGTTGAGGGTGGCGGCAATCACCACCAGGGAGGCGCGGGGCACCCCGGCCATTCCCTTGGAAGTAACCATCAGCAGCAGCAGCATGGTGATCTGCTGGGCCGTGGAGAGCTCGATGCCATAGGCCTGGGCGATGAACATCACCGCGAAGGTGCAGTACATCATGGAGCCGTCCAGGTTGAAGGAGTAGCCCATGGGGAGCACGAAGCTGGCGATGCGCTTGTCACAGCCAAATTTCTCCAGCCTGTCCAGGGTCTTGGGGTAGGCGGCCTCGGAGCTGGCGGTGGAGAAGGCCAGCAGGATGGGCTCGCGGATGAGGGCGAGCAGGGTCAGGATGCGGCGGCGGATGAAGAGGCTGCCCATGGCGATGAGCAGCAGCCAGAGGCAGCCGAGCGCCAGATAGAACTGGGCCATGAAGGTGCCATAGGTGGCGAGGATGCCGAGCCCCTCCTTGGCGACCATGGCGGCGATGGCGCCAAACACCGCGAACGGGGCGAAGTTCATCACGTAGCCGGTCACCTTGAGCATGATCTCGGCGCCGCTGGCCATCAGTTTGACCACGGGCTTGGCGTCGTCCCCCAGGGCGGCGGCGGCCAGCCCGAAGAAGAGGGAGAAGACCACGATCTGCAGGATCTCGTTGGTGGCCATCGCCTCGACCACGCTTTTCGGGATGGCGTGGGTCACGAAATCCTTGAGGGAGATGGCAGTGGCAGCCACGCCGGAGCTGGCGCCGTCATCGGGCAGGGAGAGGGAGAGCCCCACCCCAGGTTGCATCAGGTGGACCATGACCAGCCCCAGGGTCAGGGACATCAGGGAGGCGAGCATGAACCAGCCCAGGGTCTTGACGCCGATGCGGCCCACGGTGCGGGTGTCGCCCATCTTGGCGATACCGACCACGAGCGTGGTGAACACCAGGGGGGCGATGATCATCTTGATGAGGCGCAGGAAGATGTCGGTCAGCAGGGTGATGTCATCGGCAAAGCCTGCGGCCTGTGCGGGCGCGAGCAGGCGATAACCCTGCCCGGTCACGATGCCAAGCAACATCGCAATGAGGATGGCAACGGTCAACTTGTTCATTTTCATGGGGGAGTTCCGGTTTCGATAGGTGCAATGCCTGTGCAGGCGGCGAGGGGCCGCCTCAGTCCTTTTTTTTGTGATCCGGGCGGTGGAATCCAGACAGCCGGTGTGCTGGAGCATGCCTAATCGCGAAGGGGAAATCCAGTGACTTGTTTCGGAGTTTTGCGCTGTTGTTAGCTGCATTTGATATGCATCTTGTGATTTATTTGTATTAATCGCTGTTTATTTTAATTTTTGCGAGATAAACGGCTTCCATGCTCTGTGCGTCCCGGGGGCTGGCCTCCAGGGTGAAGACGAGCAGGGCCGAGGTGCGATGTTCCACCTGCATGTCGTCCATGAAGGTGTCTGGCTCGTACTCGTCGAACCCGAATTGGGGGCGGGTCGGGGTGACCCTGACGGCATCCCGCGACAGGGTCAGCGTCTCGACCCGAATCCAGGGGTATCCCTTTGCCAGTGCCACCTCACCGGCCCGCTTGAGCACGTATTTGCGCGCCGTTTCCCTGTCCACCAGATCGTTTCCCACAAACTCCAGTTGCCAGCGGGCCGGGCCAAGCTGGGTCTGTGAAAAACCGGTCTGGCCATTCCAGAACGATTTTTCACTGTCATAGGCGGTGGCGCAGCCCGCGAGCTGGCCGACCAGCAGGGCGCTGAGGGCAAGGGTGCAGAAAGTACGAAGGGAAGGCAACATGATGCGGGCCGCTTGGCAAAGGGGGTTTTACTACAGCACAAAGGGATCGGAGAGACAATCGCGGTGGAAGACCATAAAAGAAAAGGCCTTGTCGTCTGACAAGGCCTTTCTCGGGGAATTTGGTCGGTGTGAGAGGATTCGAACCTCCGACCCTCTACACCCCATGCAGATGCGCTACCTGGCTGCGCTACACACCGACGGAGTCAGCTCGGCTGACGGGGAGGGAGTTTATGGAGATGCCCCGACCCTGTCAACAGGGGAAATTCAGGTTCGAGATCGTTTGCCTGCTTTGCGAGCAACTTCGGATCAAAGTGCGACCAGTGGTGCATTTTGTCGGCACCTCACCGCTGTCTTGCAGGAAAAACGGCCACCCGGAGGTGGCCGTTTGGCGTGATGCTCTCAAGCCGAGATCAGCGGTTGAAGGTGAGACGCTTGCCCAATACCTTGTCGGTGACTTGGCCGTTCTGCCAGGCTATTTGCCCGTTGACCAGGGTCATCTCAAGCAGGGCGCGCTGGAAGCGGTCATCATCCAGATCAGCGGTTGAAGGTGAGTCGCTTGCCCAATACCTTGTCGGTGACTTGGCCGTTCTGCCAGGCTATTTGTCCGTTCACCAGGGTCATCTCGATGGTGCTCTGGAAGCGGTAGCCGTTGAACGGGGACCAGCCGCACAGGTAGAGCAGGTTGCTGTCGGTGACCACGTAGGGCTTGCCGAGATCCAGCAGCACCAGGTCGGCGAAGTAGCCTTCCCGGATGTAGCCGCGATCCTGCACCTGGAAGCGCTCGGCCACCGCGTGGGAGGTCTTCTTGACGATGGTTTCCAGGCTGAAGACCCCGTTGTGGTAGAGCTCCAGCAGCGCCTGCAGGGAGTGCTGCACCAGGGGCACGCCGGACGGCGCCTTGAAGTAGCTGTTCTGCTTCTCTTCCCAGGTGTGCGGGGCGTGGTCGGTGGCGATGATGTCGAGCACGTCGTTGCGTACCGCATCCAGCAGGGCGTGCTGGTCGGCAGCGCTCTTCACCGCCGGGTTGCACTTGATCTGGCTGCCCAGGGTGTCGTAGTCCGCCTCGTTGAAGAAGAGGTGGTGTACGCACACTTCGGCGGTGATGTTCTTGTCCTTGAGATCCTTCAGATCCGGGGTGGCGGTAAAGAGCGAGAGCTCTTTCGCCGTGGTCAGGTGCAGCACGTGCAGCTTGGCGCCGTACTGCTTGGCCAGGGAGACCGCCATGCTGGAGGATTTGTAGCAGGCGTCCGCGCTGCGGATGCGGCCGTGCTCGCGCATGGGCACGTCTTCGCCCCACTTGGCGCGAGCTTCGTCTTCCAGCACCTTGATGGACGGGGTGTCCTCGCAGTGGGTGACGATCATTACCGGGCTCTCGCGGAAGATGGCTGCCAGGGTCTCCTGGTTGTCCACCAGCATGTTGCCGGTGGAGGCCCCCATGAAGATCTTGATGCCGCAGGACTGCTTGGGATCGAGTTTCTTGATCTCTTCCAGGTTGTCGTTGGTGGCACCCAGGTAGAAGCTGTAGTTGGCGGCGGCGGAGTTGGCGGCGATCTGGTATTTGGCTTCGAGGGCGTCGATGGTGGTGGTCTGGGGATTGACGTTGGGCATTTCCATGAAGCTGGTGGTGCCACCGGCCACGGCGGCCCGGGATTCACTGGCGATGGTTCCCTTGTGGGTCAGGCCGGGCTCCCGGAAGTGGACCTGATCATCGATCATCCCGGGGATGAGATGACGGCCCGTTGCATCGATCACCACGGCATCGGGGGCACTGATGTCCGGGGCGACGCGGGCGATCCGCTCACCCTCGATCAGGACGTCGGAGGCATAGATGCGGCCTTCGTTGACCAGGGTGGCATTCTTGATAAGCAATTTGTTCATGGGGGGTTCCAGTTCCTTTGCCGATAATCCGGGGTCATAATATCGCAAACTGCACTTTCTCTGTAGCAAGGCCTGAGTAATGAAGTTATTTGTTAGAGATTTGACTGTGATCGATTCCAGCTATTTATGCGAGCGCCGCGGCATGGTGGGCGAGAGCTGGCTGGTGGACATCGAGATGAGTGGCGAGCTCAACGAGATGAGCATGTTGCTGGACTTCGGTCGGGTGAAGAAGCTCATCAAGTCGATCATCGATGAAGAGGTGGATCACAAGCTGCTGGTGCCGACGGAATGTCCCCTGGTCCATGTCAACGCGCTGGACAACGACGAGAGCACCGTGGATCTGCTGCGTCCGGGTCGCGCCATCCACCTGCGCTGCCCGGCCCAGGGCTTTGCCTTCATTCCCGCCCCCCAGGTGGATAAAGAGTCGGTGACCCGCTATCTGCTGGGGGTACTGGCCAAGCGTCTGCCGGGCAACATCAAGGATCTCTCCCTGACGTTGCGCCAGGAGCGCATCGAGGGCGCCTTCTACCACTACAGCCACGGCCTCAAGAAGCACGACGGCAACTGCCAGCGCATCGCCCACGGCCACCGCTCTCCCGTCGAGATCCTGGTGGATGGAGAGCGTGACGAGGAGCTGGAGTTCAACTGGGCCGAGCGCTGGGCCGACATCTACCTGGGCACCGAAGAGGACAGAGTGGTCCTTGGCGAACTCGCCCTGAGCGAGCGGGCCGAGGCGTCACTGAAAGAAGGGGACGCTCACTACATCGGCTTCAAGTACGTGGCGCCCCAGGGGCTGTTCCAGCTCGCCATGCCGGCGGTGGAGGTGGAGATGATCGACACCGACACTACCATCGAGCTGCTGGCCCACTACATCGCCCGCGAGGTGAAGAAGCAGGTAGGGGACAAGTTCGTCAAGATTGTCGCCTATGAAGGGGTCGGCAAGGGCGCCATCGCCTACGCCTGAGCCAGGTTCTTCGCTGCCATGAAAAGGCCCCGCCAATGCGGGGCCTTGTCGTATCGGGTCGTGGCCATCAGGCACTGAGGCGGAAGCGCTGGACCAGCCCCTCCTGCTGCTCGGCAAGGGAGTCGAGCTGCTGGCTGGTCTCGGCGACCCGCTCTATGCCCTGATAGTTGAGATCCGAGATGTCGGAGATGCGGTTGAGGTTGGTGGCGATGTCGGCGCTGGTGGCCTGCTGCTGCTCGGCGGCGGAGGCTATCTGGCTGGACATGTCGCTGATGAGCACCACGATGCCCTGTACCTCTTCCATGGCGTTGTTGGCCTGGGAGCTCTGATCCACGCAACTGTCCATCTCGCGGGAGCACTCCTGCATCACGTTGACTGCCCGGGCGACGCCTTGCTGCAGGTTCTCGATCATGGTCTGGATTTCGCTGGTGGACTGGGCGGTGCGGCCAGCCAGGTTGCGCACCTCGTCGGCCACTACCGCAAACCCGCGTCCCTGCTCGCCGGCGCGGGCCGCCTCGATGGCGGCGTTGAGGGCCAGCAGGTTGGTCTGCTCGGCGATGCCGCGGATGACGTCGAGGATGTTGCCAATCTGGCCGCTCATGGCGCTCACGTCGCCAATCACCTTGCCGGTCTGCTGCAGCTTGCCCGCGAGCTGGTGGGTGGTGGTGATGTTGCCTGCCATCACTTTGCGCCCCATCTCGGAGGCTTTCTCCACATCCTGCACCCGCTCCAGGGTCTGGTTGGCGGCCTGGGCCACCTCCCGCACCGAGGCCTCCATCTGGGTCATGGCGGCGGCGACCGAGGCGGTCTCCTGACGCTGTTTCTCCAGATCCGCCCGCACCGATTCGGTGGTGTGGCGGTTGTCGTGGGCGGCGCTGTTGAGCTGGGTCGAAGCCTGGGAGAGCTGCTTGAGCACATCCCCCATCTGGTGGATCAGCAGGTTGATCTGGCTGGCGAGCTGGCCGAATTCGTTCTGGCTCTTGAAGCCGACGCGCTGGGTCATGTCACCCTGGGTCACCTCGGTCAGCACCCGCAGCAGCTCTTTCAGGGGGCGGCGGATGGCCTTGCCCAGGGTGAAGGCCACCAGGATGGCGACGAAGATGGCGATGGCGATGCTGATCCCCTGGGTCAGGGTACTCTGGGTCTGCACCCGATCGGAGGCCTGGATGCTGGCGTTCATCAGCTGCTGGCTCTGGGCGGTGATCCCCTCCAGCTTGTTCTGGATGCTGAGGATGAGCTGGCTAGCCTGCTTGCTCTGCTCGCGCATGGCCTGCTGCTGCTTCATCAGGGCCAGGTATTGGGAGAGCACGCCGTCATTGCCCGTGGTGTCGCGCACGAAGCCATGGACGTAGTGGCCCATGTTGTTGTCGAAGTCCTTGAGCTCCCCCTGGAGATCCTTGATGGTGCTGTTGAAGCCCTCGATCTGCATCTTGTTGCGCTTGAGCGCCGCCTCGATGGGGGCGGGGATGCTCTGGTTGAGGGCATCCATGGTGGAGAGCTCGATGGCGGATAGCTTGGTGGTCAGGGTCTCGGAGAGCATCTTGATGAAGCTGTCGTCGATGGTGACCATCATGTCCCCCAGGTTCTTCTTGAACTGGGGCAGGCTGACCTGGAACTGGCCCTTGGCCTGATTGACCTTGTGCAGCCGGGTGAGCAGGGCCTCGTGTTCGCCGGGCAGGGTCTGGGTCAGTTGCAGGTAGTCATCCACCAGCTTGACGAGGGCAGTCATGTCCGCCTGCAACTGGGGATGAACCGCCACCTGCTGTTTGAGGCTGGCGACCATCTTGTCGACCTGGCCCTTGGCCTGTTGCAACTCGGCCACTTCCGCCGGCAGTTGCTTGAGATCCTGCTCGGTCAGCACGTCGGTGAGCCATTTGTTGGCGCTGAGCAGGCTTATCTGGGTCTGGCTGCTGGCGAGTACCAGCGGCATGGACTCCTGGGTCACCTGATCCAGGGCGCCGCTGAGTTCGCTCTGGCCGCGAAAGGTTAGTACCGCACTGGCGACCATGACGGCGACCAGGATGGCAAAGCCCAGATAGACTCTCTGTAAGATCGAGAGGTCTGACATTGTTTGTTTCATTATTGTCCCGCTGTCTGTGCAAAAGTCCCTTGCCTGAGTACCCCGTCCCTTTGATACCCTGCATGCCCCGAGGGGGATGCCGTTGTGGTTCGCGGGACGTCTCCTCGCTATCGGTATTCTTCACAATAACTGAAGCGATTGGGACAACGGCTGTGCCAAATGTCGGCTTGTGTCACACTTGGCGCGTTGCGGCGGCCTGTTTGGGAGCCGCTTGAGCTTTGTATTGAATTTTCTTTTTCCTATAAAGGAGTTACCCATGGCGCAAGAAACCATTTTCAGCAAAATCATCCGCAAGGAGATCCCCGCCGACATCCTTTATCAAGACGATCTGGTGACCGCGTTTCGCGACATCCAGCCCAAGGCCAAGACCCATATCCTGATTATTCCCAACGTGCTCATCCCCACCGTCAATGACGTGGAGCCGGATCACGAGCTGGCGTTGGGCCGGATGTTCACCGTGGCCCGCAAGCTCGCCAGCGACGCGGGCATCGCCGAGGACGGCTACCGCCTCATCATGAACTGCAACCGCCACGGCGGGCAGGAGGTCTATCACATCCACCTGCACCTGGTCGGTGGCGAGCCCCTGGGACCCCTGCTGAGCCTGTGATGCGCCTCGTCACGTCGACCGGCTTGCTGTTGGCCGGTCTGCTGCTGGGGGGCTGTGCCTCCCAGTGGAAAGACATGTTCGTCTCCTACTCGGATCAGATGGTGCCCTTGCGCAACCAGCTGCTGCTGGGCCATGCCGCCGAGGCCCTGCCCGAGGTGCGCGAATCGACCCCGGGGGACGACACCTTCGTGCTCGACCAGCTGGAGAAGGGGCGCATCGCCTGGCTGGCGGGTCAGGACGGCCCCAGCAAGCAGGCCTTTGCCGCCGCCGACAGCCGGCTTGCGTGGGAAGACAATCAGGCCGAGTACCGCCTGAGCCAGGGACTGGCCCAGGCGGGCAGCCTGCTCACCAACGATCAGACCCTGGCTTACCAGGCGCCCGATTACGAGCGCACCATGCTGCACCACTATCTGGCGCTCAACTACTTACAGCGCGGAGATGCCGACGGCGCCCTGGTAGAGGTGCGCCGTGCCAATCAGGTGCAGGAGCAGGCCCTTAAACGGCGGGCCGACGAGGTGCGCAAGGCCGCGCAGGAGGTGGATCGGGAGGACGAAGCCGGGGAGATGCGCCAGCTGATGTCGCGCGGCGCCCCCGAGCTCGATCGCCTGATAGGCCAGGTGGAAAACGGTTTCCAGAACGCCTACACCTTCTATTTCTCCGGCGTGCTCTACGAGGCGGCCGGGGATCTCAACGACGCCTGGGTCGATTACCAGCGCGGCTACCAGATAGCGCCGGACAACCAGAGCCTGCAGGATGCCCTGCTGCGCCTGGCCCGGCTTCGCGGCTCTCCCGAGGAGCTCAAGGAGACCGAGCAACGGATGGGCCGCAAGGCGCCGCCCTTGGCCAAGGATCAGGGCCAGCTGGTGGTGCTGTTTGAAGATGGCCTGATCCCGGCGCGCCGGGAGCTCTTCCTGCCGCTGCCCATCTCCACCTCCAGCGGCGATTTTCGTACCTTTACCGTGGCGGTGCCCTATTACGACAATCGGGCCAGCGACGGCGCCCCGCTCACCCTGTCGGTGGGCAAGGGGGTGGCGCAGACCAGCGAGCTGGTGAGGCTGGAGGCGCTGGCGGCCAAGGATCTGCAGGAGCGGCTGCCCGGCATGCTGACCCGGCAGGCCCTGCGGCTGGTGGCCAAGGAGCAGGTGCGGCGCACTGCCGCTAAGGAAGGAGGGAATGTGGGCAACATCCTGGTGGGGATCTTCAACACCCTCTCGGAGCGGGCGGATACCCGCAGCTGGCTGACGCTGCCCGCCAAGGCCTCGAGCTGGCAGGGGATGGTCCCGGCCGGGAACGTCACCCTGACCCTGGGGGCGGGCAGCGCCATGCGCACCCTGCCACTCAGCGTCCACGCCGGGCGCACCACCCTGGTGTGGGTACAGCGCCTGGGGAGCGGGCTCACGACCCGGGTGATGCCCCTCTAGGGGGAACCGGATATGGCAACTCAGATGAATGACCGGTCAGGCCGACGGCCACCGGCAAGGAGAACAAGATGAAAGCACAAGGGTTGGCCCTGGGCCTGGTTCTGCTGCTGACGGGCTGTGCCACCAATACTTCCGGCGTGGCGCTCTATGGCGCGGCCGGTGCGGCGGCGGTGGCCGAGCAGCATCAAAACGTCAACGTCACCCTGACCGAACTCAGCCGGCGCCAGCAGAACGGCCTGTTGCAGGTCAACGTGGCGGCGGCCAGCACCCAGCGTGGTGACAACACGCTGCAATATCTCTTCTACTGGTATGACGACGCGGGGCAGGAGGTGGCCAGCGATGGCCGCGGCTGGACCCCCCTCAAGTTGCATGGCTACCAGACCCGTACCCTGTCCGCCCTGGCGCCGAGCCCGGCTGCACGGGGTTACCGGATTTACGTTCGCGAAGTGATGGAGGAATCCTACTGATGAAAATGAATCATGCCCTGCTGATCCTGACCGGCGCCCTGCTGCTGGGCGGCTGCTCCAGCACCACCGTCAGCTATGGCGATCCCACCGAGACCGAGACGGTGACCGTCGATTACGGCTCCTCCGACTTGCAGGCCATCGCCGACAAGATGGCGGATTCCATGCTGGCGTCCCCGGCCACCAGCGAGATCACCGCCGGGGGCCGCCCGGTGATGTTCATGGACTCCATCCGCAACAAGACCTCGGAGCACATCGACACCGAGGCCATCACCGACACTATCCGCACCAAGCTGCTGCGCTCGGGCAAGTTCCGCTTCGTGGACATGAGCAAGGTGGCGGCGGTCAAGCAGCAGCTCGAATACCAGCAGGGCAGCGGCATGGTGGATCCCGCCACCATGGTGCGGCTCGGCAAGCAGACCGGTGCCCGCTACATGGTCTATGGCAACCTCGCCAGCATCGTCAAGGACAACGGCAAGGTGAAGGACGTCTACTACCAGATGACCATGAACCTGATGGATGTGGAGAACGGCGAACTGCTGTGGGCCGATCAGAAAGAGATCCGCAAACAGGCCAAGAAGTCCACCTTTGGCTGGTGAGGACCCGCGGGGGCAGGGGGATCTGGCGGAGCTGGCGCTCCTCGCCAGCCTGCCGGCGCCCTGGGATCAGGGGCGCCTTGAGCCGCTTGGCCAGGGCCTGACCAACGGCAACTACCGGCTCTGCCTCCCCACTGGCGAGCAGGCCTTCCTGCGCCGCGGTCATCCGGATCCGGTGCGCCTTGGCATCGACCGGGCCACCGAGTGGCAGCTCTACCAGGGGGCGGTGGGGCAGGGGCTGGCGTTGCCCTGTCATCACGGCGATCCCGCCACCGGCCTGATGCTGCTGGCGTGGTGCGACGAACCCAACTGGGCCGAGCAGGCGCCGCCTCTCGCCGCGCAACCCCGCCTGATGGCGGATGTGCTGGTGCGGCTGCACCGCCTGCCGGTGCCGACCGTGGTGATGGCGGTGCGGGCCCACAGCGGCGGTTATCGGCAGCGTCTGACCCATATCCCTCCCTGGCTGCCCGCCCTGGAGCGGGCCCTGCTCGCGAGCCGGGAGCCGGACGACTGCTGGCTCCCTTGCCATCACGATCTCAATCCGGCTAACTTGTTGGGGTCGCGGCCCTGGGTCATCGACTGGGAGTACGGCGCCGCCGGCCATCCGGGGTTCGAGGCCGCCAGCATTCAGCGCACCCACGGCTGGAGCGAAGAGCAGCGGTGCCAGTTGGAGAGCTGCTATCTTGAAGCCATGGACGGGGCAGTGACGGGGCTGGGGCCCCGGGGATTCCAGGCCGATGCCTTCCTGCCCTGGGTCGATTACATCGGCCTGCTGTGGGCGCTGCTGATGGCCGAACAGCAACCCGGGCCCGAGTATCAGGCCCTGATCGACATCAACCGCCAGCGCCTGGAGTGATGCCCGGCAACGGCCCGCGCGACGCGTGTATTCAATGAATGGGAGGCATGCATGGTGACCACATTCTCATGGCGTCAACCGCGTAGCTGGAGCCTGCTGCTGCTCTGCCTGCTGCTGACGGGTTGCGCCACCCGGGTGATCTACTACTGGCTCGACTCGGCCATCGTCTGGCAACTGGACGACTACTTCTCCCTGGACCGCAGCCAGAAGAAGCTGCTGGACCAGGAGGTGAAGGGGCTGATGGCCTGGCACCGGCAGCATGAGCTGCCCATCTATGCCCGGGATCTCGATGCCCTGGCCAAGGCGGTGGCCAGCCCCATGAGCCCGGCCCAGGTGACCCTGCATCTGGACAGAACCCAGGCGAGCCTGACCCGCACCCTGGAGAACGCCATTCCCCGCACGGTGCGCCTCGCCAAGACCCTGACCGACGAGCAGGTGGCTCGCTTCATGGCCGATCGGGTGAAGCGCCAGCAGGAGCGTCAGCACGATTTTGCCACCCAGTCGAAGGCCGAGATGATCAAGGGATTTCGGGAGAAGATGAACGAGCGCCTGGTGTTCTGGATTGGCAAGGTGAAGCCGGCCCAGGAGCCTCTCATCACGCAGTGGGCCGAGTGGCAATACGAGATGATGGCCCCCTGGCTCGACTTTCAGGAGGCCTGGACCAAGGAGCTTGATCGGCTGATGAAACAGCGCCAGAGTCCGGATTTCGGCCAGGAGCTGACCCGCTTGCTCCAGCAGGGGGACGGCCTGATGGATGGCCGCTTCACCGGCTACACGGACCAGTCCCGCCAGCGCACCATCCAGTGGCTGAGCGATCTCAGCCACTCTATGGATCTCTCCCAGCGGGCCCACCTCTACACCCTGCTCAAGGACTATGCCGAGGACTTCGAGGGCATGACCCGCAGCCGCTGAGGACGCGGTGAGACAACACAAGGGCGGCGGGCCCCGGGCCTGCCGCCCTTGTTCTTGTGGGGCAGGCTGTGGTAGCTTGCCCTTTCTATTGTGTGGGAATTAACTTTTGAACCTGACCGACAACGTGAAACTGGCGGCGATGACCCTGCTCATCACCCTCGCACTGTTGTTCTCTACCCTCTCGGTGGAGGGGGTCAAGGTACCCGCGTTCCAGCCCTCGGCCCAGCAGGCCCACTCGCTGGCGGAGGGGGCGGCACCTGCCGACGCAAGCCCGGTGGCCCACGGCGTCAGCGGCAGTGACGATGGCATCGTCAAGTTCGTCGGCTCCCACCAGAATCACCTGCTGCGCCTCGAGCACTCCCTGAGCCGCGATCATCAGCCCGGCAGCGTGGTCTACGAGCTGGTGATGAGCTGGTCCCAGCAGGCGATCCTGCTGCTGCTGTGCGGCCTACTGTTCTATGCCGCCCTCTTCTACCCGGGGACGAGCTTTCGCGATCACTTCGCCGGCATTCACAGGCGCCGCCTGCAGCGCCGGCATCTGCAGTACCGCTTCGCCCAGAGTTTCCTTGCCTGACCCCGATGGGGTCAGCTTGCCACCTGTTGCCTCATCTTCTCTCTGTTGCTGTTCACTTTTAGTGAACGGCTAGGCTGTCTTGTTTCATTTTTTTGCACGGTGCGACCCCGGTGTCGCCCCTTGCCATCGCCTGACAGAGGCCGATTTCATGAGAAAAAAGAGTCATACCGTGTTGAACCGCATGAGCCTGTGGCAGTACGCCCTGTTGCTGCTGATGCTGGTCACGTTCGCGTTCTATTCCCTGCCCACCTTCTTCGGTGAGCAGCCCTCCCTCGGTCTGCACGGCCAGTCGCGCCTGAGCGACGCGCAGCGCACCCTGCTGGCCGAGAACCACATCGACCCCCTCAAGCAGATCGCCCAGGGTGGCCGGATGGCGCTGGTGTTCGCCAGCCAGGGGGAGCAGCAACTGGCCAAGCAGTTGCTGGAGCAGCAGGGGCTGGACAGCGCCGCCCTGACCCTGGAGTTCTACTCCAACGCCCCGGCCTGGATCAGCCGGCTCGGCGCCGACCCCATCAAGCTCGGGCTGGACCTGCGCGGTGGCTCCCAGTTGCTGATCGGGGTGGACGTGGATTTCGTCATCGACAACCAGACCAAGAACCTGGTGGATACCCTGCGCACCCGTTTTCGCGAGGCCAACCTGCGCGGCGCCAGCGTGATGCGCACCGCCCAGGGGAGCGTGGCCGTCACCCTGCCCGACGTGACGGGGCAGGAGGCTTGGCTCTCCATCATCAAGGAGAGTGCCGGTACCCGCCAGGATCAGTGGACACTGAGCCGTTCCGGCAATGCACTGACCCTGGTGTTGAGCGACGCCGAGCGCACCCTGCTGGTGAACAACGCCGTGACCCAGAACCTGTCGATCCTGAAAAAGCGGATCAACGAGCTCGGCATCGTCGAGGCCTCGGTGGTGCGTCAGGGGCAGGACGGCATCCGCATCGAGCTGCCGGGGGTGCACAACCCCAAGCAGGCGAAAGAGGTGATCGGCGCCACCGCGTCCCTGGCCTTCTATGAAGCCAAGGCCGACAGCCGCTTCTTCATGGCGGATCGCAGCGGCCAGGCGGTGGGGCTGGCCCGCCAGCCGGTGCTGAGCGGCGAGCACATCGTCGATGCCCGCGCCAACATGGGGGAGATGGGGCAGCCCCAGGTCAACATCGTGCTCGACACCCTGGGGGGGAGCAAGATGAACCAGTTCAGCCGCCAGCACGTGGGCAAGCCCATGGCCACCGTCTTCACCGAGTACAAGACCAACGCCGAAGGCAAGCTGCGCGCCCGAAGCGAGGTGATCAACGTCGCCACCATCCAGACCGCCCTTGGCAACCAGTTCCGCATCACCGGGATTGGCAGCCTGCCCGAGGCCCAGGAGCTCGCCATGCTGCTGCGGGCCGGGGCCCTCACCGCGCCGCTGAAGATCCTGGAAGAGCGCAGCATAGGCCCGACCCTGGGTCTGCAGAACATCGAGGCGGGCTTCACCGCCCTGGCGTTCGGCATGGCGGGCATGATGCTGTTCATGATGGCCTGGTATCGCAAGTTCGGCTGGGTCGCCATCACGGCGCTGGTCGCCAACCTGCTGATGCAGGTGGGCATGCTGGCGGTATTGCCGGGGGCCGTGCTGACCCTGCCGGGGATCGCCGGTCTGGTGCTCACCGTCGGCATGGCGGTGGACACCCATGTGCTGATTTTTGAGCGGATCAAGGATCGGCTGCGGGAGGGGGGGAGCCTTGCCAACGCCATCGACTTTGGTTACCGCTCGGCGTTTCGCACCATCTTCGATGCCAACATCACCACCCTCATCTGCGCCGTGGTGCTCTATGCCATCGGCTCCGGGCCGCTGCAAGGCTTCTCCATCACCCTGATCCTGGGGCTCATCTCCAGCATGGTGACTGGCATCTGGGGCACCCGCGCCATCATCAACCCCCTGTGGGGCAACAGCCGCGCCAAGCTGCTGAGGGTTTGACCATGAACCGACTTCATCACCATGACGCCGCGCCCGTGAGTCTGCATGACCTGCGCACCGACCACTTCCTGCCGGGAAGCCTGAACCACCTGACGTCGAGGGAAGAACAATGCTGAGAATGATCCTGGCCATGGGGCTGACCCGCTGGCGCTATATCGGGCTGTGGGCCTCCGTGCTGCTGACCCTGGCCTGCGTGGCCGTCCTTGCGACAAAAGGGCTCGCCCTCGGGCTCGATTTCACCGGCGGGATCCTGCTGGAGTTTCGCATCCAGACCCTGAAGGAGGCCCATGAGCTCAACGCCCTGCTGACGGCGCCCCTGGCGGGGGTGGTGGAGCTGCACGGCGCCGGTGTGCCCGGCGAGTGGCTCATCAAGCTGCCCCCCCACGAGCTGCCCTGGGCGGCGGAGGATCTGGCGACCATGCTGGGGCAGCAACTCGCCCTGCCGGTGGAGCTCTTGCGCACCACCATCGTCGGGCCCCAGGTGGGCGCGGAGCTGTTCCAGCAGGGGATGCTGGCGGTGCTGGTGGCCTCGCTCGCCATCTCCGCCTACCTGGCGGTGCGCTTCGAGTGGCGCCAGGCCATCGGCATCCTGGTGTCGGTGCTGCACGACGGTCTGGTTGCCATCGGGCTGCTCGCGCTCTTTGACATCGAGTTCGACCTCAACGTCATCGCGGGCCTGATGGCGGTGATAGGCTACTCCCTCAACGACAGCATCGTCATTTCGGACCGGTTGCGGGACTTGCTGGGGTCGCGTACCCGCATGGGGATCCACGAGTGCTCGGACGTGGCCATCAAGGCCACCTTCAGCCGCACCATGATCACCTCGGGCACCACCCTCTTTACCGTGGGGGCCCTGCTCCTGTTCGGCGGCGACGCCCTCTACGGCTTCTCCTTCACCCTGTTCGCCGGCATCCTGGTGGGGACGCTCTCCTCCATCACGGTGGCCTCCACCGTGCAGGAGCTGCTGGGGCTCTCCCCCCAGGCCTACCAGAAAAAAGAGGAGGAGCTGGCCGAGGCGGCGTGACCGCCGAACGCCCCGTCACGGGGCACATGGGCGGCCAGTGCGGCCGCCCCGGGCAAAAAAGGAAGGCGAATGCCTTCCTTTTTCCATTCTGCCAGAGGGGGCGCGGCGGTCCCGAAGGCCGGGCTGGGGCGGCGGGTGTGATGCGGCCGAGCAGAAGTTGAAAAGTGTAATGAAATGCATGTTTTAGGCGCTATTTTCGGGGCCCGCTTCGGCTACACTGGCAGGGAGTCTATGGATGGAGTAAGCACTCATGAATATCGCTCGTCGGCTTCAACTCATTGCCCTGCTGGTCATGCTGGCCCTGGGGTGTCTCAGCTGGTTCAGCATCAGCAGACTCTCCTCCGCCAATGCGGATCTCAGCTATGTAACAGACAACACAGTCCCCAGCATTTCCACGATCAAGGAGATACAGACAGACTTCTACGCCCTGCATTCATTTATCCAGGCGCACGTGCTCAACACCGACGACGGCAAGATGAGTCAGATAGAGCAGAGCATTGCATCCCTTCACACCAAGATGGACGCCCTGCTGAGCCAGTATGAAAGCGGGATGATCTCCAATGAGGAGGACAGGCAGCTCGTCGCCGATGATCGGCGCCTGGTTGCCCAGTACGACAAAGCCTCCGAAGACGTCCTGCGCCTGTCCCGCGAGAACAAGAATGTGGAGGCCAGAGAGGCGATCGACAAGGAGCTTGCCCCCTTGTTTGAGCAGCTTTCCCAGGCCATCGACAAGCACGTCCACTTCAACATCCAGCAAGGTGACGCCGTCAAGCTGCGAGGCGAGCAGAATGCCGATAGCAGCATGCAGGCCCTGTTGTTCATCTCGGTGGGCACGGGTGCCCTCACGTTGGTGCTCTTTCTCTGGCTGTTCAGGCAGGTCGCCAATCCCCTCCGTCTGGCCATGGCGACCCTGTCCGAGATCCAGCGCGACCTGAACTTCACCCTGCGGGCCAATGTGAGCCAGCAGGACGAGATCGGCCAGACGCTGACGGCGGTCAACCGCCTGCTGGACACCTTGCAGCAGACCTTCACCGAGTTTTCGGTGGGCAGCCTGCAGATCAAGAGCACGGCAGAGTCCCTCTCCCAGGCGGCCCAGCACATGGCGGAGTCGGCGAGTCAGGCCAATGACGCCACCAGCCTTATCGCCGCCGGGGTGGAGGAGATGAGCGTGAGCATCACGGACATCTCCCAGCGCACCCAGGAGACCAGTCGCATCACCAATGAATCCGGCAAGCTCGCCAGTGACGGCGGGGCCACCATAGAGCGCACTGTGCTCGCCATCAACGACATCGCCGACGCCATTCGTCAGGCCTCCCGCGATGTGACGGCGCTGGGGGAGGGGATCTCCCGCATCGGTGGGGTGGTGAACGTCATCAACGATGTGGCGGGGCAGACCAACCTGCTGGCGCTCAACGCCGCCATCGAGGCGGCGCGGGCCGGTGAGCAGGGACGCGGCTTTGCGGTGGTCGCCGACGAGGTGCGCAAGCTGGCGGAGCGGACGGCCCAGTCGACCCAGGAGATCTCAAGGACGGTGGAGGCTATCCAGCAAGGGTCCGAGGCCACGGTGGCCAGAATGGTCCTGGTGGAGGAGAAGGTGGCGCAAGGGGTGGCCATGGCGACGGAAAGCGGGGCCATCATCACCCAGATCCGCCAGGCCTCCCATCGCGTCATGGATCAGGTCGGCGAGATCACCCTGGCCATCCGCGAGCAGACCTCGGCGGCGGAATCCATCGCCCTCCAGGTCGAGCAGATAGCCCAGGTGGTGCAGCAGACCAGCAGCACGGCGGAGGAGACGTCCGCCGCCGCAGAGGAGCTGAACGTGACCACGGAGAATATCCACCAGCAGATCTCCCGCTATCGCATCCAGTGAGGTGCGGATCGGTTGTTCTCTCCCCGCCATGCCCATGGCGGGGATTTTTTTATGTCAGAACCCCGAACCGGGCTGTTGCAGGAAGGCGGCCTCTTCCTCCGTGCTCGCCCTGCCCAGGATGGCGTTGCGGTGGGGGAAGCGGCCAAAGCGCTCGACGATCACCTGGTGGCGGCGAGCAAAGTCGGCAAAGCCTTCGAAGGTGTCCCGGGCCGGGCCTGTGGCCTGCTCGTCGGCCAGGGCCTCGAACAGGGCGACGCTTCTGGCCTGCTGCTCTCTGGACTCCGCGTGCTCGAGGGGCAGATAGAAGAAGACCCGGGCCAGCGGCGAGAGCCCCTTGTCGGCCCCGAGGGTGAGCCCCTTGAGGCACAGCGCCCTGGCCTTGTAGTCCTGGGCGAAGGCGGCGGGGGTGTGGCGGTGAAGGTTTCGCGGCAGCTGGTCCAGCAGCAGGATGAGGGCCAGGCGCCCTGCGGGATCGTCCTCCCAACGGGCGAGCTCGCCCGCTGCGGCACGGGCCGCCAGTTCGCCGAAGCGTGAGGCCAGCAGGGCATCGGTCTCGCTGCTCTTGCCCCACCAGAGGGGGGCCTGACGGGCGGCACGGGGGGCGTCGTCTGCGTCATCGCCAAACCAGAAATCGAGCAGAGGTTGCCAGGGTTGCATGGGAACTCCTTGGGCCGGTGGCCGTGAAGTGAAAACGGAGCAGGGGATCTGCCATGGGGGGCTGCCGCCGTGGCGGCTTCCCGTTACACTGTGCCATCTTTTGCCCCAAAGGGTGATCCCCGGATGGGCCCGTGATCCCCTGACCCCTCATCACCCTGACCGGGGCAGCCCGGATGTGTCCCACTCAATAGAAGGAATGCCAGATATGGCCGGAGCCAGTTTGTTGACCCTGCTCGATGATATTGCCAGCGTGCTCGATGATGTCGCCCTGATGACCAAGGTGGCGGCGAAGAAGACGGCCGGGGTGCTGGGGGACGATCTCGCCCTCAATGCAGAGCAGGTCTCCGGGGTGCGGGCCGAGCGTGAGCTGCCGGTGGTGTGGGCGGTGGCCAAGGGGTCGTTTCGCAACAAGCTCATCCTGGTGCCTGCCGCCATCGCCATCAGCGCCCTCATCCCCTGGCTCATCACCCCGCTCCTGATGCTGGGGGGGGCCTACCTCTGTTTCGAGGGGGCGGAGAAGCTGGTCCACAAGTTCCTGCCCCACGAGGAAGAGGCGCATCAGGCGGCGCCGGTGCCCGAGGATCTGGCGGCCTATGAGCGCCAGAAGGTGAAGGGGGCCATTCGCACCGATTTCATCCTCTCGGCGGAGATCATCGTCATCGCCCTCGGCACCGTGCAGGGGTCGAGCCTGGGCCTGCAGATCGCCGTGGTGGCGGGCATCGCCCTGCTGATGACCGTCGGGGTCTATGGCCTGGTGGGGCTCATCGTCAAGCTCGACGACATCGGTCTGCACCTGCTGCAAAAGCCCGATGGCGGCGCTGTGCGCCGGACGGTGGGGCAGGGGCTGCTGGTGACGGCGCCCCGTCTGATGCACCTGCTTGCCCTGGTGGGCACCATCGCCATGTTCATGGTCGGCGGCGGCATTCTGGTCCATGGCTGGCCCTTCCTCCATCATCTCATCGAAGGGACGGCGGACACGGTGGCCGCCCTGCCCGGGGTCGGCGGGGTACTGGCCGTGGTGACGCCCACCCTGCTGAGCGCCCTGGCCGGCGTGGTGGCAGGGCTGGTGCTGGTGGTGGCCATGACCCTGGTGAGCAAGCTTCAGCCCGCCAAATAGATCGCTTGTCGGGGGAGGGCCGACAGGGGCCGTCGCACCCGGGGCCGCTCTTCTGCTGGTTGCCTCGAATGGGGGCTAGGCAAGTGCCTGGCCCCCTTCGTACTATCCGGTTTCACCCGCCCGCAGAGGCGGGGTGACCCGATATGGACGCAAACAGACAAGGACAACCATGAAACCACCCGTTTGGCGAGATGATCACATCTATGCCGCCCCCGACGATCCTGCCATCGAGGCCGCCTTCCAGGAGGCTGCCCGCGCCCTTACCCGACTTGACGCCCTCCTGGCGGACCTGCCGGTTCCCGCCCATCCCGTTGCGGATGCCAATGCCCTGCGCCACCTGCTGCGGGCCATCCGCCGCGAGGCCAACGGGGTGAAGACCCTGGCCTGGAACAGCCAGGTCTATGGTTACAACCGGCTGAGCCAGAACGGGCGCGACGAGGAGGCCCGGGTACTGCTCTCCCGGGGCCAGCAGCTGGAGGCGACCCTGGCCCAGCGCAGCAAGCCGGTGGACCTGTTCTGGGTTCGCGCCCCCGAGTCACTGGTGCGCACCCTGCTGCAAGACCCCGAGCTCTTCGAGCTGGCCTACCAGATCCATCACGACAGGGCGCAGCAGGATCAGTGGCTTTCGCTCGAGAGCGAGCAGCTCATCGAGGGGTTGGCGGTGGACGGTCTGCAGGGGTGGGGGGATCTCTACGACAACCTGGTGGGGCGGCTGCTGCCGGTGGTGGAGGGGGTGCCCATGGGGCTTGCCCAGGCGGACAACCTGCTCGCCCACCCGGACAGGGCGCGGCGCGCCAGTGCCTGGCACGCCATCCAGGGCGCCTGGGAGGCGGAGCAGGAGACGGTGGCCGCCATTCTCAACGCCATCAACGGCTGGCGCAACGAGCTCGGCCGCCAGCGCGGCAAGGGGCGCAGGCTGGATGCCCTCGAGGTCACCTGCCATCAGGAACACATCACGGGCGCGACCCTGGAGACCCTGATGGCGGCGGCCGGGGAGCACAGGGAGCTCGGGCGCCGCGCCTTGCGTGCCATGGCCTGTGCCCAGCAGATCACCGACTTCGCCCCCTGGGATCTCTTTGCCCCGGCGCCCCAGACCGTACACGGCAAGTTCGGCTTCGAGCAGGCGCTGAATCTGGTGATGGAGGCCTTTGCCGCCTTCGATCCCGAGATGGGGGCGTTTGTCCGCATGATGGCCGACAAGGGGTGGATTGATGCGGCCCCGAGCGAGCACAGGCGAAGCGGCGCCTATTGCACCGAGTATGCCGATCCGCCCGAGCCAAGGGTCTTCCTCACCTTCGAGGGGACCATGGACAACGTCATCACCCTGGCCCATGAGCTCGGCCACGCCTGGCACAGCTGGTTGCTGCGGGATCTTCCCTTCGAACAGCGGGGCTACCCCAAGACGCTGGCGGAGACCGCCTCCCTCTTTGCCGAGATCCTGGTGCGCGATGCCCTGCTGGCCGCCACCGACAAGGTGGAGCAGCGCCGGGCCATCGCCTGGCTGGACGGGGAGCGGGCCGCGAGCCTGCTCCTCGACATCCCCGCCCGCTTTGCCTTCGAGCGCGCCCTGGTGACGGCGCGGGAGGCGGGTTATGTGGGGGCGAGCCAGATGCGGGAGATGATGAAATCGGCGCAGCAGCAGTGCTATGGTGACGCCCTCAGCCAGTATGACGAGCTGTTCTGGGCCAGCAAGGGTCACTTCTCCATCGCCGAGTCCGGGTTCTACAACTACCCCTATCTGTTTGGCTATCTCTTCAGCCTGGGGCTCTATGCCCAGCATGCGCGGGCCGGGGGCGAGTTTGTGCCCGCCTATCGCGCCCTGCTGCGAGATACCGGCCGCATGAGCGCCGAGGCGCTGGTGGAGAAGCACCTGGGGGTCGACATCCGCGAACCCGGGTTCTGGCAGGAGAGCCTGCGCTATGTGGAAGAGGCGGTGGTGCGCCTCGAGCGGCTGGTGTGATGCCTGCCCGCGAAGGTGGTGGCTCTGGCCACCTGGATTTCACGACGGGCCAGGCCCGTCCCTGACGATGAGCGTTCGATGCAACAACGAGTCTATCCACAGCAGTGGCAAAATGATCACATCTACCCCTCCCTCGACAGCTGTGTCCTCGAGGCGGACATGAGCCTGGCCCGCGCCAGCCTGGCCGAGCTGAGCGGTTTTATCGAGGGACTGGCCCAGGTGCCTCGCACCCCAGGCGCCTTGCAGGACTTCCTCAGGGAGGTACGCCTGCGGGTCCGCCGCATTCGCGACATCGGCTGGAACATCGCCGTGCTGGCGGCCTGCAAGGGGAGCCAGGACGCCCGGGATCCCCTCGCCAAGCAGGTTGCCTCCCGGGCCCGTGCCCTCAATGCGGATCTGTTCAAGACGCTTGCCCCCATCGAAGATCTGATGCTGGGGCTGCCTGCGTCCGAGTTTGAGCAGCTGATGGCCGACCCCCTGCTCGGGGAGGAGGGGTACCGGCTGCGCCACGAGCGTCGCCTGCAGGATCAGCGGCTGCCGGTGGAGGCGGAGCAGCTGGTCATCGGCCTTGGCACCGACGGCCTGCACGCCTGGGGCAACCTCTACAACGATCTGGTGGGCAAGATAAGGCTGGTGATCGCGGGTCGCGAGATGGGGCTGGCAGAGGCGAGCAACCTGCTCTCCAGCCCGGATCGTGCCCTGCGCAAAGAGGCCTTCGATGCCATCAGCGCCGGCTGGGAAGGGGAGCAGGAGACGGTGGCGGCCATCCTCAACGCCCTCAACGGCTGGCGCCTGGAGCTCTCGCGCCAGCGCGGCAAACACCGGCGCCTCGATGCCCTGGATCTCTCCTGCCACCAGAGCCACATCGAGCGGGCGACCCTGGATACCCTGATGGCGGAGACCTGGCAGGCCCGTCATCTGGGCCAGCGGGCCCTGGGGCTGATGGCCGGTCACCTCGGCCTCGAGGTGCTGGGGCCGGAGGATCTCTTTGCGCCGCCCCCTGCCGCCAGCCGCCGGGAGATCCCCTTCGAGGAGGCGGTCGACATCATCGCCCAGGCCTTCGCGCGCTTTGACCCCGAGATGGGGGACTTTGCCCGCATGATGGCCGAGCGCGGCTGGATTGATGCCGCCCCCACCCCCAACCGGCGCACCGGGGCCTATTGCACCAAGTTTGCCGAGCCGGTGGAGCCGCGGGTCTTCATCACCTATGCGGGCACCATGGACAACGTCATCACGCTGGCCCACGAGCTCGGTCACGCCTGGCACAACTGGCTCATCCGCGACTTGCCCATGAGCCAGCGCAGCTACCCCATGACCCTGGCGGAGACCGCCTCCATCTTCGCCGAGACCCTGGTGCGCAGCGCCCTCTACGAGCAGGCCCGAAGCGCCGAGGAGCGTCTGGCCATCGCCTGGGCGGATGCTGATGGCGCCGCCACCTTCCTGGTCAACATCCCGGCCCGCTTCGACTTCGAGCGGGCCCTGGTGGCCGAGCGCGAGCAGGGCTATGTGTCGTCGGCCCGGCTCAAGGGGCTCACCGACGAGGCCTGGGGGCGCTGGTACGAGCAGAGCCTCGACCGCTATCACCCCCTGTTCTGGGCCGCGAAGGCGCACTTCTCCATCGCGGGCTTCGGTTTTTACAACTACCCCTACCTCTTTGGCTATCTGTTCAGCCTCGGGGTCTATCAGCAGCTGATGAGCCGCCAGGCCGCAGGGGAGGCGGGGGTGGCCGAGGCCTACCGCGCCCTGCTGCGAGACACCGGTCGCATGAGCGCCGAAGAACTGGTCGAACGGCATTTGGGGCAGGACATTCGCGAACCCGCCTTCTGGCAGGGGAGCCTGGCCCTGGTGGAAGCGGCGGTGGCGCGCTTCGCCCAGTGCGGCGGGTAACCTCGCCAGACCCGGTTTGCGCCATGTCCCGCCGGGGCATGGCGCTGCCACAGCGGCCCCGACGCGCGGTTTGGTTGCCCGAAGGGGCGTGATCCAAAGCAAGAAAGTGGGATGTTTTGGTGGCGCAAGGCCCTGTCGCTGGGGTAGTTTCGATAGAACCGACACAGTTTTTGAGGTCTTGTCCATGATCATCTATCTGCATGGCTTTGATGCCACCAGCCCCGGCAATCATGAAAAAGTGCTGCAGTTGCAGTTTATCGATGATGATGTGCGTTTCGTGCACTACAGCACGGTTCACCCCCGCCACGACATGAGCCACCTGCTCAAGGAAGTGAAGAAGCAGCTCGACATGAGCACCGATCCCAAACCCCTCATCTGCGGCGTGGGCCTGGGTGGCTACTGGAGCGAGCGGATCGGGTTTCTGTGCGGTATCAAGCAGGTGGTCTTCAACCCCAACCTGCACCCGGAAGAGAACATGCAGGGCAAGATCGACAGGCCGGAAGAGTACGAGGACATCGGCACCAAGTGTGTAACCGAATTTCGTAATAAAAATTCAGGAAACTGCCTGTGCATCCTTTCCGTTCAGGATGAAATCCGCGATAATCGGGACACTGAACGTGAATTGAAGAACTATTACGACATCGTATGGGATGAGCGCGAGACCCATAAGTTCAAGAACATCTCGCACCATCTGCAACGGATGAAGGCCTTCAAAGAAGCCTGAGCCATCACGTCAACCGATTTCGTTTTAGGGAGCCAATGGCTCCCTTTCGTTTTGAGGAACCAAGGAAAATCATCATGATGAATATTGTCGTTGTAGGCGGTGGCGCCGGTGGTCTCGAGCTTGCGACCAGCCTGGGCCGCAAGCTGGGCAAGAAGAACAAGGCCAGGATCACCCTGGTGGATCGCAATCGCACCCACCTGTGGAAGCCCCTGCTGCACGAAGTGGCCACCGGCTCCATGGATGCGGGCATCGATGCCCTGAGCTACCAGTCCCACGCCAAGAACCACGGCTTCGAATTCCAGCTCGGCAGCCTGACCGACATCAAGCGCGACGAGAAACGCATCGTGCTGGCCCCCATCCACGACGAGAGCGGCGCCCTGGTGGTCAACGAGCGGGAAGTGGCTTACGACATTCTGGTGATGGCCATCGGCTCGGTCTCCAACGACTTCAACACCAAGGGCATCAAGGATCACTGCATCTTCCTGGACAGCCCCTCTCAGGCGCACCGCTTCTACAACAGCATGATGAACCGCTTCCTGCAGTTCGCCACCGAATACCAGCCCGGTGACAAGGTGAAGATCGCCATCGTCGGCGGCGGCGCCACCGGCGTCGAGCTCTCCGCCGAGCTCTACAACGCGGTGGAGCAGCTCTACGCCTACGGCTTCAAGAACCTCACCACCGACAGCCTCAAGGTGACCCTGGTGGAAGCGGGCCCCCGCATCCTGCCGGCCCTGCCGGAGCGCATCAGCGGCTCCGCCCATCAGGAGCTGGTGAAGCTGGGCGTGGACGTGCGCACCGCCACCATGATCACCGAGGCCACCGCCGAGGGCCTGCACACCAAGGATGGGGAGCTGATTGAAGCAGACCTCATGGTGTGGGCCGCGGGCATCAAGGCGCCGGACTTCATGAAGGAGATCGCGGGCCTGGAAACCAACCGCATCAACCAGCTGGTGGTCCACGAGACCCTGCAGACCACCCGGGACGAGAACATCTTCGTCATCGGTGACTGCGCCGCCTGCCCGCAGCCGGACGGCAAGTTCGTGCCGCCCCGCGCCCAGTCCGCCCACCAGATGGCGACCCAGGCGTTCAAGAACATCCTGGCCAAGATGAACGGCGGCGAGATGAAGCCCTACCGCTATCACGATCACGGCTCCCTGGTCTCCTTGAGCCGCTTCTCCACCGTGGGCAGCCTGATGGGCAACCTGATGCGGGGCTCCATGATGGTGGAGGGCTACATCGCCCGCATCGTCTACATCTCCCTCTACCGGATGCACCAGGTGGCCCTGCACGGCTACATCAAGACCGGCCTCATCATGCTGGTGGGCCGCATCAACCGGGTGCTGCGCCCGAGCATGAAGCTGCACTGAGTGCATGGCGGCTGCCGCTGCGAACATCAAAAAGGAGAGGCTTGCCTCTCCTTTTTTTATGGCCGACGCGAGTCGCTCCTGACAGCGCCTGCCGCCGTCCAGGGCGAAGACGCAGAGGGCCTAGGCAACTGCAGTCGTGTCTGCATCATCAAGGTCCCGCTTTCATCGTGGCCGGAAGCCCTCTCCCCAGCACCGGTGCCCAAGGTCGCTGTGCGGGGAAAGTGGCACGACACAGGCCCTATGGATGGCTCCTTGATGAACCTGGCGGGCGCTGTGCTTGAAGCCCCTGGCCACGCCGGGCTTATGCTTTGGCCAACACCTTGCTACCATGACGGCAACGGTGCTTCGCGCACCCAGCCCAACTCACAGGAGACCTCATGATCCTCTCAACCACCCCCACCCTGGAAGGCAAGACCATTCGCGAGTACCGCGGCATCGTCGTGGGCGAAGCCATTCTCGGCGCCAACATCTTCAAGGATCTGTTCGCCGGCATCCGCGACATCATCGGCGGTCGCTCCGGCGCCTACGAAAAAGAGCTGGCCCGGGCCCGGGAGATTGCCTTCGAGGAGCTCAAGGAGCGTGCCCAGGCGCTGGGGGCCAACGCCGTGGTGGGCATCGACATCGACTACGAGGTGGTGGGCCAGAATGGCAGCATGCTGATGGTCAGCATCAGCGGCACCGCCGTGGTGATCTAGCCCGCCAGTGCCCGGCCCTGCATGGCCAAACGCCCCGTCACAAGCCGACCCCTAGGTCGGCTTTTTGTTGGGTGTGACGCGCAAAGGTGGGCGCAAGTGAGTGGGGCTCAAGGCCTGAACGTATCGAACGCTCCGATGGCTCTGGGCTGGCCGGGAATGAGGGAGAAAATGGCCCGGCCCGGAGAAGGTGCGGGAACATGGGGGGCACAGGGCCTGAAGGTCGGCAAAGTTGTTCAATTTTGCTATTCGATAATGAGTTATCGTTTGATATATCTAAACAAAAAATGACCTGTCAGGGGTCGCAGAGCCCAGGTCGGGACCAACATGGCGAGGTGCAGGCGGCACTGTACTCGCATCCCGCCCATAAATAGAGGTCGCCCGGGCGACCTCTTTGTCGCCTGCTAGTTCGCTGCGGATCAGGGCAGGGCATCGGCCCGGAAGGTGTTGCAAGGATCTGTGTCCCTCGTGTCTCAATCGATCAGGGCAATGCATCGGGCCGGAAGCTGGCGCGGATCTGCGGCACCAGGGGGGAGGGGTCGAAGCCTTTCTCCTCCCCGAGCACCGGGTGGAGCAGGGGTTGGTCACGGATGGGGGTGAGGTCCCCCGCCAGCAGTTGCCTTGTGGCCTGCCCCATCTGGTAGAGCTGGCGCACCGGGTCGAACTGGCGGGCGAGATCCAGCCCGTCCCCGGCCCGGGTGAAGGCCATCATGGGGATCTGGTAGCTGGCATCCCGTGGCGGTTTGGTGCCGTGGATACCCTTGCCCGCCGACATCAGGAAGGGCTGGTGATCCCCGAAGGCCACCACCAGGTAGCGCTTGCCGGAGTTGTCCAGGGTCTTGAGCAGCCGCTCCAGGGAGGCCATGGCATCCACCACCCCGGTGTAGTAGGTGTTGAGCAACTGGGTATCCGCCGGGCTCTGATCCGGGCAGGCGCCGCTGCGCTGCTGGGCCCGGTAGCGATCCCCGTCGAAGGGGCCGTGCCCCTGCATGGTGACCGCGTAGGCGAACAGGGGCTGATCGTCCTGGTTGCTGCGTTTGAGCAGGTGATCGATGAGGGCATCGTCGGAGATGTAGAGCCCCTTGTGCTCGAGGGCGGTGAAGCGGGTATCGAACCAGCGCTCCTGGTATCCGAGGGCCGGGATCGCCTTGGCGCGGCCCCAGAACTTCTCCACATAGGGGTGGGCGAACAGGGTCTGGTAGCCGCTCTGGGCTGCGCTGCGCGCAAGGCCGGGCACCTTGTCCGAGAGGTAGTAGTAGGGCACCACCCCCTGTTTGAGCAGGCCCACCGGCAGGCCGGTGTTCATCTCGAACTCCGCCAGTACCGTCATGCCGCCCGTGGTGGGGGAGTGAATGGTCTTGCGCCATTGGGCCACGCTGGCGGGCAGGCTCAAGGTGGGGGCGGGGGCGCAGAGACGGCCCTGCCAGTCAAGCCAGAGTGACTCGTATTGCAGCACGATCACCAGATCGAAGCGGGGAGCCCTGGGCTGGGCGGGCAGGCTCAGCTCCGGGGTGCGCTCGTTGATCTGCAAGGGGTAGCGAAACACGTTGCCACTTTGCAGCATCTCGTCCACCAGATTAAACAGGTAGAGGCCGGGGCCGGCGCGGATGATGTCCCTGTGGTAGTTCACCGCCCTGTCCACGTAGCGGATGTTGGCCCCAAGCAGCTTGTTGCCGGTCTGGGTGGCGAACACGCAGAGGGCAAAGAAGGCGGCGGTGGCGGCGGCGGTGCGCAGCAAGCCCCGCAGGATCCAGCGGGAGAGGGCGAAGCGCCACACCAGAAAAAGGAGCCCCAGCACGACGAGTACCGGCACCACAGGGTGCTGATCGAGCAGGATGTGCAGCAGGGCCAGCAGGTTGCCCAGATCGTCCCCCCCCAGCGGCACCCCGTAGATGGCGATCTTCATGAAGTTGGCGAGCAGCCCGATGCCCGAGAGGGCGGTGAAGAGCAGCCCCATATAGAGGCTGAAGCCTGCGAGGGCACAGAGGCTCCAGCCCAGCACCATGCTGCCCCAGGCGAGGTAGTAGTGCTCTGGCCGAAAGCCCGACCAGAACAGGAATTCCCCCAGCTTGAACACCACGAAGCCGTGCAGCAGCACGAAGGTGAGGTTGCCAAGCAGCAGGCTGCCTGCCACCCGGGCGCGGTAGCTTCGGCGCAGCCGCGGCAGCAGGGCCTTGAGCACGGCGGCGCTTACCAGCAGCACCAGCAGCAGGCTGGTCATCAGGTAGAGGAGGTTGAAACCGCGCTCCGGCAGGGTCTGGAGGATCTGGCTGTATTCGGCGCTCTCCGGCCTGTCTGCCAGCAGCAGCCCGATGCGCAGCTGGTAGCGGCTGTCCAGGGCGTCGTCGGGGGCGCGCAGGGCGCTGTTGAGGCTCAGGGTGCAGCGCTCCTTGCGGCACTTCTGGCGCTTGTCCACCGCCTGGCTCAGCTGATCGATGCGAACCCCTTTGTCGTTGAGCAGCTCCACCCGCACCTTGTCCCCCTCCTGCAGGGGTTTGAGCAGTTGCCATTGGCTGCGCACCACCAGATAGAGGCCCCGGTTGTCACTTTTGTAGAGCAGGCTGTAGCGATTGAGGGTAGCGATGGGCTGATCCGCCGGGCCCAGAATGAGGGGGGCGGCACGCCCGAGCCAGCTGACGGGGTTGAGCAGCGGCAGGGCGAGGGTCAGCAGCAGCAGGGCGGTCAGCAGACCCAGCAACAGCCCGGCCAGGGGCTGGGAGGCGGGGCGGTGGCCGGTGACGGGGGCATTCATAAGGGCTCATCCTTGGAGCAGTCATGGCAGCGACGACTGCCTCTATTTTGACCCGATGGTGCGTGGCTTGTTCCTTGATGTCAATTTAATGACAACAAGATGAATATTCCGTGATGAGCACAGTGAAGCAATTTGTGATCCCGATCCGCTAGGGGCACTCATTCTGTGATGAAAGCGTCATCATGAGCCTTTGCTGCTGGTCTGGGAGGGGGGCGCTGTTTAGTCTCTCAGTAACGGTTGGAGGTACATGTATGAATCCCAAAGTTGCGGCGCGTCAGGCCAGATTGCTCCAGATGCTGGAGAGCAAAGAAGAGATCCGGATCGGGCGGGAGCGGGACTGCCCCCTGCCGCTGCCCCAGCTCGTCCGGCTGACCGAGGATCACCCGGACGTCGTCAAGGTCTACGGTCACGGGCTCACCGCCGAGGTGTTCCATCTCAAGGTGGAGGGGCACCACTGGTGCCTGAAACGCTGCCGCCAGGACTCTCTGGTGGCCAATGTGGACGGCAAGACCGCCTTTCTCACCGAGCTGGAGCGGCGCCGGGAGATAGAGAGCCTGCGGGAGCTGCACCCCACCATCCTCTCCAACGTGGTCTGCACCAGTTTCGGCTCCGCCCGGGCCGGGGTGCTGGTCTCCCCCTGGCTGCGGGGGGAGCCGGTGCGCACGCTCTGCGAGCGCAACCTGGCGCAGATGCTGGCGGTGGAGGCGGAGCTGGCCCGCTGGGGCTGGTTTGACTGGGATCCGAGCCCCGGCAACCTGCTGGATGACGGCCAGCATATCTCGGTGTTCGATTTTGGCTACATGTGGCCCTTCGATCCCCTGCACGAGTTCAACTCCAACGGCCTCACCGATCCCGACTTCCACGTGCCTGAGCGGCTGGAAACCCGCACCCTCTCCGGGCTCTGGCTGGACGAGGCGGATCCCTTGCCGCTGTTTCGCCGCTGGCGCGAGCTCTGCCTCGCCTGGGCCAGGGGAGAGTTGCAATACCTGTCGCGGGAGGGGGCGAGCGCCCCCGTGCTGGCGCGGATGCAGGGACTGGTGGGGGAGTGGAGTGCGGCGCTGGCAAGCGACGAGGCGCTGGCGGCCAACTGGTGGCGCGACATGTACCGCAGCCATCGGCTCGACATCCTGGATGATCTCAGCGGCAAGAGCTGCGGCCCGCTCACCCTGCGCCGCCTCGACTGGCTGGAGCAGGCGGTACGGGAGCACTTCCCGGCCCTGGTGGACAATCTGGCCCCTGACGAAGCGGGGCTCGGTCAGGCCGGGTTGCTGCAACGGCTGGGAGGGCTGCGCGAGCAGATCCGGGCCAATCTGCTGCCCACCCGGGCTACCCTGGTCACCAGCTGATGGTGGAAGAAGAGTGACAAGAGGGGCGCCGCGGCGCCCCTCTTTGCTGAGTGGGGAAGTGTGATGGGGCGGAAGAGGCTCGTTGTGTGCCAGCGCCGGGGCGACTCAGTCGAGCAGTTCCCGGTGCAGGCAATTGACGATGTGGCCCGCCTCGTCCTCTTTGACCAGGAAGCAGAGGTTGTGGGCGCTGGCGCCGTAGCAGATCATCCGGATGTTGTGCTCGCGGATGGCGTCGAACACCTGGCTGCCGACCCCGGCCGCTTCGCTCATGCGGTTGCCGATGAGCGCCACTAGGGCGAAACCGGTCTCCACTTCCACCTTGCACAGCTGGCCGAGCTCCGCCAGCACCTTGTCGTTCAGGATGGGTTCGCCGTTGCTCTGGCTGCCGGTGTGATCCAGGGTCAGGGAGACGCTCACCTCGGAGGTGGTGATGAGATCCACCGAGATGCGGTGACGGGCCAGGATGCCGAACACCTCGGCCAGGAAGCCGTAGGCGTGGAACATGTTGAGGCTGTGCAGGGTCACCAGCACCTGCTGGCGGCGCAGGGCCACGGCCCGGAACAGCGGGTTGCTGCGGGTGGTGGCGCGGATCCAGGTGCCACCGGCGGCGGGGTCCTTGGCGGAGCCCACGAACACCGGGATGTCCTGGCGCAGCGCGGGTTGCAGGGTGGCCGGGTGCAGCACCTTGGCGCCGAAGGTGGCCATCTCCGCCGCCTCCACGAAGCTGATTTCGGGGATGGGGCGGGCGCGGGTAACCAGGCGGGGATCCGTGGTGTAGATGCCGGGCACGTCGGTCCAGATCTCGATGCTGCCTGCGTCCAGTGCCTCGGCCAGGAGGGCCGCGCTGTAGTCGGAGCCGCCACGGCCGAGGGTGGTGGTGCGACCATCGCCGTCGGCACCGATGAAGCCCTGGGTGATGACCAGGCTGTCACCCAGCAACGGGCCCACCGCCTGCTGGCAGAGGGCGCGGGTCGCCGCGAGATCCACGGTGGCCTTGCCAAAGCGGCTGTCGGTGCGCAGCAGTTGGCGCGCATCCTGCCACTGGGCCTTGACCCCGCGCTGGTGCAGGAGTTCGGTGAAGAGACGGGTGGACATCAGCTCGCCGCAGGCGATGAGGCGATCGGCGAGTTCGGCGTCGGTGTGTTGACTGGCCTGACGGGCCATGGTGCGAATGTCGCCGAGCTGGGCATGGATGAGGGCGCTCACGTCGCTCGGGTTGCCAAGGGCGGCCAGAATGGCCAGCTGGATGTCGGCAAGCCTGGCAAGCTGGGCATCCTGTCCGGCTTCGTCCAGTTCACCCTGAGCCAGGCTCACCAGCAGGTTGGTGACGCCGGCGCTGGCGCTCAGCACCACCACCCGGGTCGCCGGATTGGCCAGCACCACGTCGGCGCAGTGGTTCATGGCCGCGGCATTGGCGACGCTGGTTCCGCCAAACTTGGCGACATTGATCGGGTTCATTGCATACTCCTGTCTCAAGGTGAAAATCCGGTTTCATCGGGCAAATAGAGAGGAGGAGGCAAAAAATGGCAGGAAAACGCGAGGATCCCGGCCAGAAGCACTCCACCTGCAGAGCCCATCCCGTACCCGCCCCAAGTGGGGCGCGGTGTGGGATGACCACTACCGATGACAACCCGGGGGATTCAGCCCCCGCAGCCGACGTGGCGGTGTCCAGTCACTCGCCTCGTCTCGGCGCTGCTCCCCCTGACCCAAGTTCACCGGACACTGGTGTCCTCCCCTGGGCTGCCTGGGCAGCGCTCCTCTTCTGGTGCCACCTGTGACAGGTGGCGTGCATGTACAAATACCTTGGTCTGGATTGCACTGTCAATCGAGTTCGTAAAAAAGAACAAAATTGACGGTAACCAGGCACAAGATCAATCAGTTACGAAATGGTCTTGGACAAAACCTTGGAGCGACGCTGCCAGTTGTAGAAGCGCTGGCGCTCCACCGGCAGATCTTCGACTTCCAGGGGATCGAAGCCCCGCTCCCGGAACCAGTGGATGGAGCGGGTGGTGAGCACGAACAGGCGACGGATGCCGAGCCGCTTGGCCCGCTCGGCCACCTTGGCGATCAGGGTGTCTCCCCGGTTGGAGTTGCGATACTCCGGGTGGATGGCGACGCAGGCCATCTCGGCCATGGCTTCTTCCATGAAGCAATAGAGCGCTGCGCATCCGATGATGAGGCCGTCCCGCTCGATGATGGTGAACTTGTCTATCTCCATCTCCAGCTGCTCCCGGGAGCGGCGCACCAGGATCCCTTCCTCCTCCAGCGGACGGATGAGATCCAGGATGCCGCCGATGTCCTCAATGGTGGCGGCCCGGGCCCGCTCGGCGCTTTCGCGCACGATCTGGGTACCCAGCCCCTCGCGGCTGAACAGCTCCTGCAGCATGGCGCCGTCGTCCTGATAGCTCACCAGGTGGGAGCGGGGCACGCCACCCCGGCAGGAGGCGATGGCCGCGCGAAGGTAGCGGGCGGTGCCTGACATCTCTTCCCCCGCCTGCTCCAGCGCCACCAGCAGCTCTTCGGCCTGCTCGGGGAAGAGCTCGGAGATGGCCTCCCCGTGCCTGTCCATTACCCCCTGGGTGCTGCTGAAGCAGATGAGCTTGTCGGCTTTGAGATCCACCGCCACCCGGCGGGCTACCTCTTCCGAGCTCAGGTTGAAGCTCTCGCCGGTGACCGAGCAGCCAATGGGGGAGATGAGCACCAGGCCGTGCTGATCCAGCTGGCGGGTGATCCCCTCCACATCGATCCGACGCACCCGGCCGCTGTGGCAGAAGTCGATGCCGTCATCCACACCCAGCGGCTGGGCGGTGACGAAGTTGCCGCTCACCACGCTGATGCGGGCCCCCTGCATGGGGGTGTTGGCGAGGCCCATGGAGAGCTGGGCGGTGATGTCGTATTGCAGACCGCCGCACACCTGCTTGATGATGGCGAAACTGGCATCGTCGGTGACCCGGATCCGCTTGTGATACTGGGCCTGGATGCCGGCGCGGGCCAGGGCCTCGTCATTTTGCGGACGCGAACCAAACACCAGCACCAGGCGGATCCCCAAGGTCTGCAGCAGGGCGATGTCGCTGACGATGTTGGCGAAATTGGGGTGACAAATGGCTTCCCCGCCGATCATCAGGACGAAGGTGGCACCCCGGTGCACATTGACATAGGGGGTGGATTGCCGAAAGGCATGGACCAGGCTGGGTTCGCGTTCACGCACGTGTTTCATTCCATAAAAAAGCAGCAATTCGCCCAATATATGAAAATAAATTCACAAATCAAGACTAAATATCGACTTGGTGTTTTTTTGTCGCCATTTTGACCAGTGCGGGCGGGGAGGGGAAGACGCAGGCGAGGGCGGGAGGGTCGCCCAGGGGGCCGCTCCCTGGTTGATCCGGGCTAATAACCTGATATCTTCGGTGTTCCTTTTCGTCAGCCGCATTGCGCGGGGTTTTATACAAGGACAGGGCATATGGAGCAGATTATTTCACCGGCAGAGGCGCTGCCGGGACGGCGGGAAGCGCTGGAGATTGGCCAGGTGCACGCAGTAAACGGCCACCCGACCCAGGGGCCCTGGCCCGAGGGGATGGAGCTTGCCTGGTTCGGCATGGGCTGTTTCTGGGGTGTGGAGCGTCTGTTCTGGCAGCAGCCCGGGGTCTATTCCACCGCCGCCGGGTATCAGGGGGGGCTGACCCCCAATCCCACCTACAAGGAGGTGTGCAGCGGCCTGACCGGCCACGCCGAGACAGTGCAGGTGGTGTTCGATCCCAAGGTCATCAGCTATGGGGATCTCGTCAAGCTGTTCTGGGAACACCATGATCCGGCCCAGGGGATGCGCCAGGGTGGCGACATCGGCACCCAGTATCGCTCCGTCATCTTCGTCGGGGACGACACCCAGGAGGCGATTGCCCAGCAGAGCCTGGCCGCCTACCAGCAGGCCATGACGGCGAGCGGTGACGAGCGCACCATCACCACCCGCATCCTGCCGCTGGCCCCCTTCTACTATGCCGAGGATTATCACCAGCAATATCTGGAGAAAAATCCCGAGGGGTATTGCGGCCTGGGGGGCATCGGCGTCTGCCTGCCTCCCAGCCTGAATCGCTGAGGCGTCATTGCATACCACGGGGGCCATCAGGCCCCCGTGTCATTGTGATGAAAAATAATTGAAAAAAATGCGTCAGGTGGGGAACTAAACTGAACCCTGGCTGACCAACAGGGTAGCGACCACGGATGGTTGCCAAGACCAGACACATTTTTTTGCCCCGAAATTCATTACTCTGACAAGCGCGATGAATTGACAATGCTAGCAAGCAGGGCTGCCCGATGAGGCGGCCCTTTTCATTGGGCGTCCCGCCTCACTCCTCGCCTCATTGCATCTCGTCCCCTTGCCGTCACGGCAGGGATGGGATCAGCTGATGGTGCTGTCGAACAGGTTCTTGATGAGGTCGATGAACTCGATGAGGAAGGCTTGCTGGGCTTCGCTGGGGGCGGACAACCAGACGGCGGAGAGCACCTCTTCCAGGTCGGCGACCACGGCATCGGCCTCCTGCATGATCAGGAAGCGCACCTTGGGGTCGAGCTGGGGGTTCTGCTCGCAGATGGCCATCAGGTTGTCGGCCACCCGGCTGCTCACCAGATCCTCGATGGTCTGGGCACCGCCGCCTTGTTGCTGGCTTTCGAACAGACCCAGACTCTCTACCAGATACTCGATCAGCGCAATGTAACCGTCGCTCTCTACCACCATGATGGCTGCCCTTTCTTCATTGCCTTGGGGAAATGGTGCGTATTTTAGTGGCTGAACCCGTCATGGCAAGCGGCAGTGGAGCCGATGGCGGATAAATTGGACACCGCCGCGCTCCACCGTCTCCAATCCGGTCAGCAGAAAGCCGTGACGCAGGAAGAGGGCGAGGCTGAAGGCGCTCGCCTCCGTGGTGAGGCTGCCAAGTCCCATCTGGCTGGCGGCTGCCAGCACCCGCTCCAGCAGCAGGGTGCCGAGCCCCTGGCGCGGATGATCCGCGCTCACGTATAGCAGGCTGAGATGACCGTCATCGCTCAGGGTGGCAAAGCCAAGGGGCACATAGTCTTGCTCGATGACCCAGCCATGGTGCTCGCGCAACTGGCTGGCAAGCCCCGGGTGATGGGCGCCCCTGGCCCACTGCTCCACCTGATCCGGGCTGTAGTGTGCAGGCCCCAGGCGGCGTACCGACTGCTCGAACAGATCCAGCAGCCTTGGTATGTGCGCCTCCTCGAGGGGGACTATGCGGGAAGAAGAAAGAGGCGGCATGGGTCAACCCTCCCTGATGGTCGCGCGGGGGGCCTGGGGCCGCTTCGCCCTGGGCAGGCCCGCCACCACCCGCTCATAGGAGTGGACTATCCAGCCCTGCCAGAGATCGTCAGACAGGCCTTCACTCAGTGTCACCGTGTTCCAGTGCTGCTTGTTCATGTGCCAGCCCGGTTTCACCTCGGGGTGGATCTCCCGCAGCAGCAGGGCGAGCTCGGGTTCGCACTTCAGGTTGATGGAGAGGGGCTCCGCCTGCCAGTCCACCAGGGCAAACATCTTGCCGGCGATGCGGTAGACCAGGATCTCCGGGCCGAAGGGGGTGTCCTCGGTGGCGCCGGGCTGGCTGAGCAAAAATTCACGCAATTGAACGAGGGTCATGGGGACTCCAGGCTGGTCCGATCATGGTGGAAGCATGTTCACCGGGGTGAGCCTTCTGTTAATATGCGCGCCGAGTATACCCCCCATCACCCCGGGAGCCCATGAGATGTTGTACCACAAGACCTTTGAACTGGGTCCCGATCGGGATTGGGTGGTGTTCGTGCACGGTGCGGGCGGCAGCTCCTCCATCTGGTTCAAGCAGTTGCGGGCCTACCGGGAGCACTTCAACGTGCTGCTGCTGGACCTTCGCGGTCACGGCCAGTCCAACCAGCTGCAGCAGGTGGTAAAGGGGCACTACAGCTTTCGGGCCGTGACCGAGGACATCCTGCGCCTGCTGGATCATCTGCGCATCCCCCACGCCCATTTTGTCGGCATCTCCCTTGGCACCATCCTCATTCGCCATTTGGCGGAGCTTCGCCCCGAGCGGGTCAAGAGCATGGTGCTCGGCGGCGCCATCCTGCGTCTCGACATCCGCTCCCGGGTGCTGGTGCAGCTTGGTCGCCTCGGCCAGCACTTCCTGCCCTACATGTGGCTCTACCGCCTGTTCGCCTTCATCATCATGCCGCGCCAGCACCATCAGGAGTCCCGCAACCTCTTCGTGCGCGAGGCCAGAAAGCTGTGCCAGAAGGAGTTCAAGCGCTGGTTCCGTCTCGCCACCGAGGTGAACCCCCTGATGCGCTACTTTCGCGAGCGGGCCCTGCCCATTCCCACCCTCTACGTGATGGGGGAGGAGGATCACATGTTCCTCGCCCCGGTGCGCGAGCAGGTAGCCCGCGACCCTTACAGTTGCCTCGAAATCATCGAAAAGTGCGGCCACGTCTGCAACGTGGAGCAGCCGGATCACTTCAACCGCCAGTCCCTGGCGTTTCTCTCCCGTCAGGCGGCGTCATCCGCCCTTTGAGGCCCGGCAAGGGCCTCAGATGAAGTAGTGGCCAATCTCCAGATAGCGCTGGCGGATGTGCTCGATGAGCAGCCTTATCTTGCGCGGCGGCTGGCGGGTGAAGGGGTAGACGGCGTAGATGCCGAGCTTCTTGCCCACCCGGTCGGGAAACAAGTCCACCAGATCCCCCTGCATCAGGTCGTGATAGACCAGACAGCGCGGCACATAGACGATGCCGCGCCCCCCCAGCGCCGCCTTGCGCAGGGCTCCGGCGTTGTCGGTTGAAAAGCTCCCCGACACCGACACCAGATAGTTGCCTTCTTCCCCCTTGAAGGCCCACTCCGAGGCCCCCGTGCTCTGGTAGGCGTAGCGCAGGCAGTTGTGGGTGAGCAAATCCGACGGCTCCCGCGGCGCCCCGAAGCGGCGCACATAGGCGGGGGCGGCGCAGATGACCCACTGGGAGTCGAGAATGTGGCGGGCAATCAGGCTCGAGTCATCCAGATAGCCGGTGCGAATGACCAGATCGAACCCCTCTTCCACCAGGTTGACGAAGCGGTTGTCCAGCGACATCTCCACCGTGAGCCCCGGGTGCTGCTGGCAAAAATCGGCTACCGCATCGGCGAGCAAGAGCTCGCCGGAGATGGTGGGCACCGACATCCGCACATGACCGCTCACCTTTTCACCAAATCCCGCCACCGCGTCGAAGGCGTCCAGTGCGGCGGCCTTCACATTTTTGGCACCTTGATAGAGCGCCTTGCCCGCCTCGCTCAGGGTGAGCCGGCGGGTGGTGCGATAGAGGAGCTGCACCCCGAGTTCTTCCTCCAGGCGTCCGATCCGCTTGCTAACCACTGAATTTGTCAGGGAATTTTGTTCGGCCACCTTGCTGAAGGAGCCGGCCTCCACCACCTGGGCGAAGAGGATGAGGTCGTCGGTACTGGCCATATTGATCAGCTTTTGGAATTAATGTTGTTCATTATTTCCATATATCGCGAAAAAGGAACAGGGTAAGGTCACGTCCGCTTAACAAAACAACAACAAGGTGCGCCTCTGCACCCCTCTGGACAAGGACGCAATGATGACAGACACCCTGCTGGCCCTGGTGGCCTTCTCGCCGATCCTGGTGGCCGCCGTGCTGCTGGTCGGCCTCAACTGGCCCGCCAAGCGCGCCATGCCCGTCGCCTTCCTGTTGACCGTGTTCATTGCCCTGTGGGGCTGGCAGATGAGCCCGACCCGGGTCTTCGCCTCCACCCTGCAGGGGCTGGTGATCACGGTGACCGTGCTCTGGATCGTGTTCGGCGCCATCCTGATGCTCAACACCCTCAAACACACCGGTGCCATCACCGCCATTCGCGGCGGTTTCACCAACATCTCGCCGGACAGGCGCATCCAGGCCATCATCATCGCCTGGTGCTTCGGCGCCTTTATCGAAGGGGCCTCGGGTTTTGGCACCCCGGCCGCCATCGCCGCGCCGCTGCTGGTGGCCATCGGCTTCCCGGCGCTCGCCGCCGTGCTGCTCGGCATGATGATCCAGTCCACCCCGGTGTCGTTCGGCGCGGTGGGCACCCCCATCCTGGTGGGCATCAACAAGGGGCTGGATAACCAGGCCATCGGCCAGACCCTGAGCGCCGGTGGCAGCAGCTGGGACATCTACCTGCAACAGGTGACCACCAACGTGGCTCTCATTCACGCCACCGTCGGCACCCTGATGCCGGTGCTGATGGTGATGATGCTGACCCGCTTCTTTGGCCGCAACCGCAGCTGGACCGAGGGGCTCTCCATCCTGCCGTTTGCGATTTTCGCCGGGCTCGCTTTCACCGTCCCCTATGCCCTCACCGGCATGCTGCTCGGCCCCGAGTTCCCGTCCCTCATCGGCGGTCTGGTGGGGCTGGCCCTGGTGGTGACGGCGGCGCGAGCCGGTTTTCTGGTGCCCAAGAATTCCTGGGATTTCGCCCCCGAGAACGAGTGGCCCGCCGAGTGGCTGGGCTCCTTGAAGCTCGATCTCAAAGAGGCCGCCGGTCGCCCCATGTCGCTCATGCTGGCCTGGCTCCCCTATGTGGCGCTGGCGCTCCTGCTGGTGGCGAGCCGGGTGAGCCCGGAGTTCAAGGCGAGCCTCCTGTCGGTGAGCCTCGCCTTCACGGATCTCTTGGGGGAGAAGGGGGTCAGCGCCTCCATTGAGCCGCTCTACCTGCCGGGGGGCCTGCTGGTGCTTTGCGCCCTGCTCGCCACCTGGCTGCAATCGCGCTCCCTCGCCCCCTTCGGGCGGGCGCTGGGGGAGTCCAGCCGCACCCTGATCGGCGCCGGCTTCGTGCTGATTTTTACCGTGCCCATGGTCCGCATCTTCATCAACTCCGGCGTCAACGGGGCGGATCTCGCCAGCATGCCGGTGACCACCGCCAACTTT
The DNA here is from genome assembly GCF_040907975.1 of Aeromonas sp. s10. Lineage (NCBI taxonomy): Bacteria > Pseudomonadati > Pseudomonadota > Gammaproteobacteria > Aeromonadales > Aeromonadaceae > Aeromonas > Aeromonas sp. s10. The sequence goes on along the minus strand of NZ_JBFOCV010000046.1, from coordinate 36,960 downwards.
GCCGCCGGGCTGGTGGGGGAGTTCTTCCCGGCGCTCAGCGCCACCATCGGCGCGCTGGGGGCCTTTATCGCCGGCTCCAACACGGTATCGAACATGATGTTCAGCCAGTTCCAGTTTGAAGTGGCCCAGACCCTTGGGGTCTCCACCGCCGCCATGCTGGCCCTGCAGGCAGTCGGCGCCGCCGCGGGCAACATGATCGCCATTCACAACGTGGTGGCGGCGTCGGCCACCGTGGGGCTGCTCGGTCGTGAGGGGGCGACGCTGCGCAAGACGGCGCTGCCGACCCTCTACTACCTGCTGGTCACCGGCCTTATCGGGCTGGCGCTCATGTACAGCTTCCACATTTCTGACGCACTGCTGCAGCTCAAGTAAGGAGAGCAAGTGATGAAGGTAATGCGGGTCTACCCGGCCAAGCCGGCCGATGTCTATCTCTACGCCACCTGTCTGGTGGACCTGTTCGACCCGGTGGCGGGGCTCGATGCCATCGCCCTGATCGAGCGGGAAGGGATAAGGGTGCACTTTGTCGAGAAACAGACCTGCTGCGGGCAGCCGGCCTACACCTCGGGTCACGAGGAGGAGGCGCGCAAGGTGGCGCAAAGCCAGATGGCGCTCTTCCCCGAGCCCTGGCCGGTGGTGGTGCTGTCGGGCTCCTGCGGCGGCATGATGCACCACCACTACCGCCGCCTCTTCCCCGAGAGCCCCGAGGTGGCCGATTTTTGCGATCGGGTGTTCGAGCTCACCGAGTTTCTGGCCCGGATCTGCCGGGTGCGCTGGCACGGGGTGGGGGAGGCGAGCATCGTCATGCACACCTCCTGCTCGGGCCGGCGCGAGATGCAGGTACACACCACGGCCCGCAGCCTGCTGGGGCAGCTCGATGGCGTCACCTTGCATGAACAGGCCTACGAGAGCGAGTGCTGCGGCTTTGGCGGCACCTTCTCGGTGCGCCACCCCCACATCAGCCAGGCCATGGTCGAAGACAAGACCCGCCACCTGCTGGCCACCGGCGCCGACACCCTGGTGAGCGCCGACTGGGGGTGCCTCTTGAACATCAAGGGATCCCTGGCCTATCAGGGCAGGATCTTGCCTGCCACCCACCTGGCGAGCTTCCTGCTCGCCCACAGCCGCCCCGACAGTGACGAAATAGCTCATAACGGCGCCGCTGTTAGCGATTTGGCTCATACCAAAGAGGCCCAGCCCCATGTCTGATCACGCCAAGTATTCGCCGCGCCGCTTCCATCCCCAGGCCGAGGCGGCCCTGGTCGACCCCGTGCTGCGCCAGAATTTTCGCGGTGCCATGGATTACCTGCGCGCCAAGCGCCGCGACGCCTTCGCCGACCCCGCCGAAGAAGCGGAGGTGCGCGATGCGGCGGAGCAAATTCGCCAGCGCTGTCTCTCGCGTCTGCCGGACCTGCTGGAGCAGCTCGAAGCCAACTGCGAGCGCAACGGCATCCGGGTGCACTGGGCCCAGACGCCGGCCGAGGCCAACGCCATCATCCTTCGCATCGCCCAAAAAAACGGGGTGAGCAGCATCGTCAAGGGCAAGTCCATGGTGAGCGAGGAGGTGGGGTTCAACCACGAGATGGCGCGCCACGGCATCCGCTGCCTTGAGAGCGACATGGGGGAGTTTATCGTCCAGCTCGACGGCGACACCCCGTCCCACATCATCATGCCCGCCATCCACAAGAACAAGCAGGAGGTGAGCGACACCTTCGCAAGCAACCTGGAAGGCTTCACCCCCACCACGGACGTGGACGCCCTGATCCAGACCGGGCGGCTGGCCCTGCGCGAAGAGTTTCGCCGCGCCGGCATGGGGCTGTCGGGGGTCAACTTCGCGGTGGCCGAGACCGGCAGCCTGTGTCTGGTGGAGAACGAGGGCAACGGGCGCATGTGCACCACGGTGCCGAAAGTCCACGTGGCCATCACCGGCATCGAGAAGGTGGTGGAGTGCTTATCCGACGTGCCGCCCCTTTACAGCGCCCTGACCCGCTCGGCCACCGGCCAGGCCATCACGACTTACTTCAACGTCATCAGCGGCCCGCGCCGGGCAGGGGAGCTGGACGGCCCGGACGAGGTGCACCTGGTGCTGCTCGACAACGGCCGCAGCCAGGCTTACCGGGACGAAGAGCTGCGCAAGACCCTGCAGTGCATCCGCTGCGGCGCCTGCATGAACCACTGCCCGGTCTACACCCGCATCGGCGGCCACGCCTACGGCACCATCTACCCGGGGCCCATCGGCAAAATCATCTCCCCCCATCTGCTGGGGCTGGAAAGCACGAGCGATCTGGTGACGGCCTCCAGCCTGTGCGGTGCCTGCGGCGAGGTGTGCCCGGTGCGCATCCCCATTCCCGACCTGTTGCAGCGCCTGCGCCGGGAGGCCAAGCACGACGCACAGCCCGGTCACGAACCGCTGGCGGGGCAGGGGGCGGCCAGGAGCCGACTCGAGACCCTTGCCATGCAGGGCTTTGCCTTTGCCGCTACCCACCCGCGCCTCTACCACGCCGCAACCGGGGTGGCCGGTCGCCTGCGGGGCTTGATGCCCAAACACCTGGGCCCCTGGACCCAGTGCCGCGAGGCCCCCCAACCCGCCCCCCAGAGCCTGCACGCCCTGCTGCGCCAGAAAAAGAAGGAGTCCTGAGATGTCGAGCAAAGAGGCCATATTAAGCCGCCTGCGCGGCGCCGCCACCCCCATGGCCCACGCCCCCCATGGCTGGCAGCCCTGGCGCGGGGAGGATGAACAGGCGCGGCGCGAGCGCTTTGTTGCCGGGATCCGCGCCAGCCACGCCGAGATCCTCACAGTCCAACAGGTAAACCTGGCCCGGGATCTGGCCGCCTGGCTGGATGAAGAAGGCGTGACGAGTCTGGCCTGTGGCCAGGGTGGCCGCTGGCAAGTCGAAATCGCGGCCGCCTGCGCCGGGCGATCTGTGCTAACCCCCTCTGGCGAGTTCTCGAGCTGGAAGGACGATCTGTTCGACGTCTGTCAGGCGGGCATCACCCACTGCGCGGGCGCCATCGCCGATACCGGCACGCTCGTATTGCTGCCCGATGGCAGCGAGCCGCGCACCTTGTCCTTGGTGCCCCCCTGCCATATCGCCCTGCTGGCGGCCTCCACCATCGCCGACAACCTGGCGGGGCTGGTGGCGGCCGGGCGTTGGCAGCAGGCCATGCCCACCAATCTGTTGCTGGTCTCCGGCCCCTCCAAGACCGCCGACATCCAGCAGACCCTGGCCTACGGCGCCCACGGCCCGAGCCGCCTCTTGGTGGTGCTGGTGGAGGATTGCTGATGCGCTGGAATGAATTTGATGCCGCTGTGCTCTCGCGCATTGCGCCGGAGCGGCTGGTGAGCGACCCGGACTTGCGATTGGCCCATGGCACGGACGCCAGCTTCTACCGCCTGGTGCCAGAGCGCATCGTGCGCCTCGACTCTTTGGATGAAGTGCGCTTCGTGCTGGGGGTGTGCCGCGAATTGGGCCTGCCGTGCACCTTTCGCGCCGCCGGCACCAGCCTCTCGGGCCAGGCCCTGAGCGATTCGGTGCTCATCACCCTGACCGACAGCTGGCGCGGCCACCGCATTCTGGACGAGGGCGAGCGCATCGCCCTGCAACCCGGGGTGATCGGCGCCGATGCCAACCGTTATCTGGCGCCTCTGGGGCGCAAGATTGGACCGGATCCCGCCTCCATCAACGCCTGCAAGCTGGGCGGCATCGCCGCCAACAACGCGAGCGGCATGTGCTGCGGCACCGCCCACAACAGCTATCACACCCTGCACGCCATGACGTTGCTGCTGGCCGATGGCACCGTGCTGGAGAGCGGCGACCCCCAGAGCCGCTCCGCCTTTGTGGCCAAACGCCCGGAGCTGCTCTCGGGGCTCGCCGCCCTGCGCGCCGAGGTGCTGGCGAACGCCGAGCTTGCCGCGAAAATTCGCCACAAGTACCGGCTCAAGAACACCACCGGCTACGCCATCAATGCCCTGCTCGACCATGAGGACCCCGTCGATATCCTCACCCACCTGATGATCGGCTCGGAGGGGACCCTCGGCTTTATCGCCGAGGTGGTGCTCGACACCGTGCCCGAATACCCCCACAAGGCCTCGGCCCTGCTGGTGTTTCGGGACGCCGAGCAGGCCTGTCTGGCCACCTCGCGCCTGAAAAGTGCGCCGGTGGCGGCGGTGGAGCTGATGGATGGGCGATCCCTTCGCTCGGTGGCGGGCAAGCCCGGCCTGCCGGACTTTATCAAGACCCTGGATCTGGCTGCCTGCGCCCTGCTTGTCGAGGTGCATGGGGAGTCGAAGGAAGAGTTGGTGGATCGCTGTGAGCAGGTGACGGCCATGGCCGCCGAGTTCGCCCAGGTCGCCTCTGTGCCTTTTACTACCGACAGCGCCGGGCTCTGGGCCATTCGCAAGGGGCTCTTCCCGGCGGTGGGGGCGGTGCGCACCACTGGCACCACCGTCATCATCGAGGATGTCGCCTTTCCCATCGAGCGCCTGGCCGAAGGGGTGGCGGGGCTGCAAGCCCTGTTCGATCGCTTCGAATACGGTGAAGCCATCATCTTTGGCCACGCGCTGGAGGGGAACCTGCACTTCGTCTTTACCCAGGGGTTCGACGATCCGGCGCAGGTGGCCCGCTACGGCGCCTTTATGGACGCGGTGGCCGAGCTGGTCGCGGTGCGCTTTGGCGGGTCCCTCAAGGCCGAGCACGGCACCGGCCGCAACATGGCCCCCTATGTGGAGCTCGAATGGGGGCCGGAGGGGATGGCGCTGATGCGCCGCATCAAGGCGCTGCTCGACCCAGCTGGCCTGCTCAATCCCGGCGTCATCATCAACGACGACCCCAAGGCCCACCTGGCCCATCTCAAACCCATGCCGGCGAGCGATGCCATCGTCGATCCGTGTATCGAGTGCGGCTTTTGCGAGGCGGTCTGCCCCTCGCGCACCCTGTCACTGTCGCCGCGCCAGCGCATCGTGCTCTATCGGGAGTTGTCACGCCGCACTCGTGCCGATGAGCCCTCCAACCAGCTGGCCCGGCTGTTTGACTATCAGGGGATTGAGACCTGCGCCGCCACCGGGCTCTGCGCCGATCGCTGCCCTGTCGGCATCAACACCGGCAGCCTGATCAAGAAGCTGCGTAGCGAAAAGTACCAGCGCTTCGCGCCCATCGCCCGCTGGAGCGCCGATCATTTCGCCGGCGTTACCCGCACGGCACGCGGAGCCCTCGGCCTAAAAGCCATTGCCGGCAAGGTGCTGGGAGACAAGGTGCTGGCAGGATTGGTGAACGGGGTTCGCCATCTGAGCGGCCAGCGAACGCCCGCCTGGCTGCCCACCCTGCCCGGGCCGAGCCGCCACCGGTGGCCACAAGGGGAGGGGAGCAATGATGAAGCAAGGGATCGCGCTGTGGTTTATCTGCCGTCCTGCGCGAGCCGGGTGTTCGGCCAGCAGGAGGAGGCCCCGTCACTGCCGGACGTGGTGTTATCCCTCCTCAAGAAGGCGGGTTGCCGGGTGATTGTGCCGCAAGGCATCGAGGGGCTCTGCTGCGGCATGCCCTATGACAGCAAGGGGATGAGCGAGGTGGCACAGGGCAAGCGTACAGAGCTGGCCGAGGCCCTGTGGCAGGCAAGCGAGCAGGGGCGCTGGCCCGTGCTGCTCGACACCAGCCCCTGCGTGCAGCGGCTGCTCTCGGGGGCGCTCGGCAAGGGCCTTCGGGTGTTCGAGCCCGCTACCTTTGTGCTGGAACACCTGCTGCCCCACCTTGAGCTGACCCCCATCGATGAGACAGTGATGCTCCATATCACCTGCAGCAGCCGGCGCATGGGGCTGGGGGAGGCGATGCTCAGTGTCGCCCGTGCCTGCGCCCGCGAGGTGATAGTCCCTGAGCATATCCAGTGCTGCGGCTTTGCCGGCGACAAGGGGCTGATGACCCCTGAGCTCAACGCCGCGGCGCTTGCCAGCCTGCCCGCCCAGGTGCCCAACGATTGCCGTCAGGGTTTCAGCAACAGCCGTACCTGTGAAATGGGGCTCAGCCAGCACGCCGGCATTCCCTATCACAGCATCCTCTATCTGGTGGATCAGGCGGCGAGATAGGGAAACAAAACGGCAGGATAACTATCCTGCCGTTTTCAATGGGGTGAACAAGGTGGCTTAAAAACGGGACTTGTCTGGTGCTACGTGCTATGAAAGGGGCCGATGCTGATACGAGCAATGGCAAGGAAGGATTGATGACGCCGCTAAACCACTATCTGCCTGCCTATCACTTCTGTGAAGAGCACGCTCGCGACATTGCCGCCGACCCGCACACCGTCATCCAGGCGGCGGCCAACTATCGACCGGAAGCGGATCCGACCTTTCGCCACCTGATCGGCTTGCGGGAAGTGCCGATGCGCCTTGGGCACCTTCTCGGCCGCCAACAGAGCGCCAGCCCGCCTCCCTTTGGCTTGGACAGATTCGTGCCGCTCGACAGCCATGACGACAACACGCTGCTCTACGGCCTTGTCGGCCGGTTCTGGCGGCCGGACTTTGGTCTGGTGACCATAGCGGACAGTCAGGCTTATCTGGACTTTGCGGCTCCAGGCGTTGCCAAGCTCGCTCTGGGGTTTTCGGCCAGCCGCCAGCCAAACGGCACCACTCGGTTGACCACCCAGACAAGGGTGTTCTGCCCGGATCTGGCCTGCCGCCTCAAGTTTGCACCTTACTGGTATCTGATCCGCCCCGTCAGCGGCCTGATCCGGCGCCGGATACTGGGCGCCATCAAGGCAGAGAGTGAAAGGAGGTTGTAGTCGTTATGTCGGAGCATTCACCACTAGGTGATAACAAACATAGAGTTTATTAAATTTATAGATAGCTTCCACTAACATGCCAACGATATATGTTGTGAAGCGTTTTATTTTTATTGACAAGGCCGACTCTAACATCATCCCAATCAAGTAAAAGCGCAAACTGTTCTATTGGCTTAGATGTTGGATTATCTACATTCACGATATACGCACTTGCTCCTATAGCATTACCTGAGTTAGCCTCTTTATAGTTATTTAGAGCATTTTCAACGTTCACTCTAGATGATGATACGTTTTCACTTATAAGTGTTCTAATTTTAATGTGCACATTACTAAAACAGCCGATGTAAATTCTAATTGCCTTTATAATTTCTACTCTTTCAGGCATTTCATGGAATACTGTTTTTTTAAATCCTGAATTTAAAGAAATATCATGTTTAGTAGCGAAGATTTTTATCTGATTAATCAGCTGATGATCCTCATGAGGGCCAACCCACTTACTTTGTAATGAAAGTGAGTGAACGGCTAAGCCGTAATGTTGGACATGGTTTCTAAGTGCCTCCATAAACCTATATTCGAAGTGGGTGTCATACTCAGTGCTGAAGTAAATCTTTGCTTGTCTGCCACAATCATGGTCACCGTGCATACAAATGCGAACGTGTTTTTCAATCTGATCATAATATAATTTTGTTGATGTAAGTAGATTTACCACCCTTCTATTTAAAGTACTTTGTAGCTCATAAGACTGCTGATAGGTTTCTTGGGTGAAAATCATTTGTTGGGCTAGTTGTGATAGTATTTCCTTCTCAAATTCTAAAAAATTTGAGACAAGAATATCATACTTTTCTTCTATCGCCTTTGCTGATAATAATATATCCATTGAGTGCTTTAGTGAATAAAATTCAGACTCATCTATCCGTAATGCTATTGTAGGGTCAAGGATCATTTGCTTAATAAAGAAGTGCTTCATATCTATCCTATATAGAACGTTTTGCGACGAAATATAATTAGATTCTCTTTGTGTAAAAAGGTATGTCTATCCATTGCTAATGGCATGAATATATTAAGGTTGCAAATGTCAAATATATTTAAGGGCCATATGTATTTTTTGTTAACCTATATTTCTGATATTTTTAACTTTTATAAATTATCCTACTCAGCTTTCACTGATACCTACTCCATACCATTATGTCAGAAAGCAACATTGCTACCGTACAGGCTTAAAGTTCCCAGAGTGCTGCGTTTAACCTGATTGGGTGGGAGGCATACGGGACTCCATTGTCTGCCATTAGAGCTGTGAAAACAGGATGAGCAGGGTATCAAGCGCGACTTCACTTGTTGAGTGAAACGTTTTATGTGAGAAGAGGTTTGACGCGTTATTTTGATGGGGATCCAAAATCGAAGCGGGGAGGCCCTGGGCTCAATACCCCGTCATCTCCAGATAGCCGACGCCCTTGGCATCCCCCGAGACGGATACCGCCCCTTCCCAGTAGTCAAAGCGTCCCGTCATGGCCTGATTGGCTTGGCGGGCACGGATCGTCAGGTTCAACTCGGCGGCTTCCAGCTGCCACTCGATGGGGTAGGCTTGCCCCTTGGGGCCGCGCCAGGTCCTGCCGGGGGTGAGGCGGATCTGCGCAGGGTTCAGCACCCGGCTGCTGCCGTCCCGCTCAATCAGGATGCCGTAGCGGTTCTCCGGCTCCGTGCGTCCTGCCTTGGTGCGCAGGCGAAACAGCATCAGCTCGCGCCCATCGTCAAACTGGAGCGAAAACCAGTCCCAGCCCGATTGCCACTGGGCCAATACCGAGCTGCTCCACTCGTGATCAAACCAGCCCTCACCGCTGACGTTGCGGATCTCGCCATCCAGGGTCAGGGTGCCGCTGATGGTCAGGCGCGGGTAGGAGTAGTAAAAGGAGGCGTTGCCCGGGCTCTTCTCGCTGTAACCCGCTTTGCCTTGCAGCACCGCGGGCTTGGCGGCGCTCACCTTCACATCAAGATCCCCCGCCTTGCTCTGCACCTTGAGGGTGGCGGGAAAGAGCGATTCCCCTTGAGAGGTAAGCACCCACTCTTTCAGCCAATACTGGCCGCCGCTGGCACCGGCGAGCCCTGGCCCCTGGCGGCTGGTGCGCTCGTCCTGCTGGTGGCTGCCTTTGCTCACATCCGTGATGGCGAACTGGGCCAACCAGAGTTGAGGGGTGAGCCAGGGGTTGTCGGATGTTATCTCCTGTTCAATGCCTTGGCGAAACAGGGTCCACTGCATGCCGTAGCCGCGCCCTTGCTCGTCTTTCAGGTTGCCGGTGAGATACCACCACTCGGAGCGGTAGTCGGGGTGGGCACCGTGATCGGCGGGCAGGTTGATGGACTGACCCGGCAGAGCCTTTTTGAAGTGATCGCTGCCACCGCCAAGGATGGCCCCCAGATCGCTTGCCTGCGCGTGGCCGCTTATGGCAACAAGCGGGATCAAGAGGGCTGCGAGCCAAGAGGACAAGATTCCCCTCACCCTGGCCCTCTCCCGAAGGGAGAGGGGATGGTTCGCGGCAGCTTTGTGCGCTTCTCTGCGCTGAATCAGGGGCGGTGACAGAGATCTGGTCAATGGGAACGTCAAGCCATGGCTGAGCCAGTGCGTCAACCAATCTTTCATACCACTCTCCTTGCGGCGTACCAGGAGGCCAGCGCCCCGCACACCGGCGCCAGCAGAAGCGCCGTGACGGCGTGCAGGGGGGCGGCCTCGAAGGCCAGCCGCCAGCCAAAGGCACGGGGGTTGACCACCTCAATCAGCACCCAGGCGAGGCCATAGCCCACCGGCAGTGCCAGGAGCGCGGTGAGCAGCCCGAGGCCCGCCCCTTGCCACACCAGCAGCCGGCGGCAGTGCCGCGGGCTCAGGCCAAGGCTTTGCAGGGTCTGCAACTCGCCGCGCCGGGCCAGCCCCAGCACCATGAAGGCCGAGCCGATGCCGACGAAGGCGATCCCCAGGATCAGCAACTTCAATAGTTCGGTCACCACGAAGGTCTGATCGAACACCCTGAGGGCGGCGGCGTGGATGGCGGGGGCGGGCAACAGGTTCACCTGCTCGCCAAACTGGCTCCTGAGCCTGTCGCCAAGGCGCTCGGGATCCGGGCTGAAGAGGGCAAGGGATTGCACCTTGCCCCCTTCGAAGGCGTGCAGTATCTGCCCCTTGTCGCTGCCGTAATCCTGATAGACGCCGGTGACGGTGAAAGCCCTCGGTCCCCCCTCGCTGGTTACCTCGAGGCGCTGGCCCACCCTGTCCCCGAGGCGTACCGTCAGCGGTTCGCTCGCCAGCACCTCGTCGGGAGCAGCGGGCCAGCGCCCGGCCAGCAGGGGATAGGCGGCTTTGAGCTCGGGGATAAAGTCCATCTGCGCCCACTCGATGGGCTGCCCCTGCCAGCGGGCGGGGAGCACGGCGCGGCGGGAGGCGGCGCGCACGTCCGGCGAGGCGAGGATGGTGTTGAGGGTCTGCTCGCCGAGGGCGCCCCTGCTGCCGGCCACCCCCTTGGGGGCGGTGACGTAGAGATCGGCGGCCAGGCGCTGGCCGAGCCAGATCTCCACGCTCGAGCGAAAGCTCGACACCATGACCCCGATGCCGATGGCCGCGGCGATGGCCAGTTGCAGCGCCATCACCGCGATGGCGGTGCGATCCAGGTGATAGAGGGTTTCTGCCACCTCGAGCCGGGCGGTGAGGGGGCCGCGTGCACGCAGCCGCCCCAGCAAGGAGCGAAGGGCATCGGGCAGCAGGAGGGCCATGGCGAGCAGCCAGCCTCCGGCCACGAAGAGGGCGCCGCCAAGGCCGGTTTCTGGCCGCCACAGACACAGGGCGCACAGCAGCAGAATGACGATGGCAAGCCCCCGGCGTTGCCAGGGGTGAGCCGGTGGGCGACTGTTGCCCTCTCGCAGCGCAAGGGGGGATTGGCGCAGCAGTTGCCACCAGCCGGGCAGGTTGGCGGCAAGCATCCCCAGAAGGCCAATCACCAGCGCCTTGCCAAGGCTCGTCGGGGAGAGGCGCAGCAGGTCGATGGGGTTGGGGCCATAAAGGTCGGCCAGCGCCTGGGTGAGCTGCCCCATCAGGGCGAGGGCCAGCAGGCTCCCCAGCAGCAGCCCGAGCAGGGTGCCGAGGGTGGCGAGGATCAGGATCTCCAGGGTCAGCCAGCGCAGCACCCGGCGCGGCGGCATCCCGAGGATGATGAGCTGGGCGAGCAGGGGGCGGCGCACGCTCTGCACGAAGCGCTGGGCGTTGAACACCAAAAACAATCCCACCGCCATGGCGAGCAGGGAGAGGGCGGTGAGGTTCAGCGCCAGCGCATCCCCGAGCTGGCTGGCATCGAGCGCCGGGCTGATGGGCTCAAGCCAGAGGGGCTGATGGGGGGCATAAGATTGCAGGGCCGCCTGCAAGGCTCTTTGCAAGGTATTGGCCTCTTGCTCGCTGAGTTTGAAGACGATGCGATCGAGCCGTCCTTCCTTGCCAAGCAGGGGCTGGGCGAGGCCGATGTCGGTCACCAGCAGCCGCTCCATGGGGACGGCGCCGGGCTCGAAGGTGCCGGCCAACGTGAGGGTCAGCGGGCGTTGCCCCTCATCCCCCAGCACAAAGGTTCGCGACTGGCCCGGTTGCCAGTCAAGGCGCCTCGCCTCGGGGGCGGCCAGCCAGACGCTGTCGGCGCGATTCAACGAGACATCGGGTTGGCTGTCTGGCGCATCGCCAAAGAGGCGGCGCAGGGGGCCGGGGTTGAAGAGATCCATCCCCAGCAACTGGAAGCTGCGCCCCTGGGCGTCCTTGAGCCAGGCGTGAAGCTCTGGCATGGCGTCAAGGTTCGGCTGGCTTCGCACCAGCCTCACGTAGACTTGCTCATCCAGGCCACCCTGGGGGGCCAGGCGGTAGTTGGCCTCCCCGGCGAGCTGGCTGCGGGCGGCGACGAAGTTGGTGCGGGCGCTGTGGTTCAAGAGCTCGATGGCCACCACCAGGGTGACCCCGAGGGTGAGCCCGGCCAGGCTCATCAAGAGCAACCAGGGGTGAGCGCGATAGAGGCGCAGCAGCGCCTTGAGCGGCAACATCAGCAGGCCCCCCGGCAGACGTCAGCCATGGCGGCGCCCTTTGAGCTCGACCAGCTGCCCCCCTTCAAGGCGCAGCACCCGATCCGCCAGGTCGCCATAGCCCGGGTTGTGGCTCACCAGCAAGAGACCGGCGCCGGTATCGCGCACCGCGCTCATCATCAGGGCCATCACCTGCTCGGCGTTGTGTTCATCAAGACTCCCGGTGGGTTCGTCGGCGAGCAGCCAACGGGGCTGATGAATGAGGGCACGGGCCAGCGCCACCCGCTGGCGCTGGCCGCCGGAGAGCTGCTCCGGCCAGGCGTGGCGCTTGTGGCTCATGCCAAGGCGCGCGAGCAGGGCATCGAGGCGCCCATCGTCCTGGGGCAGGTTGTTTATCTGAAGGGGCAGGGCGAGGTTCTCGGCCACGGTCAGGGTCGGCAGCAGGTTGAAATCCTGATAGACGATGCCGAAATGGCGCCCGCGAAGCCGGGCCCGCTCGTCTGTCGGCAGGGTGTCGAGACGGGTCTCTTCCAGCCAGATCTCCCCCTCGTCCGGGGCGATGAGACCGGCGATGAGGTTGAGCAGGGTGGACTTGCCACAGCCGCTTTGCCCCAGCAGCAGGCAGGTTTCCCCCGGGGTGAGGGCGAGATCCAGCCCCTCAAACAGGGGGAGCGTCTCGCCGCCGTTGGCGAAGCGTTTACTGAGGTTGCGCAGGCTAAGCATGGGATAACCGTTTGATGGTCAATGGCTTTCACAATGTCCGTCACTATGCCAGTTAGTGATCGCGCCTGCAAAAGGGATGGGGATCCTCGCTGGATCCCGCTCGCCTGAGGTGGTTAGAATAGGGCCTTCCATGGGTCACAGGATGAGCAAGGATGTTACACAAGCAAGTCAGTTTTATCGTCGACAGCAAGGGCGTCAAGCAGGCTGCCGTGGTCCCCATCGATATCTACAACGAGCTGATGACCCTGCAAAAGGCCCTCTCCGACAACAAGCCGGGGGAGCGCGAGCTCTACCACTTCAATGGCAAGGGGGCAGAGGCCCATGGTTATCCGGTGGGCAAGCGGCAAAACCCCGGCTTCATGGTCCAGGCGGGCTCCACCGCCAACGGCGAGGATGCGGCATCCCTGCGCGAGGCGGTGATCGAGCTGCGCCAGGAGCTGCTGGGCAAGGGGGTGCTCGTTCCCCACCCCGAAGGGGGCTTCATCTTTACCGCCGATCAGCTCTTCAACAGCCCGAGCCTGGCCGCGAGCCTGGTGGCGGGCAACAACCGAAGCGGGCTGGATGCCTGGCAAAACAGCGCAGGCTACACCCTCAAGCAATCGGGTTTTGGCAAGAAGACCTCCTGATGACGGGGCCCGGCAACGGGCCTCGCTCATGTTTGCCTGAGTGCCCGCGGCGGGCCGCTCATCAGGACGACAAGGAGGGCGGCTTCCTTTTGCGCTGCTAGCCTCAATGCCAGACGCCTGCCAGGAGATGCCACCATGTCTGGACTCCTTCGCCTCGTGCCCGGGGCGGCCCTGCTCAGTGCCCCCGCAGTTGCGGGCAACGGCCCCCTCGATCTGACCCACAGCGGGGTCGGGCTCTTCGCCCTCGCCATCTTCGCCCTGGCTTACGCCCTGGTGATGGCCGAGGAGTACCTGAAGCTGCGAAAGTCCAAGCCGGTGCTGGTGGCCGCCGGCATCATCTGGATAGCCATCGGCCTGGTCTATACGGGGCAGGGGCACAGCGAGCTGGTTCAGGCCGGTTTTCGGCACAACCTGCTGGAGTATGCCGAGCTGATGCTCTTCTTGCTGGTGGCCATGACCTATGTGAACGCCATGGAGGACAGGCTGCTGTTCGCCGTGCTGCGGGTACGCCTGGTGCAGGCGGGATTCAGCCTGCGCACGCTCTTCTGGCTCACCGGTTTTCTCGCCTTTTTCATCTCCCCCGTGGTGGACAACCTCACCACGGCGCTGCTGATGTGCTCAGTGGTCCTCAACGTGGCCAACGGGGAGCGCCGCTTCATCAACCTGGCCTGCATCAACATCGTCGTGGCAGCCAATGCGGGCGGCGCCTTCAGCCCCTTTGGCGACATCACCACCCTGATGGTGTGGCAGGCGGGCAAGGTGCCGTTCCAGCAGTTCTTGCTGCTCTTCATCCCCGCCCTGCTCAACTTCCTGGTGCCGGCCACCCTGATGAGCCTGATGGTGCCCCGTCTGGTGCCCGCCATGCCGGGCGAGATGGTGGTGCCAAGGCGCGGCGCCGTTGTCATCGTGCTGCTCTTTGTGCTCACCATAGTGACCGCCGTCGCCTGCCATCACTTCCTGGGGCTGCCCCCCGTGCTCGGCATGATGATGGGGCTGGGCTACCTGCAATTTTTCAGTTTCTATCTGCGAAAGACCCAGCCCGTCACCCTGGCCCGGGCACGGGCGCTGTATGAGCGCACCGGGGACGAGGCCAGGCTGCTGCGTCTGGGCTCGGTGGTGCCGTTCGATGTGTTCAACAAGATTGCCAAGGCGGAGTGGGACACCCTGCTCTTCTTCTACGGGGTGGTGATGTGCGTCGGCGGCCTCGGGTTTATGGGGTATCTGGCGCTTGCCTCCCATTTCCTCTATGACGGTGGCGATCCGACCCTGGCCAACGTCACCATCGGCCTGCTCTCCGCCCTGATCGACAACATTCCGGTGATGTTCGCCGTGCTCTCCATGGAGCCGCAGATGAGCACGGGGCAGTGGCTGCTGGTGACATTGACCACCGGGGTGGGGGGCAGTCTGCTTTCGGTCGGCTCCGCCGCCGGGGTGGCCCTGATGGGGCAGGCCAGGGGCATGTATACCTTCGTCGGGCACCTCAAGTGGTTGCCTGCCATTTTGCTTGGCTATATGGTCGGCATAGGGGCGCACCTGTGGCTCAACAGCGCCCTGTTTTAGGCAACCCGGTTCCAGGCACCAGGGAGAGGCAGGATGGGACAACTGTTCGAGGCGCTTTCGCCGCGCCATGTCACTTTTATCGAGGGACAGAAGATCTTCTTCGTCGGCACGGCAGCCGCGAAGGGAGCGGTCAATCTCTCCCCCAAGGGCGGGGATTCGCTGCGCGTCCTCGATGCCCACACCCTGGCCTGGCTCAACCTGACCGGCAGCGGCAACGAGTCCGCAGCCCAGGTGCTGCAACAGCCGCGTATGACGGTGATGTTCTGCGCCTTCGAGGGGGCGCCGCTTATTCTGCGAGCCTATGGCCAGGCACGGGTGCTGCACCGCACTGATCCGCAGTGGCCGTCGTTGCTGGCGCTGTTCCCCCCAAGCGTAGCGGCTCGCCAGATCTTCCTGCTGGACATTGAACGGGTCCAGACGTCGTGCGGCATGTCGGTGCCTCTGTATGAGTACCAGGGAGACAGGGAGGATCTTGCCAACTGGTCGGCCCGTCAGGGCCGGGAGGGGATTGAGGCCTACTGGCGCAAGAAAAACCAGCTAAGCCTGGATGGGCTGGAGAGCGAGATCCTGGCGCGCAGCGGGTTGCAGGCCGATGACTGAAGCCTGCGCCCCGATGCAAAAAGCCCTGTCCATGGACAGGGCTTTTTCATTGCAGGGCGTCAGGGGACGCGCTTGCCGCTCAGCAGCCAGTAACTGAGGGCCGACCCCATGCCGCAACCGGCGATGGCGATGGCCATAGGGAGCGGCGATTCGGGGGGATTGAGGTTGACCAGCACCCCCACCAGGGCCCCAAGGCCAAAGCGCAGGGTGCCCGCCAGCGCCGAGGCGGTGCCTGCGGACTGGGGGAAGTGGCCCATCAGGCCGGTCATGGCGTTGGCCCCCACCAGGCTGATGTGGCCGACGAAGAGCACGACGGGGATGACGATGCCCCACAGGCCCCCGGTCTGGCTCCAGGCGTTGTAGATGAGCAGGGCCCCGGCGAGCGGCAGCACGGTCAGGCCGTATCGCAACATGCGTTCGGCACCCACCCCTTTCACCAGCCGGCTGTTGGCGAAGGTGACCACCATCATCAGCAGGATGTTGAGGCCAAAGAGCCAGCCGTAGTGCTCGGTCGGCACCTTGAAATACTCGATGTAGACATAGGGGGATGCGCTCAGGAAGGCGAACATGCCGGAGCTCGACAGAGCGCCGCACAGCACATAGCCCATGGCACCACGGTGGGAGAGCACCCCCCAGTAGTTGCGAAGCACCTGCCCGAGTCGCAGGGGCTGCTTGTGCTCGGGTTTGAGGGTTTCCTCAATCTTCCACTGCATCACCAGGCAGATGAGCAGGCTGATGGCCACCAGCAGCCAGAAGATGACCCGCCAGTCGCTGTGAGCGCTGATATACCCCCCCACCACGGGGGCCACCAGGGGGGCGAGGGTCATCACCAGGATGACGAAGGACATGGCGCGGGAAAACGCATCCTTCTCGAACAGGTCTCTCAGCAGGGCGTTGACCACCACCGAGCCAGCCGCCCCGCCAGCTGCCTGCAACATGCGCCAGGCGAGGAGCTCAGGCAGGGAGTCCGCCATGGCGCAGCCTACGGAGGCCACGGCAAACATCGTCAGGCCAGCCAGGATCACCGGCTTTCTGCCGAAGCTGTCGGCGAGCGGCCCGTAAAAGAGCTGGCCGATGGCAAAGCCCCCCAGGAAGGCGCTGATGGTGAGTTGGGCACCGTCGATGCTGGTAGCCAGATCCCGGGCGATGGCGGGAATGGCGGGCAGATACATGTCCACCGCGAGCGGAGTCAGGCCCGCCAGGGCACCGAGCAGGATGAAGAGGAAACGGGGGGAGAGGGAGCTGGCTTGGGGCATAGGGGATCCGAGTCGTGGGCTGGGCCGGGTTAAGAGGCAGGTGTTGAGTCTATCAGTTTTGGCGGGCGCGATCAGGTGCATCCTGCCCGATGCCCTTTTGTCGGGTGTGGCGCCAGAGCAGCCAGAGCCAGGCAAGCCATCCGAGCAGGGAGAGGGCATTGCCGGTGCGCTCCGGCCAGCGTGCCGCCAGGGTCAGGGTGAGGCTGTGGTGGCCTGCCGGAACCCAGAGTTGCATCAACCCCTGGCGATTGGCGCTCACCGTCAGCGCCAGGTGCCCGTCGAGGCGGGCCTCCCAGCCGGGGTAATGGTATTGGTGCAGGACCAGCCGGGTCGGCACCCGGGCCTTGACCTCCAGCGCCAGGGCGCGGGGTTGCCAGCGGGTCAGGGTCCAGCTTGCGCCTGGCGGTTCGGCGCTGACAGGCGGCTGGAACTCCTCCTTCCAGGCGAGCAGGGTCGGGGCGAACATGCCTCCCGGTACCTGCCTTGGTCTGTATTCCCGGGCACTGCGCTTGCTGTCGAACTCGAATGCCATGGCCTCTCGTTCGGGGGCCTGGGTCAGGGGGGCGTGACGCACATAGGCCAGGGTGGAGAGGAGGGTCAGCAGAAATACTCCCCACCAGAGCCCTTGCCAGAGACGATGGGGCTGGGTGCCGAGCGCCACCACGGCGACCGTGGCAAGGGCGAGCACCAGGTTGAGCCGCCAGGGAAACTGCACCCGCTGCAAGGGGGGAAGCAGGCTCCAGAGAGGCTGGCTCGGGGGCAGCATCATCAGGAAGGCGACGACGCCGATCGCCCCCCAGCACAGCAGCTCGGGGTGGCGCGGCTCCCGGGCGGCTGCCCAGGCGATGAGCAGCAGGGCCAGGGTCAGCATGCTCTGCCACGCCAGGTGACCGCGAAAACGCCAGTCCTCCCAGGCGCTGGGCAGGCGGTCGAGAAAGTTGCGCCTGTAGTCGAACATGCCGCCACGCATCAGCTCCATGGAGATGGCCCCCTGATCCGCCAGGGCGGGCAGCAGCAGGGCGGCAGCCATGCAAAGCCCCATACCCTGGGCGCCGAGGGCTTGCCAGCAGGGCGTCAGAGTGCGGGTGCGTCTGGCGAACCAGAAGGCGCGCAAGGTGACCAGCCCCATCATGAGCAAGAGGCTGGGGAGGTGGGAGAAGGCCAGCAGCGCCAGCCCCAGGATCAGCAGGGGCAACCCCTGAGGTCGTCCGCGGTGGGCGAGATCCTGCCCCAGCAGGATAAGGGGAGCCCAGGCGAAGGCCCAGAACTCCGCCAGGGCGAAGCGGGCATAGAGATCCATGGCGACATGATAGGGCAGCGCCAGATAGAGCAGGCTGGCGGCCAGGGCCCGGCCAGGGGGCGTGGTGGCACGCAGCCACAGATAGGCAAACACCCCGGAGAGCAGCAGGGCCAGGGTGGCGCTGCCAAGTAAAGGGTAGATGGCCTGCTGGGGGTGGGCACCGGGCCCGGCAAAGAGGGCGCTGACGTAGTAGGGGAGCGGGGGATAGAAGAAGAAGGTGGGGCTGCCGAAGCCGCCGTTCATGGCCATCAGCCAGCGGGGATAGAGCTCCCCCTGCCAGAGCTGGCGGGCAAAGTAGTGGCCGGAGAGCAGGTGATGAAACAGATCGTGTCCCTGGCTGCCCCCCTGCCACCAGAGCGGCAGCATCAGCAGGGCGCAGGCCAGCAACAGGGCCAGCGCGACCCGGATCCCCTCCCCGGTTCCGCTCGTGTTTCTTTCCATTGCACTGGTTCCTGACAGACCCGGCTGTGAGTGTAGACGAGTCGTGCGATGCCCTCGCAAGCGCCCGGTTCAGCGGGGCAGGGCGAGCCAGAGGCCGGGTTCAGCGTGAAAGCGGGGGGCAAACCAGAGGGTGTCATAAGACCCTGGTAGCGCCTCTGCCCCCAGGGGGCGGCGGCTGAGGCGGCAGGCCCCCTGAGTGAGCGCAAGGGCGGCATCCCCCCGGTACCAGCCGTCGGTGACGGGCAGGGTTGTGGTTTCCCTAAGCAGCCTCACTCCCCACTGGGTCACCAGCGCCGGGCACGTTTGTTCTGCCAGTCTGGCGGCCCGGGTCATGGCTGGTGCCGCCGGTGGGGTGAGGGTGCAGAGCAGCAGCAACAGGGCCCCCAACACGGCTGGCAGCTCGCCCCGGCGCGGTAGCCAGCCTGCCAGCAACACCAGGCCGAGCAGGGTGATGGGGGCCAGATGGCGGGGATTGTCCGGGTTCTGGCCAAACAGGGTCCAGAGCAGCAGGACGAGCCAGTAGAGGGGCCAGAGCACGGAGGGGGTCGCATTGTGATCCTTGGACCGTTGCCAGAGCGGCAGTACCAGCAAGGCTCCCATCAATAGGGGCCAGAGCGGGGTGAGCTGCTCGTGGAAGGTATTCGCCCAGCTCAGCAGTCGATCCCCGTGGGCCGCCGCCGTGTTGCCCCACAGGGTAAAGTGGCCGTCGGTAAAGCGCCGCCCCTCGCTGAAATAGGCCCAGCCATCGGCCTGCCAGACAAACAGCAGGCAGGCTAGCCCCACCAGCGCGATGGGGAGCACAAACCTGACGCGCGTGCCCTGCTGCGCCATCCCCAGCCAAAGGGGCAACAGGGCCAACACGAAGTAGGAGGGACGCAGCGCCAGCATGAGGCCGAGCAGCAGACCTGCCAGGGCCGCTTTGCGATGCAGCAAGGCCAGCAGCGCTGCCAGCCAGGCGGCGAGCGCAGGCCCGTCGGACAGGCCGGAGAGGGCGAGCGTCGGGGTGAGCGGCAGGGCCAACACCAGCAGCCAGACCGGCGCCAGCAAGCTTGGCCGCTGCCACAATCTGGCCGCGAGGAAGGCGGCGAGCGGCGCCAGCAAACTGCTCCCCAAGAGGCTTGCCCACTGCACCGCGCGGGCCGGATCGTCCACCGCCAGATTGATCAGCCGCGCCAGCCAGATAAAGGCGGGGTAGCCCGGAAAGTGGGGGGAGAACTCCAGCACGCTGAAGCGCACCACCCCGTGGGCAAAGTTGAGGGCATCGTCGGAATCGAGCGCCACGGGGAAGGTCAGCAGCCAGCCAAGCCAGGCCAGTTGCAGCAGGGCAAGCAAGTAGGGTCGATTAGCGAAGCGTAATCGGCCGTGATGACGCCCCCCTTCTCCCCTTGCGGGAGAAGGGGTGGGGATGAGGGGGGTCGTCATCATCGATGAGAGGTCATCAAAGCGGCGCCAGCACGGCCATCAGCGCTTTTTCCGCTGTGGCAAAGGCGGCGGCGTCGGCGGGCTTGGCTCCCACCCCGAACACCCCAGGGTTGCCGATGGCATCGAGCACCTTGGCCAGCGCCTGTTCGGCGGCCTTGCGATCCCCTTCATTGAGGGAGGGGAGGATCAAATCCAAGAAGCGCTTGCTCTTGACCACCAGAACCTTGGCGGTCTGGTAGTCGCCAAGGTTCTGGCTGGCCCCCTCGAGGCGGCGCTCGATCTCCGCCTTGTAGGCCCGGTTGAGCAGGGCGGCGGTGGCTGCGGCGTCTTTGGCCTTGATGGCGGCTGCCAGCGGTGCTTGCAGCTCGACCTTGTGGTGCTGTTCCAGATAGGTCAGCTCCTCGGCAATCTCGCTCAAGGTGGCGCTGGCATCCTTGCCGTCAGTGGCTGCGCCCAGCAGTGCCTCGCGGGCATCGATCAGCGGCTCCTTGCCGGCGGCGGCGTAGGAGTAAGCCTGCGCCTGCCCGCTCAGGGTCAGCAGCAGGGTGAGGGCGAGTAAACCCGGGCGGATGGTCATCCTGTTCTCCTTACTTATGCCAAGAGGTTATGCCCATGGCGCGGCACTCAGGCCACGCTCTGGGTTTCAATGACGGTATTTTCGTTGCGATGATTGAAGGTGTTGCGGCGTCTGTCCACCTCCTTCGTTCACCACATTCAGGGGCCATCAGGCCACGCTCTGGGTTTCGATCACGGTGTTTTCGTTGCGATGATTGAAGATGGCGTGGCGTCTGTCCACCCCGTCGATCACCATGTCGGCGGCCATCATCCCCATCTCCATGGCGGTGTCGGTGAAGATGTAGCGGAATGTCCCCTGACGGCCGGTCATGATGAGGTTGGTGATCGGCATCAGCGCCTTGATGGCTTCGTTGCGGCGGGCCTGATAACCCAGATCCATCAGCGGATAGGCGTACTCGCTACGTGCTTCAAAAGTCTCATCGCCAAGTTTCTGGGTGTCGACGCCGAGGCTGGCGAGATCGGCGGTGACCCGGCCGCGCAGATCAGAGAGCGGTGCCTGCCAGGTGGCATCCCCCGGATTGCAGGGGATCTCCAGCATCACGGATGTTTGCCCCATTGGTGCCATAAAGGGGCTGCGCCGGCGCGGCTCCTGCAGACGGGTCGCCAGAATATGGGGGTCGGAGAGGTACTGCCAGGTGTTGTCCGACAGGTTCTCCTGTTTGAGAGGCATATTGACGAAGCGAAGCGACCGGTAGTGCAGATCGCACGGCAAGCCCAGATGCTGGCAGGTGAGCGGCAGCGGCAGGGTGGAGATCACCTGATCAAATCGCTCGCTCTGCTCCACATTATCTTGTGACCAATACACCCGTTCGATGCGGCCATCGGTCTGCTCGAGGCGGGTGATGGTGGCGCCGGTTTTCAGCTCAACCCCTTCGGCCACCAACCGCTCGCCCAAGGTGGTGAAGATCTGGCCGAAGCCGTACTTGGGATAGCGGTATTTGCGGGCATAGGTGCGCACCGACATGCTGCCGTTGCGCCTTGGCAGCAGGCGGCGTGCCACGTCTTTGAGATCGATCAGGCTGATGCGCTGGCCGGCCCAGTCGGCGGAGAGCTTGTCCGGGTTGATGCCCCACAGCTTGCCGGTGTAGCCCTCGAAGAACTGGCGGTAGAGGGTGCGACCGAAGTGGCTCTGGATCCACTCGGCAAAGCTCGCCTTGGCAAAATCGGTGGGCTTCTTGGCAAAGGGCAACAGCAGCAGATCCTTCACCGCACCGGCCATCAGGGCCAGCGGCGCCGTCTTGAGCAGGTTGGGCAGGTTCAAGGGGTAGTCATAGGTGCGCCCGCCAAAGCGGATGACGCTCTTTCGCTCGGCGTGGAGCAGGTCGTCCCCCATCAGCTCGTCGATAAAGGCGAGCAGCTCGGGGTTCTTGGTGATGAAGCGGTGGCCGCCGTAGTCGAAGCGATACTCGCCGTCGCGCCCCTTGAAGGTCTGGGTGGCGCACATGCCGCCGACGACCGGCTCCTGCTCGAACAGGGTGACCGCAAAACCGGCCTGGCGCAGGCGCCAGGCGGCCATCAGACCGGCAGGGCCGGCGCCCAGCACCGCAATGTGCTTCTTGTTGTTGTCGTTCATGAGTGTTCCGAAACGGCGTGATAGCTGGGGGAGCCCGCCTGTGCGCGGCTCCCGAACAGAGTGTGATCCCCGGGCTCAGCCCCTGGTCGGGGCGGCGCTCCCCTGGGGGCGATAGCTGCGATGCCAGAGGGTGACAAAGATCATGAGGTAGCAGGCCCAGGTCAGCAACTGCAGGCCGGCCGGTGAGGCGTTGTAGCCAAACAGGGCGCGTAGGAAGGTGCCGAATACCCCCTGATCGTCGAGGATGTGGCTGATGTTGAAGACAGGCGTCGTCCAGAAGGTGATGACGTCCGCTGCCTGCAACATGTTGACGGCGGACGAGAGCAAGCCTGCGGCGATGATGATGATGAGCAGGCCGGTCCAGCGGAAGAAGGGGGCCAGCGCCACCTTGCGGGTGGAGCGCAGCAGCCCCCACACCAGCACCACAGAGACCAGCAGCCCCGCCAGCGCCCCCATCAGCCCCTGGTGCAGATCCACCCCTTGCCCGGAGTAGACCAGGGCCGAGAAGAAGAGCACGGTTTCAAAGCCTTCGCGCATCACCGCCAGAAAGGCGAGCAGCACCAGACCAAACAGGTTGCCACCGTCGATGGCGGCATCGATGCGCGCCGTCATGGCCCCCACCTGGGATTTGGCCTGTTTTTGCATCCAGATAGCCATATAGGTGAGCACCAGGGTGGCGAACATCAGGATCCCCGCCATCAGCAAATGGTTGTAGCGCTCGCTCTCGAACTGGCTCACCACCACCTGGAACAGGAAGGCGACGACGAGGGAGGCGACAAGACCGAGGCCCACCCCCAGATAGATGAACTTGTTGTAGCGGCTCGCCCCCAGCTTGGCGAGGTAGGAGAGGCAGATGCCGACCAGCAGGAAGGCTTCCAGCCCCTCGCGCAGGGTAATGAGAAAACTTGCGAACATCAGGATTGAGGCTCCGTATCGGGCGTGACGGGGAGGGGCTGCAGGGTCAGTTGCAGCCGATTGAGTTGCACTATGGGTGGCTCCGGCAAGCTCGGCTCGGCGGCGCGCACCGCATCATTGACCCACTTGGGGTAGGTGCGGAAATTGAGTTTGATATCGGCCTTGAAGGGCCCCTCGGCATCCGCCGGCAGTGGCCAGACTTCATCGCGCCAGCCATCGGCCGGGATGCGGGTGTCTTCAAGGAGCTTGGCGTAGCGCCAGAACTTGAGCCCCACCGGCTTGCCCTCGGCATCGCCGAACACTTTTCTGAACAGCCGCGCATCCTCAGGGACGGCGCCGTTCACCGGCTGGCCGCTTTGGAGCACCAGCTTGCCGCTGGCGTCGGTGACGGTCAGCTCCAGCCAGAGTTCACGGAAATCGGCGACCCCGGTGGGCAGGGCGTGGCCGGCGCCGGTATTGGCGACTCTCACCACCAGCGCGGGTTGGCCACTCTGGTTTTCAATGCGGGCCGAGAGGGTGGCGCTTGAGCGCAAGAGCGCCAGGCTCTCCTGCTCGAGGGTTGCACTCCTCAGCCCCACTAGCTGATGCTGGGCGCCGGTAAAGTTGTGGCGATAGAGCCGCTCTTTCACGGTGCCGTTTTCGGTGGACTGGCCCGCCACCGGCGCGCCGCCGTTGCCCGGCTCCGGATTCATGTGGCAGTCGATGCAGGTGCGCCGTTTGGCAGGATCTTCGGCTTTGGCGAAGCTGGATTTTTCCCACTCATCCCAGGTGTTGACGATATTGGCGCCGGTACCGGGGGCGAACTCGTTGTGGCACGACTTGCACAGGGCCGCGTCCCGGTAGAAATCCTTCTGGTAGGAGGCCTTGTGCATGGCGGGGCGGGCGTTGATCTGCCGCTCTGCCAGCCAGTGCTGGAGGCTGCCCCCCGGGGCATCCTCGAACACATAGCTCTCGCGGTCTTTCAAATTGACCGTAAAGGCGCTGTTGCCACCGGCATCCTCGAGCCGGGTGATGCGATGGCAGAGCACACAGCCAGTCCCTTCCTCAACCACAGGTTCGCCTGCCTGGTGGGCCGCAATGAGCGAAGCCCCGCCCTGCTCGAACATGTGAGAGCCCTTGGGCAGATCAGTCTGGCCGTTCATCACCTGCTGGGGCATGTGACAGCCCTGGCACCACTGGCCGAAGGCTTCGCCCTCGGTTTCGCGGGCCAATGCCTGCACCACCTTGTAGTAGGGGTGGGAGTTGCCCATCAGCCGGTGGTTGCTCTCGCTCCAGTCCTGGAACGCCTGTTGGTGGCAGTTCTGGCAGGAGGCGGAGTTGAGCCACTCCTTGGGATGAGTGGTCGGCGCCTTGGCAGGATCCCTGCGCGGGGCATCGAGCCTAAGCCAGTTGGCCAGATAGGGGAGGTTGCCATCACTGGTCACGAAAGCGTGCAGATCCTCCATCATCGCCTGCACCTCGGGATGGGGCCTCGCGGGGTCGACCGGCTCGGCCCCATCGCGGGTGTCATGGCCCATGCCGCCCTGGGTCTGCTGGGTCATGCGCAGGTATTCGCCGATAAAGTCCCCCGCCACCATGTTGGCGAGGTTGGCGTGGCCGTTGATGGCGTTGTCGCCGCTCTGCTGGCGATGGGCCGCCATCAGATAGCGGTTGGTGAAGTTGAACCCGTCCAGATGGCAGGAGTTGCAGCTCATCCAGTTGTCCCCCGCCATGGGGAAGCGGCTATTGGCGGCAGTATTACCCAGGTTGAACAACCGTTCACCGCGCTTGAGGGCTTTGGGGCGGGGATCGGTCTCTACCAGCTTGGCGAAGTGGGGCACATCCACGGTGACCCGGGCAAACGGGCCGCTGCCGCCGCTATTGAGGCGGGTGAGATCCTGCCCCATGACGTTGTGGACCAGGATATGGTGGCCATCGATCAGCAGATCGCGCGGATTCTGGCCCGGCAGGTGACGCAATAGCTGGGTCGCCTTGGCGCCCCCCTGAAACTTCTTGCGGCGGTGGCGGTTGCTGTTCTGCTTGCCGCTGCGCGACAGGTCAAACACCAGCAAGTCTTCGGAACCCGCCAGGGTCAGGTAGACCCGCTTGCCATCGGCGGCGAAGCGCGCCGCGAACGGGTTGGAGACGATCTGGCTGCGGTTGCCGACGCTGGGCAGGTTGATCTGCAAGAAGAGCTGCTTGCGCTCGTCCACCCGCTCCTTCTCTTCATCGAGATCGATGATGGAGACGGCCGGGAAGACGGTGCTCTGAAACTGGAAGGGGTGCTCGAAACTCCACAGCACATGGGGCAGCCAGGCTTCGCTGCCATCGGGGGCGAGGGCGATGCCGTCCAGCAGGCGCGGCAAGCCCTGGGAGTCGCTCGGGGTATCGCTGTGGGTTTCCGCCAGGGTGATGAGCTTGGGCTTGGGCAGAGTAGCCCCCTTAGCGTCCTTCTCAAGCTTGGCAAGGTCATAGATGGCGAGCTGGCCGGTCATGGCGTGGGTGAGCAGCAGGCGATCATTGTCGGTCAAGGCCAGCCCGCGGGGAGTCTCGGCGGTTTTTGCATCCAGCTGGAGGTTGCCCGCCCTGTCATAAGCCTGAAGGCGCCCTCCCTCGAACAGCGTGACCCAGAACCAGCGCCGCTTGGGATCGAAGATGACGCCATAGGGCCTATGGCCGGTGGGGATCGCCTTTTCCAGCTCGAGTTCATCATCCAAGAGCAGCAGGCGATCGCCGCTGTAATCGGTGACCAGCAGGGTGCCGTCATCGGCGCGGGCCAGCTGGCGCAGGTCGCCCCCCAGCTGCACCTCGTTGAGGCGCTTGCCAGTGCCCCGCTCGAGCAGGGTGACGGAGCCGGCACTCTGGTTGGCGGTGACCAGGCGCGGGGCGCTCCCCTCGTCATAGGCAATCATGGCGGCGCCCATCTCCTGGGCCGAGGCGGTCACCAGCAGCAGGGCGGCCAACATCAGGGATAACAACAACTTCAACATAAGATCAGGTGCGCCATTTCAAGATGGTCCAGCGCCAGGCGTGGCGCAGCACCAGGGGCGTCAACGCGAGCGCGCTCAGCCAGTGGGCCCAGCTGGCAAGGTTGCCGAGGCTGTCCCCCGGGGTGCCGTGCAGCACCAGCACCAGTCCGCTGGCCAGACAGACCAGCAGCAAGGCTTCGATGATGCGCCCCGTGGTGCGCAGAAAAGGCTTGCGGCTCTTGCGCAGCAGGCTGCGATGGGAGAGCCAGAAGGCGCCAAACAGCAAGGGGAACAGGGTGAGCGAGAGGGCGACGTGCAAAAACAGGTTCCAGCGCGCCAGGGACCAGGTCGGCGTCAGGGGTTCCCACAGCAGCAGACCGGAGAAAAACATCAGATAAAGGGCACCCTCGGCCGCCTGATGGTGATAGGCCAGCCACTGCCAGCAGTGTCGTGGTGAGAGGGAAAGACTCGTCATGGGTGCTCCAGCTCCCGGGCGGTTCAGCCCGGGGCGAGCAAGTTTACAATGCAGTAAGGGTAATGAAAAGAGTTATCAATTCGGCTCTTGATGAATAGACCCTGAATGGCGCCGGGCCCTATTTGTGCTCCGCCAGCCGCTCGGTCACCGCATAGATAAGTGCTGCGGTGGAGAAGGCGAGGAAGACGATGACCGACCACTTCATCTCGATCTCGTTGCCGGTGCCGTCGTCGAGGAAGGCTTTGAGCACCTCGATGCCGGCGATGGTCACCAGAGAGTTGATGACGATGAGCTTGAGGGACGCGAAGTTGATCTTGCTGAGCCAGTTGTCGCCGAGGGCCGCTCGCTGCTCCGGGGTCTTGATGAACTGCACGTAGCCGCAGATGGCCACCAGGATCAGCATCTGAGCCACCAGCACGAAGTCCACCAGGGTGAGTACCCCCGTGATGAGATCCAGATAGTGGATGTCGATGATGTCGCGGCACAGCACATAGAGCTGCATGGCGAACTTCACCATCAGGAGGGCGACACAGATAAGGATGCAGACATAGAAGGGGAACATCATCAACCGGCTGCCGTTGAGCATGACGTTGAAGCGGCGCATGGGAAACTCCATCGAAAAGGAAGGCAGCCAGAATATCCGGAAAGAAAGGAGCGGGAAAGCGCCTTGGCGCCTCCCGCCCGGCCTAGAGGGGGAAGGTGGGAAGGCCCTGGAACAACTGCTGCAACCCCTCGCCCCAGGCCTTTCGCAGCGCCACGAAATGGGGGTTCTGTTCGGTGATGCGGTGCTGGTTCGTCGCCGAGAAGCTGCCCTCGTGATAGACCAGGGCATCCAGAGGCAAGCCCACCGACAGATTGCTGCGCAGGGTCGAGTCGATGGAGATGAGGGCGCACTGCAGGGCGGTCTGAAGCGGCGTCTCATGGTGAATGATGCGATCGATGATGGGTTTGCCGTACTTGCTCTCACCAATCTGGAAGTAGGGGGTGTCGGCGCTCGCCTCGATGAAGTTGCCCTCCGGATAGATGTGGAACAGGCGGTGGCGCTCCCCCCGGATCTGCCCCCCCAGCAGGATGTTGCAGCCGAAGTTGATATGGCCCTGCTGCTGACCCCCATCCCGGCTGATGACGGTGCGTATGGTCTGGCCGATGAGGGCGGCAGCCTCGTAGAGGCTGGGGAGGGCAAGGAGCTCCTGCCCCTCCGTCAGCAGGCTGATGACGCTCTGGGTGGTGGCCAGATTGCCGGCGCTTTGCAGCACTATCACCCTGTCCTCCCGGGTGAAGAGGTGCAATTTGCGGAAGGTGGCGATGTGATCCACCCCCGCATTGGTGCGCGAATCGGACGCAAACACCATGCCGTCTTGCAGGCACATGGCGACGCAATAGGTCATGACCGCACTCCCGCCAGGACTCTCCCGGTCTTCATTGCTGCTGTCCATCCAGGCGGGTCACCTGTGCCTGGCTCTGCAACTGTTCGCACCCGCCGCCATAGCGCACGCCGCGCACCGGACAGGCATCCAGATAATCCATGCCGACCGCGAGCTTGAGGTGCTCGCTGGTGGAGCTGGTGAGGTTGGTGACGTCGAACGTGTGCCAGCGCTCCTCGATCCACACCTCGGCCCAGGCGTGCATCGCCACGTGGCTGTTGTCCTGGCTGTAGAGGTAACCGCTCACGTACCGGGCCGGCAGGCCGGCGTGGCGGCAGCAGGTCAGGAAGACATGGGTGTGGTCCTGACAGACGCCGCTGCCCGAAGCGAGGGCCTCGTCGGCGCTGAAGGTGGCATCCGTGCTGCCGGGCTGATAGGGCATCAGCACCAGGATGCGTGCCATCAGGCTCTGCAAGTCGGCCAGGATCGGCGCCTCTGGCAGGCAGGCCTTCGCGAGATCCTGCAGGGCCGGGGTCGGGCGGGTGAGGGGGGTGGGCCTCAGGTAGCTCAGGGGAGAGATGAGGGAGGACTCCTCATCTTCCGGGGCGTCGTCGCAGATCTCCACCTCCCCGTGGGCGCGGATCAGGATCCCCTCGTGGGGGGACTCCAGGCTCAGCACGTGCAGTATGTTGCCGTAACCGTCCGTGGTGCAGGTGGCCTCCCCCGGCAGCTCCAGCTCCCAGGAGAGGATCTGCTGGCGGGCCGTGCTGTGGGGAGTCAGGCGCAGGTACTGGGTGCTGCGGCGCACCACGTCGGCATAGTGGTAGCGGGTCTGGTGATCGATGATGAGTCTCATAATACCTCCAGGTAGGCGGCGTGGATGCTCTGGCCGATGGCGCCGATGTCGCTGAGAAAATCACTCAGGTACTCCTGCATGCCGAGGGCAAAGACATCGTCGATGGCGCCATAGGTCAGATGGGCGTTGAGTATGGTGGTCAGGCGCCGGGGCGTCTGACCGGCGTTGCCCTCGATCTGGGCCAGGATCAGCTCCATCTCGTCGAGGCAGGCCCGCAGGGAGCGCGGCACTTCATTGCGCAGGATCAGCAGCTCGGCGATGGAGGCATGGGAGAGTGTCTTGTAGAGGGTCTGGTGGGCCTCGTAAGCGCCCACTGACCGCAACAGGGCATTCCAGCGGTAGAACTCGCGCACGCTGTCCTCGTCCTCCCGGATCACCTGATACTTCACGGTCAGGATGCGCGCCGTGTTGTCGGCCCGCTCGATGAAGGTGCCAAGGCGCAGGAACCAGAGCACGTCACCGCGCATGATGGTGCCATAGGTGGCGCCGCGAAACTGGTGGGAGCGTTCCTTGATCCAGTCGAAGAACTCCTGGGCCTGGCCGCTGGAGAGGCCCGCCTGGCGGCGTCGGCGGATCTCTATCCAGGCGGCGTTGATGCTCTCCCACACCTCACCGGGGATCTTGCCCCGCACGGCGTGGGCGTTATCCCTGGCCATGCGCAGACAGCTGAAGATGCTGCTCGGGTTCTCCTCGTCGAAGCAGAAAAATTGCAGCAGGTTCTCCATGTTCACCTGGCCGTAGCGGGCCAGGAAGGGCTCGTGAGTGCCGCTGATGGTGAGGGGCGCCACCAGCTCGCTGTGATCGGCGTCGATGGAGGGCATCAGCGACATGGTCTGGGTGACGTCCAGCATGCGTGCCGTGTTCTCCGCCCGCTCTAGGTGGCGGGACATCCAGTAAAGTTCGCTTGCGGTGCGGCTCAGCATGGGCTGCCCTCCATGACCCAGGTGTCCTTGGTGCCACCGCCCTGGGAGGAGTTGACCACCAGGGAGCCTTCGGTGAGGGCGACCCGGGTCAGGCCGCCCGGTACCAGGCGCAGCTCCTGCCCCGTGAGAACGAAGGGGCGCAGGTCGATGTGGCGGGGGGCGATGCCGGCGTCGACGAAGGTCGGGCAGGTGGACAGAGAGAGCGTCGGCTGGGCGATGTAGTTGTCCGGCCGCGCCTTGAGCAGTTCGCGAAAACGGGCCAGCTCCTCGCGACTGGCGCAGGGGCCGATGAGCATGCCGTAGCCGCCGGCGCCATGGACCTCCTTGACCACCAGCTCCTCCAGATTGGCCAGCACGTGGGAGAGGGCAGCCGGCTCGCGGCACTGCCAGGTGGGCACGTTGTTGAGAATGGGATCTTCCCCCAGATAGAAGCGGATCATCTCCGGCACATAGGGGTAGATGGACTTGTCATCCGCCACCCCGGTGCCGATGGCATTGGCCAGCACCACGCCGCCGGCGCGGTAGACCGAGAGCACCCCGGGCACGCCGATGAGGGAGTCCGGGTTGAAGGCGATGGGATCGAGGAAGTCGTCGTCGATGCGGCGATAGATGACATCCACCCGTTTCAGCCCCGTGGTGGTGCGCATCAGCACCTGACCATCCTTGACCACCAGATCCGCGCTCTCCACCAGCTCCACCCCCATCTGCTGGGCGAGGAAGCTGTGCTCGAAGTAGGCGCTGTTGAAGCGTCCCGGGGTCATCACCACCACGCAGGGGTTGTCCACCGGGCTGCTCTCGCGCAGGGTCTGCAGCAACAGGGCCGGGTAGCGCTCCACCGGGGCGATGGGCTGGTTGTGAAACAGCTCCGGGAAGAGGCGCATCATCATCTTGCGGTTCTCCAGCATGTAGGAGACCCCGGAGGGGGTGCGCAGGTTGTCCTCCAGCACATAGTACTCACCGTCGTGGTTGCGGATGATGTCGACCCCTGTGATGTGGACATAGGTGTCCCGGTGCAGGTCGACCCCCTGCATGCAGGGCTGGTACTGGGCATTGGTGAGGATCTGGGCGGCCGGGATCACTCCCGCCTTCAGGATGCGCTGATCGTGATAGATGTCGTGCAGAAAGGCATTGAGGGCGGTGACGCGCTGGCGGATCCCCTTGTCCAGATGTTGCCACTCCCGGGCGGGAATGATGCGGGGAATGCTGTCGAACGGGATGAGGCGCTCGGCGCCGTCCCCATCCCCGTAGACGTTGAAGGTGATGCCGACCCGGCGAAACAGCAGGTCGGCCTCTTCACGCTTGCGCTCTATGCTCTTCTCGTCGGTCTGGTGCAGCCACGAGAGGTAGGCGTGGTAATGATCGCGAAACTGGTTGTCGGTGAGCAGCATCTCGTCGTAACAACCGGGTCCGGGGGGCTTGATGGGCAGCATAGGCAACTCCTTGTGACGTCCCTGCGTACATCACAAAGTGCAAGGGCTGTGCCAGCCAATTGAGTCGCTATCGAGGCCAGTGTCAGTAATTTTTCATTGAAAAATCAGATGGATGACTTTTATGTCATCACGGGGCAAGGCAGGGCGCACCAGAGTGGTACCCCATAGAGGGTAAGCCTGCGCCATCTTGTGGCAACAGGCCATGAGGGCAAGGGACGGGCGCATCGGGATGCGGGGGCGGAAGGCGAGCACCCTTGCCCCGAGGTGGGGCAGGGGGATAGGAAAGAACCCGACCGATGGCCGGGCTTGGGGGGATTCAGGCACCGGGAGTGGAGGGGCGGCCTGCTGGCCCCAACGTTCAACCTTCTGGTTGGGGATCATGCAGGGACGGGGCCAGGGCAAACCAGGCCGAAGCCAGGTCCGGGCTGCCCAGCGGCGTCGCGGCCATGAGGTCACGAACGTCAAACTCGTCCGGCACGCTGGCGGCGTGATGTTCCCAGACATGATCCAGCGTGGCTTCCTGCCGTGCGGGCAGGGCGGCAATCTCGGCGGGGCTGCACAGTCCGTGGTGCAGGAGCTGGGGAGCATAATCGAGCATGAGCTGCTCCCGGCAGGCCGTGCGGATGTCGTCCCTGCTCCCCAGGTGACGCAAGGCTTCCAGGTTGCCAGCAAGCCAGCCGAGGCGGGCTGCTTCACAGCCGAGGTCGTGCCATGCGGCCAGTTTGTCCGTCGCGTCGGCCAGTTGCTGATTCATCTGTCGGCGCATCCGCAGCAGCAGTTGGCTCAGGGGAGTGCCGTCATCCAGGAATTCATCAGGCCAGGCCAGAATATCCTTCGCCACCTTCATCAGGACGGGCATGCTGTCTCCCTCGGCGGTGCCGACCAGATCGCACAATTGCAGGGTAGGAACGATGCGATTTCGCAGGAATTTTCCCTGGGCACCACACCGCTGCATGCAATGTTGCAGGGAGGTTCGCATCAGTTCGACGGCGACGGCCTTGACCAGGCCTGCGTCGGTCTGAAAGCGGGAGGAGTGCCGTCCATCCGGCAAATGTCGTTGCTTTATCCCTTCATACAGCGCCATGGCGGCCAGCCCCGTGACATAGGCACGAGTCAGTATCCGGCGGTGCAGGGCATGGTGCATCAGCGGTATGACCCGACCGTTGTGGGCGTGCAGAGGTCGTTGCTGCGCGTAGTGAATGGCCAGTGCGAGGCTCAGTTTCATGCCGGGGATCAGGGAGGCGGTCAGCACCAGTTTTCCCCACTCAACACGGCGCAGGGAGCTGAAGAAAATGTCGCGTTGGCTGGCAAGACGAGAGTGAAAGATGCCCCCTGCACTGATGTCGTGCTCATGACCCCTGAGCCATGCCCAGCGGGGGAGCGCCACCTGCTCGAAGGTGATGATGGCGTGATCCACCACGTCGAAGTAGGGGAGGTCGAGCACGTCCGGGCTGGAGACGCTGACCCCCTGACACAGTGCGCCACGGGTGTCCCGGCAGGGCACCAGAAAGGGATGAATGCCACAGTCTTGCTCGCCGACCCACAATCTGGCCATCACCACGCTGCTCTTGGGTTGCCCTTCCAGGGCGATGTAGGGCATGAACTTGGCGGCATGCCGATGGGGCGTATGGAGGATAAAACCGTCAGTGGCACAGTCGTAGCGGACTTCGGTTGCCATGCTCATGGCATTGTTGCCACAACCCAGTTCGGTGACCAGATAGAGCCCGTGAGTGTGCAAGGCCAGAGCCTCCTCAATCTGACCGATGATCTCCGGATGGTGCCGATCCCCCAGCTCCAGCAGCGTGCCGAGATAGAGATTGTAATGACTGGCCAGCAAGGGGCAGAGCCCCCCTTGCCGGGTCAGGCAGGGAGACTCCATCAGGGTGAGGAGGGGGGCCAGGTCGTCAACGATATCCTCTTGCCCGAGTGCAGCCGTGCTGGCGACAGTGTGGAAAATCCGGTAGATGGCCCGGGTCCGTTGTGCCTTCTCGAGATGATGGAGATCGGGGAACAGGGTGTCGTTGAGTGCCAGGGCATGCAGGCGACTGGCCAGTGAAGCAGGGTGTGACATGATGGCTCCTTGACTGGATAGATCCAAATGGTCCTTTTTGAATCAATCATAGTCTTTGGGATCTCTGTGACACCCTGGTGACGAGCCTGGTGATGAGTAAGGGTCGTCATCGAAGGCCATGGGGAATCAGGAAAGCAAGCAGGTGGCGGTTTGGCGCGCCATCGGGCAGGGGGGCCGTGGACAGGCCCGGAAGAGCAGATATGAAAAAGCCCAGCCAAAAGGCTGGGCTTTAAAATGTGGCTCCCTCGACAGGACTTGAACCTGTGACATACGGATTAACAGTCCGCCGTTCTACCGACTGAACTACGAGGGAATTGGCTCCTCCTACTGGACTTGAACCAGTGACATACGGATTAACAGTCCGCCGTTCTACCGACTGAACTAAGGAGGAATAGCCTGTCTCGTCGAGACGGGGCGGATATTAATGGCCCATCTCCTGGGTGTCAACCCGCCTGTCGGCGTAAAAAATGGCTTTTTGGCCCGTTTGCCCAAAACTTGGGCAGCGCGGACTATTTTCAGCACAATCAGGAGCTTGAGATCGCGCCTTCGGTCGGGTTGTGCCTGCTTGGTATCCTGATTCCCGCATACTGCCAGGAGGAGGCGTGGTGTCGTTCATCCGCAGAGTACCGTGCCCGGGGAAACCTGCCGTGGCGGGAAACGGCGTTGATATTCGGGGTGTCACCGACAATATTGCGCGCTCATGGCCATTTCTTGATCCCGCCCATCGAATTATCTGGCCGGGTCGGGTATGGTTGCCTTCGATACCATCGCCGCGTCGACAGCTCTGCCGGCCCTTGATGATGATCGGGTGCCGGTTCACCCCGGCCTTTGTCTCCCTCTTCTGGTATTACCCTAGACATGCACAATCAAGCTTCCTTACAAGGCGTGAAGCTGGCCATCGCATTGCGCCAATCCTGCATTGACGAACCCTACAGCGTGGCGCGCTTTGGCCGCGACCTCATCGCCGGCATCACGGTCGGCATCATCGCCATTCCCCTTGCCATGGCGCTGGCCATCGCCAGTGGGGTGCCGCCCCAGCACGGGCTTTATACCGCCATCATCGCCGGCATCGTCATCGCCGTGACCGGGGGATCCCGCTTCTCCATTTCGGGCCCCACTGCCGCCTTCGTGGTGATCCTCTACCCGGTGGCCCAGCAATTTGGCGTGGGCGGCCTGTTGATGGCCACCCTCATCTCGGGCTGTTTCCTTGTGGCCATGGGCATGGCGCGTCTCGGGCGCCTCATCGAGTACATTCCCCCCTCGGTGACCCTGGGGTTCACCGGTGGTATCGCCATCGTCATCGCCACCCTGCAGATCAAGGATTTCTTCGGCCTGCAGGTCCTGGAGATGCCGGAAACCTATCTGGGCAAGGTGCAGGCGCTGGCTCATGCCCTGTCAAGCTGGCAGTGGGGAGACACCCTGGTGGGTGTGGCAACCCTGGCGGTGCTGCTGCTCTGGCCGAGATTGCGCCTGCCGGTACCCGGCCATCTGCCCGCGGTGCTGGTGGGGGTGGGGCTCGGGTTTGGTCTGCACCAGTTCGGGGTGGACGTCGCCACCATCGGCAGCAAGTTCAGCTATACCCTGGCCGATGGAACCCAGGGCATGGGTATTCCCCCCATCGCGCCGACGCTGGTGATGCCCTGGGCGCTGCCGGGGCCGGACGGGGCTCCGGTGGAGTGGAACCTCGCCGCCATCGAGCGGCTGCTGCCCGCCGCCTTCTCCATGGCCATGCTGGGGGCCATCGAATCCCTGCTCTGCGCCGTGGTGCTCGATGGCATGACGGGTCGCAAGCACAGCTCCAACGGCGAGCTGGTGGGGCAGGGCCTTGGCAACATCCTGGCCCCCTTCTTCGGTGGCATCACGGCGACGGCCGCCATCGCGCGCTCCGCCGCCAACGTGCGGGCCGGTGCCACCTCGCCCATTTCCGGTATTGTCCATGCGCTGGTGGTACTGGCCGCGATCCTGGTGCTGGCTCCCTGGCTCTCCTGGTTGCCGCTCTCTGCCATGGCCGCCCTGTTGCTGCTGGTGGCCTGGAACATGAGCGAGGCCCACAAGGTGGTGGATCTGGTGCGCCGGGCGCCCAAATCCGATGTACTGGTGCTGCTGGTCTGCCTGTCGCTGACCGTCATCTTCGACATGGTCATCGCCATCACCTTCGGGGTGATCCTGGCCTCTTTGCTGTTCATGCGCGAGATAGCCAAGATGACCAGGCTGCACAACCTGGCGGATCACAAGCGCTATGCCAGCGAGGTGTCCCCCTCGACCCTTGTCTACAAGATCAACGGGCCACTGTTCTTTGCCGCCGCCGAGCGGGTCTTTGACGAGTTGCTTGCCCAGGTGAAGGACCACAAGGAGTTGATCCTGCAAATGGAGGCGGTCTCCATCCTGGATGCTGGCGGTCTCACCGCCTTCCAGCAGTTCGCAAAACGCATGGCCAAGGCGGGGGTCCGTCTCAAGGTGGCTGAATTGCAATTCCAGCCCCTCAAGACCCTGGCGCGGGCCAAGGTGCGTCCGGTGGCGGGAGAGCTGGAGTTCTACGGCTCGCTGGGAGAGGCTATTCGAGGAGAACATTTGCACGAAGCGGTTGAAAATTGATGGAAAGGGATAGGAAATGGCATATTTTTAGTCACTTGGTTCGCTTATTGAGCAAACAGTGGCAAAAGATAAAAAATTGCATTGACCGCCTCGCGCCTATCCCTTACATTACGCCCCGTTCCAGCGCAACGGCGCAGCGAATTCGTGTTGGCTGAACACGTTAAAGCACAGACCAAAATTGGGTGCGGTGTCCGAGTGGATGCCCACCGACGAAGTTGGCAAGATGCACGCGCAGCGTGCTCCGAAAGCCACTTCAAGCAGTGAAAATTTGGTGAGGTGTCCGAGTGGCTGAAGGAGCACGCCTGGAAAGTGTGTATACGGCAACGTATCGAGGGTTCGAATCCCTCCCTCACCGCCAAATTGCAAAAAACCGACCTCATGGTCGGTTTTTTGCTTTGGGGAAGCGTCATCAGCTCATCTCGAAGAGGGGGGTGAGAACCCTCGCCGGGTTCGAGCAGAGCAGCTTGCTGCGATGAACGGCCGCAGGCCGCCCCAAAGGGGTGAGCCACGCAGTGGCGAATCATCCCTCCATCACCGGATAAAACAAAAGGCCCGTCGAAAGACGGGGCCTTTTGTTTTATCCGGTGATGGGCGGCTCGGTTCGGGCCCAGGTTCGAGAGGCGGGCAGGATAGCCCGCATGGACGGCCAGAGGCCGTCCGCAGGGCGAGCGCCAGGGACGGCGCGAGTCGCTCCTGACCCATCCTCAGATGTCAGAACCGGCCAGATGGTCGGTTTTTTGCTTTGGGGAAGCATTTTCCGCTCATGTGGAAGAGGAAGGGGGGAGGGCCCTCGTCGGGTTCAAGCAGAGCAGTTTGCCGGGATGAACGGCTGCAGGCCGTCCCGAAGGGGTGAGCCACGCAGCGGTGAATCATCCCGCCCATACAGCCAACTAAAACAGAAGGGCCGTCGCGAGACAGGCCCTTTTGTTTTAGTTGCCGACAATCTGATCATGCCTGTGATGGGGGGGCTCGCAGGCGAAGCGGAGATTCCGCTGGCCTGGTTTGGGGAAGTAGCGTGAAGGTAGAGATAAACTCCGCCACGCGCAATATGTTGCATTTATGCCAGTCATTTATGCTGCATGTGCAAGGTTTAATGGGTAAATGCATTGATTGCGCAACTTGTTGCGTCATGGCGCCGGTGCGCGAATCGGTTTTATATTCAACTAATTGTTTTAAAACAAAAAAACGTCTTGGCATGGTCACTGCTAACGGATTCGGACGAGTGTCATAACCGTTCAACCATCAGGAGCAATTCCATGCCAACTCCATGTTATATCAGCATCGAAGGTCAAACCCAGGGCAACATCACTGCCGGTGCTTTCACCTCCGATTCCGTCGGCAACATCTTCGTGCAGGGCCATGAAGACGAGATGCTGGTACAAGAGTTCCAGCACGTCGTCACCGTACCGACCGATCCGCAATCCGGTCAGCCGGCGGGTCAGCGTGTCCACAAGCCGTTCAAGTTCACCGTTGCCCTGAACAAGGCCGTGCCGCTGATGTACAA
>NZ_JBFOCV010000045.1:0-100437 GCF_040907975.1 Aeromonas sp. s10 | reverse complement strand
TGTAGTGGTCAACTAAATCCGGACACACAGTTAAGCCGATTTTCGGCCTCTGCTGGCGGTATCCCATCATTGTGTTGATGCGGGCGCCGCCAGTTGTAGTAATCCATCAGGTAGTAGCTGATATCCCGCTTGGCTTCCCGCAGGCTCATGTACCCCGTGGTCGGAAGCCATTCCGTCTTGAGGCTCCTGAACAGCCGCTCCATCGGCGCGTTATCCCAGCAGTTGCCACGCCGACTCATGCTCTGGGTCATGCGATAGCGCCACAGCCGTTGCCGAAATACCCGGCTGCCGTATTGGCTGCCCTGGTCGGAGTGAAACAGCACGCCAGACGGGCAGCCCCGTTGCTGATACGCCATGTCGAGCGCTTTCACGGCCAACTCAGCATCAGGCCTGCCGGACATCGCCCAGCCCACGACCCGTCGGGTGTGGAGGTCGAGCACCGCGGCCAGGTAATGCCAGCGGCCACCTGCCCATACGTAAGTGATGTCGCCGCACCACACCTGATTGGGTTGCTGGACATCAAATTCACGCGCCAGAAGATTGGGAATATCCGGTCGTTCAGACCGCGCGACCTGATAACGATGAGCTCCCGGTTGTTTGGAGACCAGCCCGGCCTCCTTCATCAGGCGACGCACCTTGAACCGACCAATCTGATGCCCCAGTGCCCGCATCATTGACATCAAGGCCCGGCTGCCAGCTGAGCCTCTACTCTCTTTGAACAAACACCGTAACTCACTTCTCTGCTGCACCCGTTCACGGTTAATTGTGCGCCTGCGAGCCAGATAGTCGTAAAAACAGGCGGTTGGTATACCGAAAGCGCAACAGACCAGGGTGGTGGGGGCTTGCTCCCTTAATCGGTCTATCAGCGCGTACGTTCGAGTTCGTCCGCCATCAAGAGAGCAGTAGCCTTTTTTAGAATGGCCTTTTCGCGTTCAAGCCGGTTGATGCGGGCTTCCAACTCCTGAATTTTTTGCTGCTCAGGGGTCAGCGCCCGGTTAGCAGGTGTAGCGCCACTTCGTTCTGATTGAAGTTGCTGAACCCATCGACGCAGCACGGTTTCGCCGACATCCAGTGAACGGCTGGCTTCGGGGACTGAATAGCCTTGGTCGAGCACCAGGGATGCGGCTTCCAGCTTGAACTCGGCAGTAAATGAGCGACGTAATCTTGTCATTGAACACCTCAAATAATGGTGGCGACTGTACCACCTAAAACGGTGTCCGGGATGATTAGACCACTACACAGACTCTCTTTCCCCTGTCAGGCAGGAAGTACCATGAGAGTCAATCAACCCGTTACCCAGCGTGAGCGCCTCTACCCGTCGCACCAGAACCTGATTTCCACCACGGATCTGGAGAGCCGCATCACCTATGCCAACGACGAGTTCTGCCAGATAGCCGGCTTCACCCTGGAGGAGCTGCAAGGGGCGCCCCACAACCTGGTCCGCCACCCCGACATGCCGCCCCAGGCGTTTGCCGACATGTGGCGCCATCTGCGGGAAGGCAAAAGCTGGATGGGCCCGGTCAAGAACCGCTGCAAGAACGGGGATCACTACTGGGTCAACGCCTTCGTCACCCCCATTCAGGACGCAAGCGGCAAGGTGGTGGAGTACCAGTCGGTGCGCACGGCGCCGGACGACGCGGTCAAACAGCGTGCGGAGCGGGTCTATGACGAGATGCGCCGCGGCAAGACCCCCCGGGCCCTGCGCCTGCCCACCTGCTGCCACACCCTGGGGATCCACCTCTGCCTGATGGCACTGCTGGCCAGTCTGGTCACCCTCGGCTATCAGCACGGCCCGGGCTGGCCACTGCTCATCGGCGCCCTGCCCCTGGTGGTTGCGCTCGTCATCTGCCAGATCCTCTCCCGGCGCCTCGCCCGGCTGGAGACCCTGGCCCGCCACCGTTTCGACAACCCCTTGATGCAACTGCTGTATACCGGCCGGGTCGATCGTCTGGCTGCCGTCGAGCTCGCCATGAAGATGAACCAGGCCGAGTTCAATGCGGTGCTGGCCCGCACCCAGCAGACCTGCCAGCAGATCGTGCAGGCGGCGCAGACGGATCTGAACAATGCCGAGTCCATCACCGGCAACCTGCAACAACAGCAGGCCCAGACCAACCAGGTCGCGACCGCCATCACCGAGATGACGGCGTCCATTCGCGAGGTCTCCCACAGCTCGA
The DNA here is from genome assembly GCF_040907975.1 of Aeromonas sp. s10. Lineage (NCBI taxonomy): Bacteria > Pseudomonadati > Pseudomonadota > Gammaproteobacteria > Aeromonadales > Aeromonadaceae > Aeromonas > Aeromonas sp. s10. Next base: position 98,263 of record NZ_JBFOCV010000045.1, on the reverse strand, counting down.
GCGCCTCCTCGGACAGTCTGGACAACACCGCCGTGCTGTTTCGGGAGGGCAATCGCAGCGTGCTCGATACCGTGGCGGCGGTGGAAGGGGTTCACGGCGAGCTGCTCACCTCCCGCGCCGTGATAGAGGCGCTGGCCAGCCAGTGCCGCGCCATCGACGGCATCCTGGACGTCATCAACAACATCGCCAACCAGACCAACCTGCTGGCCCTCAATGCGGCCATCGAGGCGGCCCGGGCGGGCGAGTCCGGTCGCGGCTTCTCGGTGGTGGCGGACGAAATCCGCACCCTGGCCATCAAGACCCAATCCTCCACCGGCGAGATCCAGCAGATGATAAGCCTCTTGCAGGCCAGCGCCGACGATGCCCAGCAGGCCATGGCGCAAGGGGAGCAGCTCTCCGCCAGTTGCCGCCTCAAGGCCGCCGCCACCGGCGATATCCTGCAACAGATCAGCGAACGCCTGTTGCAGGTGACCGCAGGCAGCAACCAGATAGCCCAGGCAATGCAGGAGCAGTCCCTGGTCACCCAGGACATCCACCACAGCGTGCTGGACATCAAGCGTCTGGCCGACGACTCCAGCCAGGGCAGCCGCCACGCCGTGCAGGGCATCATTGCCCTCGTGAAGCAGCTCGGGGATCTGGAGCGGCTGGTACGCCAGTTCCAGCAGCATCCCGCCACCCGGCCAACCAGCACCGCCCTGACCAGCGGCCAACCCCTGTTGGCCCGCTAAGCCTTCGCGGAAGTAATCAAACTCCATATAAAGACCGTGCGCTAACAATAAAAACGGGCCCCTGCCGCCACCGGCAGCGGGCCCCTCTTTTGGGTGGTGCATGGGCGTCTGAGCGGGTTTCAAATTCGAGTCCTCGACCGAACTCGCGGGTCTTTCGCCCCCTCCCAACCACCTGCTCGCCCGTGCCACGCCGACCCTCTCGGCTGCACCGCATGGTCCTCGGCAGGGCAATGACCTCACTCCCCCATCCATACACCGTGAATATTGGGCGTTAGGCCTTGAGCGTTGAGCGTTGAGCGTTGAGCGTTGAGCGTTGAGCGTTGAGCGTTGAGCGTTGAGCGGGAAAGCGTTGCACCTTGAGATCCCTCTTATCCAACCTGACGCAGGCCCCGCTGACCCCTCAATTTATTGATCTTGCCCGAGAAATCACCTGATCCCCCTTCCCTAACCAGCTCCGTTCGGTAACATGGCAATCGGGATCACCTCTCGTCGGAGTCAGCCATGTACCAGACCAGAGCAACACCGCAGGGAAAGAGCAGCAGACTGGAGGCTGGAATTCAGGGGCGGTAGCCTTGACTGAGCTTTCCATAGCCAACGCCTTAACTGATTGTTATACGGTGTGTAATAATTTCACTAAAAGAGACCTCAAGCGAACACATTCCACTTCACAGATTGGCTGGTAACACATTGATTTAATATTGACCTTTTTATGGTGGTTATCAGGTTAGAGCTAAATGATATGGAAGGCGGAACTAACCTGTTAGTCCCACCTTCCATATCACTATTTTATCTATAAATATCAAGGAGAGTGCTATGACAAACACAGTAACATGGGCAGGTCATGACTTTGGCGTATATATGCCAAAGTCTGAGTGGCATGATAAGGCTGGTATTTATATCTTCGCAAAAATCGAAGCTAATGGTAGATGGAGGGCTCTTTATATTGGTCAGGCAAGTTCATTCTCAAACCGCCTTTCAAATCATGAGCGCTGGGCTGAGGCGGTTAAAAAAGGAGCAACACATATACATGCCCGAGTTATTACTGAACAGAAGCAACGAGATATTATAGAGGAGCAGCTTATTAAAATTAACCAACCCCCTCTAAACATTCAACTGAAGTAGTACTTTGTCTAAGTATATAAGGCTAACAATTCATCAAAGTTTGTCGTCTAACGGCACCACAATAATTCCATGTAAATCACTCTTGGAATAACCAGGCTTAATATGCATAATAAATATCAATATATACATGAACATTTAGTGAAGACATTACCTGATAAGCCGTGGAAAAAAGCATACTCGAACCTAATTAGTGGAGGAAAACCCCCTTCGCTGCCAAAGCTCATGAGTAACCAGCTTGTATATGGCTTGCACCTATATGAAACAAAGCCTCTCTTTCTGAAAGATGATTATGAAAAAAGACTTGTGGCAGAGTCAATGTCTACATGCAATGCATTTTTAACTATCTATCACTCTTTGGCAGAGGATAATAGAAATAAATTATTAAAAAGGTTTAAAGCCGCATTCTTTCAGCCAAATGATATGCGCGCAATTTACTATGAATTATTTATGTGTTTTTATCTGATTAGCCAAGGTCATGATGTTGAAGTAAAGGATGGCGATACTAGCGGTGATACTTATGATTACCTTGTTAAAACAAAAACTGATGAATTCATCCAAGTAGAATGTAAGTCTTTTGCTTATGACAAGGGATTGTATGTTTCAGGTGAGGATGCAATTGAGTTACATAGTGATATATTGAGCCAGTCACATGAATTAGAATCTGGCATTAATAACCAATTTGACATTTACACTATCGAACTTGAGCAAGCAATACCAAAAAACAATAAAACTAGAAATCAACTTATTACGGATATAATCTGTTTATTAAAAAACCCTAACGCACTTACAGAGAGCAAAATCAAGGTCCGTCATGAAATATATAGTGATATTGCCAATATAGATCAAGTAGATAGTCATTTATATTTGCCTATACATACAAATGGTGTTGAAATTATCCGAGTGGCTTCAACACCAAATGGCTGTAAAGGAAGATTCTGTTTGATCATCACTACCCATATTAAAGCTGCGCTACTACGTGATTTTGAAAAAATCTGTAAAAGAGCAGCAAAAGAGCAGCTGCCAAATACAAAACCATCATGTATTTCCGTGGAGATTTCTAATTCTGAAGTGTTTAGCCTTTTAAAAGACAGCCCTGCTTTTGAAACAAAAATAAAGAACATCTTTAAACAGCAACATTTAATTAGCATTCTTTTGTTTAATAATATACAAGGAGATATGGCTTCTGATGGATCTCACTTTTTCGCATCACCACTAGTTAAAGAATTCAAGAATTATGATTCAGATTTTTCTGACTTATCAAGCCTTAAAATTGTGTGACTCATGGTTTAACCAACTGTTACGGCAATGCGAACAAATCAACTTATGCTCGTCCCTTGCTAATTTAAATCAAATATCAAAGATTATATTGTAAAAGTTTACGATCTTAGGAGAATTACATGGGTAAAAAATTACCAATATTGCCTGTCTGGGAGCGATGGAAGGCTCTCACTCAATTTCTTGCACTTTCCGACCACGTACTATTATCTCAACAAGAGCAGTGGAAAACCTTACCAATCGCAGACAAAAACACCATCAAAATAGTTCGACAAGATGGTCCCTATAAATTTGAAACTGATGGAAAAACTTATGAAGAAATTTTGTCTGACCGTCATATTCTTTCATGTGTTGTACTGTTAAATTCATATGCACTCGTTGAGTCGTTGGTAAGACAGGTCTATGAGTATCTCATTCCTAATACCAGTATAAATACACCTGTACTAGCAGATCTTCGGTCTGGGGCCACGACCCTACAAACAATACTCAAGAGCGGAGGAATCGAAACTTGGGGGACTAAACTTTTAAACGATCTAGGTCGAGACTGGGGATATGTAGAAAGCAACTTATCAGGGCTGGTTGAGGTAGCCGTGATACGCAATGGAATTGCCCACGGAGAGTCAGCAGTTACGCAAACAATGCATAACAGAGCGCTATCTAACGGAGCTTCGTTACCATGGCCACTTATGGGAGAAATAAAATTAGACATCGCGACATTGAAAGAGTACCGACATAGACTTAGGTCTTTTGCCAGAGTAATAGAGCATGGTGCTGAAGAGCTTCTGTAAATTTAGATGAAGGCTGCGAATGTTAATAAATAACAAACGGAGGGTTTTCAAACGTTACGTGTTTGTCAATCTCTGTATATACGCCATTGCGTGACAACAATCCAGCCCCAAACTAAACTAAGTTTCACGAAGCCTAATATTTTAGTACTTATTCGCGGTAAATATTGGCTTCTCCGGTTCAGTCACAATCTACTCAGAAATTAGGATATCCATGGTTTTGAGCGCCGCATAGCGGCTTGAAGAAATATTTTTCCTTATTACTTTTTGAAGCTGAATAAAAATAAACAAGGGGGTTAGCGCCCCCTTTATTAATATTCGACGCTGATAAACGACCTTAATCGATCCCTCCCCTCTGCCGCAGGGCAGTCAGCAGCTCACCCACCAGCACTTCCACCGGCTTGCCGGCGTTAAGCAGATGGATTTCCGGGTTTTCCGGGGCCTCATAGGCAGAGTCGATACCGGTAAAATTGCGGATCTCACCCGCCCGCGCCTTCTTGTAGAGCCCCTTGGGGTCGCGCTCTTCACAGACGGCGAGCGGCGCATCCACAAACACCTCGACGAACTCCCCTTCACCCACGAGATTGCGCACCAGGTCCCGCTCGGCACGGAATGGCGAGATAAAGGCGGTGAGCACGATCAGGCCCGCATCCACCATGAGTTTTGCCACTTCGCCGACCCGGCGGATATTCTCCTGGCGGGCGGCGTCATCGAAGCCGAGATCGCCGCACAGGCCGTGGCGCACGTTGTCCCCATCCAGCAGATAGGTGTGCTTGCCTTGCGCCGCCAGCGCCTGCTCCAGTGCCCCCGCCAGGGTGGATTTGCCCGCCCCGGAGAGCCCGGTAAACCAGATCACCAGAGGTTTTTGCCCCTTCTGCTCGGCCCGGCTCTGTTTGTCGACGGCATGGGCATGCCACACGATATTGCTCATCCAACACTCCTTGATTGGCGCTCACGCCTCAAAACTTAAACTGTCCGGCACCACAGGGAGCCACCTCGGACTATCAGCCGACAACGTGCTGATGCCATGGCATTGCTCACCCAACACTCCTTGATTGGCGCTCACGCCTCAATACTGACACTGTCCGCTACCGCGGGGAGCCGCCTCGCACCATGAGGCGGCAAGGTGCTGATGCCCTGATATTGCGCATGCCCCCCCCCTGATTGGCGCTCACGCCTGGATGCCAGTGTCCTGGCACTCCCCTGCATCATAAACAGCCTTGATAAAAGCCGCGTTAACATAAGCAGCCCTTAACACATCCCCCGGTATCAGACCTTAAAACGGAAACAGCAGGGGCACCATGACGATCACCCCGATGCTGTAGGCGAGGGAGACCGGCAGGGCCAGCTTGAGATAATCCGGCATCTTGTAGTTGCCCGCCGCATAGACCATCAGGTTGGTCTGGTAGCCGTAGGGCAGGATAAAGCTGGAGCTCGCCCCGAACAGCACCGCCAGAATGAACGGCATGGTGGAGACATCCATGCTGAGCGCCAGCTGGAATCCCATGGGGAAGGCCAGGGCCGCCGCCGCGTTGTTGCTCATCAGCTCCGTCAGCACCAGGGTAAACAGATAGATACCCACGAAGGCGATAAAGGGACTGGCCCCGTTGAACTCCCCCATCAGCCAGTCGGCGATGAGCTTGGCCAGCCCGCTCTTCTCCAGCTGATCGGCGATGGCGAGCGCCCCGCCCACCACCAACCAGATATCCAGGGGAAAGCGGCGGCGGATCTCGTCCAGGGTCAGGATGCGGGAGAAGAGCAGCACCACCAGCATCACCAGCAGCCCCTTGAAGAGCGGCACCAGATCGAGCACAGACAGGGTCAGCACCCCGAGGAACCCCGCCACCACGGCGGCGCTGCGCGTGGCATCGAGCCGGGTGGAGGCCTCCAGCCCGCTCACTACCACGAACTCCCGGGAGAGGGACTTGTTGCCCGCAAACTTGGGGCCGGGGGCCAGCAGCAGGGTGTCCCCTGCGTGCAGTTCAATCTGGCCGAGGCCGCCGGTGAGCTGGGTCTCGCCCCGGCGCACCGCCAGCACTACCGCATCGAAGTGGGTGCGAAACTCCGCATCCTTGATGGTCTGCCCCACCAGGCGCGAGCTGTGGCTGACGATCACCTCCACCAGGTGCTGGCCGTTGAGGCGATGCTGGCCGTAGAGATCCAGCCCCTTGAGCTCCTGCAACACGCCGACGCTCTCCACGTCGCCACAAAACAGCAGCATGTCCCCCTCGTGCAGCTCGTGTTCCGGCTGAACCGGGCAGATCACCTGGTTGCCCCGGATGATCTCGGCGAGATAAAGGCTTTTCAGGCTGCGCAGGCCGTTCTCCTTGACGCTGCGCCCGGCCATCGGCGAGCCGGGGCCCACCTTGGCCTCGAGAAAATAGCCGGATTCCCGGCTCATCTCGGTGTCCTGCTCCGGCAGGTGGCGGGCAAACAGCAGCACGGCGACCAGGCCGGTCAGCAGGGTCCCCGCCCCCACCATGAAGAAGTCGAACATGCCGAGCGGCTTGGCCCCCATCTTGATGAGGAAGCTGTTGACGATGAGGTTGGTGGAGGTGCCGATCAGGGTCAGCACGCCGCCAAAGGTCGCCGCGAAGCACATGGGCAACAGCAGCCGGGAGGGCGCATGGTTGGGGTTGCGCTTGACCGCCCCCAGCATGGACGCCACCACGGCGGTGTTGTTGACGAACGCCGACAGGAAGGCGGTGGAAAACCACACCTTCACCAGCACCTTGTTGAAGGAGCCGGTGCCCACCAGGTTGGCAAACCAGCTCATGACCCGGGTCTTCTCCACCGCGAGCGACACCAGCAGCAGCAACACCAGGGTCAGCAGGGCGCTGTTGGTGTAGCCCGCCACCACGGCGTTGATGTCCGCCAGGCCGCTCAGGTAGGTGATGAGCACGGCGCCCGAGAAGAGCAGCGCCGGCCGGAGTTTGCCCTGGATCAGCAGGGCGACGAGGGCAGCCAGCAGACCCAGCACCAGGGATTGTTGCCAGGTCATGGGCTTACTCCTTGCCGGAATCGTTGCTGATGGTCAGCGCCTGCCAGTGGGGGAAGTGCTTGCGCACCAGGGCGTTGAGTTCCACTTCGAACTCGCTGTATTGCCCTGCCATCACCTTGGCCGCCAGCCCTTCCACTATCATGCCGGCACCCACGGTGACGTTGGTCAGCCGGTCGATGAGGATGAAGCTGCCGGTGTCGCGGATCTCCTTGTAGGGGTCGAACGCCACCGGGTCGGTCAGGCTGAATTCGCACAGCCCGATCTCGTTGAGCTTGAGCTCGGAGGCGGGCAGCTCGTCGAGCTTGTTGATCTCGATGCGGTGGCGGATGGCCTCCACCTGGCCGCGGCTCTTCTTGGTGGCCAGCTTGACGTCATAGACCCGGCCCGGTTGCAGGGACTCTTCCCCCATCCAGACGATGTGAGCCAGCACGTTCTGGGTCACCTGGGGCTTTTTCGCCGCGTCCACCAGCAGGTCGCCCCGGCTGATGTCGATTTCGTCCGCGAAGGTGACCGTGATGGCCTGACCCGGCAGGGCGTACTCCAGATCCCCATCGAAGGTGACGATGCGGGTCACCGTGCTCTCTTTGCCCGACGGCAACACCGCCAGCTTGTCGCCCACCCGCAGGATACCGGAGGCCAGGGTGCCCGCGAAGCCGCGAAAATCGAGGTTGGGGCGGTTCACGTACTGCACCGGCAGGCGCACCGGGTGACGCTCCAGCTCGCGCTCCACTTCGGCAGACTCCAGCAAGGAGAGCAGGGTCTCGCCCTGATACCAGGCCAGCTTGTCGCTCGGGTTCACCACATTGTCACCGTCCAGGGCCGAGACCGGCACGATGTGGATGGTGTCGACGCTGAGCTTCTTGGCGAATTCGCGGTACTCCAAGCTGATGCGCTCGAACACCTCCTGGCTGAACTCCACCAGGTCCATCTTGTTCACTGCCACCACGAACTGCTTGATGCCGAGCAGGCTCGCGATAAAGCTGTGACGACGGGTCTGATCCAGCACCCCCTTGCGGGCGTCGATCAGGATGATGGCCAGATCGCAGGTGGAGGCGCCGGTGGCCATGTTGCGGGTGTACTGTTCATGGCCCGGGGTGTCCGAGATGATGAATTTGCGCTTGGCGGTGGAGAAATAGCGGTAGGCCACGTCGATGGTGATGCCCTGCTCGCGCTCCGCCTGCAGGCCGTCCACCAGCAGGGCCAGGTCCAGTTTCTCGCCGGTGGTACCGAGCTTCTGGCTGTCGGACTCCAGCGCTTTGAGCTGATCTTCATAGATCTGCTGGGAGTCGTGCAGCAGGCGGCCGATGAGGGTGCTCTTGCCGTCGTCCACGCTGCCGCAGGTGAGAAAGCGCAGCAGGCTCTTGTGTTGCTGGGCGTGCAGGTAGGCTTCAATGCCCTGTTCGCTGATGGCGGTCTGAATGTGGTTGTTCATGATGCGATTCCTTAGAACATTTTTTTAGAAATAGCCCTGACGCTTCTTCTGCTCCATGGAGCCGGCCTGATCGTGGTCGATGAGCCGCCCTTGCCGCTCGCTCGAGGTGGTGATCAGCATCTCTTCGATGATCTCCGGCAGGGTGGTGGCATTGGATTCGATGGCCCCGGTCAGCGGGTAGCAGCCGAGGGTACGGAAGCGCACCAGCTCCTGCTTCACTTCGTCTTCCGGGCCGATGGGCATGCGATCATCATCCACCATGATCTTGATGCCGCCGCGATCCACCACGGGGCGCATGGCCGCAAAGTAGAGCGGGACTATGTCGATGTTCTCGAGATAGATGTATTGCCAGATGTCCAGCTCGGTCCAGTTGGAGAGCGGGAAGACACGGATGCTCTCCCCCTTGTTGACCTGGCTGTTGTAGACGCGCCACAGCTCCGGGCGCTGGTTCTTCGGATCCCAGCGGTGGGACTTGTCGCGGAAGGAGTAGACACGCTCCTTGGCGCGGGATTTCTCCTCGTCGCGACGGGCACCACCGAAGGCGGCGTCGAAGCCATATTTGTTGAGCGCCTGCTTGAGCCCCTCGGTCTTCATGATGTCGGTGTGCTTGCTGCTGCCGTGCACGAAGGGGTTGATGTCCATGGCCAGACCGTCCGGGTTCTTGTGGACGATGAGATCCAGCCCGAACTTTTTGGCGGTCTCGTCCCGGAACTTGATCATCTCCTTGAACTTCCAGTTGGTGTCCACGTGGAGCATGGGGAAGGGGATCTTGCCCGGATAGAAGGCCTTGCGGGCCAGGTGCAGCATGACGGAGGAGTCCTTGCCGATGGAGTACATCATCACCGGGTTTTCAAATTCGGCGGCCACCTCGCGGATGATATGGATGCTCTCGGCTTCCAGTTGCTGCAGGTGAGTCAGTCGCTCGCGGGTGACACCTGCACGGATGCTCTGTGCATCGGATGGCTGCAGTTGGGTCAGTCTTTCACGGTCCATGTCTGGGTCCTCGGTTCATTGCTATCGCGCCTGCTCGGGGCGCGGTGTTGGTTCAGTTCGGTGCCGCCTTGGCCGCACCGTCAAATCGATTCGGGTCTCGCCTCTCAGGCCAGGCTCACCAGCTTGAGCTCGTGGCCGCTTTTTGCCTCCTGCCCTTGCCCCTGTTCGCCAAACCAGGCGAGTTGCTGGCGCAGGGCCACCACTTCACCGATGACGATAAGCGACGGGCTCACCGCCTGCTGGGCCAGCTCGGCCAGATCCGCCAAGGTGCCGGTCAGCACCCGCTGACGGGCCGTGGTGCCCCGCTCGATGATGGCGATGGGGGTGGTGGCGCGTCGGCCATGGCTTACCAGTTGCTGCTGGATATGCTCGGAGCGCATCAGCCCCATGTAGATGACTAGGGTCTGGTTGGTGGCCGCAAGCTGCTGCCAGTCGGGCTCCTTTCCCTCCTTCTGGCAGTGGCCGGTGATGAAGACGGCGCTCTGGGCATGGTCGCGGTGGGTGAGCGGAATGCCCGCATAGGCGGTGGCACCGGCGGCGGCGGTGATGCCGGGCACCACGGAGAAGGGAATGCCCTCCTCGGCCAGCACTTCCAGCTCCTCGCCGCCACGACCGAACATGAAGGGATCGCCCCCTTTGAGGCGCACCACCCGGTTACCCGCTTTGGCGTATTCCACCAAGAGGCGATTGGTCTCTTCCTGGGGCACGCTGTGAGCACCCGCCTTCTTGCCGACCGACACGAGGGTGGCGTCGCGGCGCACCAGGTCCAGGATCTCGGGGGAGACCAGCTGGTCATAGAGCACCACTTCGGCCTGTTGAATCTGTTGCAGCGCCTTGAGGGTCAGCAGGCCAGGATCTCCCGGGCCCGCCCCTACCAGCACCACTTCGCCCACTTCGGTACGGGCTTTGTCCAGTCCCTCGTTCAGCCACTGCTCGGCACCCTGCCAATCGGCTTTCTCAATCAGACCGGCCAGGGTGTTGGAGGCAAAGGCGCGCTCCCAGAAGCGGCGGCGATCGGAGAGGGAGGCCAGCACCTGCTTGGCCCGGCGGCGCACCCGGCCGGAGAGCTCCGCCAGACCGCCAAGATGGCGGGGCAGCAGGCTCTCGAGCCGCTCGCGCAACAGGCGCACCAGCACGGGGGCCTTGCCGCCGCTGGAGACGGCCACCACGATGGGGCTGCGATCGATGATGGAGGGGAAGATAAAGCTGGAGCGCTCGGGGTCATCCACCAGGTTGACGAACAGACCGCGCTCGGTGGCGCTCTGGTAGACCAGGGCGTTGACCTCGAGATCGTCGGTCGCGGCCACCACCAGGATCTGCCCTGCCAGGTGAGCCGGGTCGAAACGCGCCGCCACATGGGTGAAGCGACCGGCAAATTCATGGAACTCGGGCTCGAGCGCGGGAGAGACCAGGGTGATCCGGGCACCTGCCGCCAGCAGCAGGCGCGCCTTGCGCAGGGCAACCTCGCCCCCGCCCACCAGCAGTACCGGGCGGCCTTCCAACCTGGCAAACATAGGTAAATAATCCATCAGGGCCCGCTCCTCGGCATCGCGACATCTGGGGCGACTATAGGTAGGAGCGCTTATCCCTCAAAATAATAAAAAATGCTCTTTAATGCGTTTTGGTAATTAGTAAAGCCGTGTGGCGGCAATAGAGAAGCGAATCTGCTTGTGGTGGATGGCACCAGACCCTAGGCTAGTGAAAGTGTTTCATAAGGAGCTTAATCATGAATGAGTCATTGATTGTATTGGGGATCTTCATATTCCTGGTACTCGCCACCCTGAGTGCCGGCATCAAGATAGTGCCCCAGGGTTACAACTGGACCGTGGAGCGCTTCGGCCGCTACACCCGCACCCTCTCCCCGGGCCTCAACCTGCTGATCCCCTACATCGACCGCATCGGCCACAAGATCATCATGATGGAGCAGGTGCTGGACATCCCGGCCCAGGAGGTGATCTCCCGGGACAACGCCAACGTCACCATCGACGCCATCAGCTTCGTGCAGGTGGTGGATGCCCGCAAGGCGGGCTACGAGGTCAACGATCTCACCAGTGCCATCCGCAATCTCACCATGACCAACATGCGGACCGTGCTCGGCGCCATGGAGCTGGACGAAATGCTCTCCCAGCGCGACACCATCAACGAGAAGCTGCTGCGCACCATGGATGCGGCCACCGCCCCCTGGGGCATCAAGGTGACCCGGATCGAGATCAAGGATGTGCGCCCGCCCCTCGCCCTGGTGGAAGCCATGAACGCCCAGATGAAGGCCGAGCGCCAGAAGCGGGCCGAGGTGCTGGAGGCCGAAGGGGTGCGCCAGTCCAAGATCTTGAAGGCCGAGGGGGAGAAGCAGTCCCAGATCCTGAAAGCCGAAGGTGAGCGTCAGGCCGCCTTCCTCGCCGCTGAAGCCCGGGAGCGGGCCGCCGAGGCGGAAGCCAAGGCGACCCACATGGTCTCCCAGGCGATCGCCGAGGGCGACATGCAGGCCATCAACTACTTCGTGGCCCAGAAATACACCGAGGCCCTGGCCCGCATCGGTGAAGGCCCCAACAGCAAGATCATCATGATGCCCCTGGAAGCGGGCAGCCTGATAGGCTCGGTGGCGGGTATGGCCGAGCTGTTCAACAAAGACGGCAAGGCGGGCAAATCATGACAGCCCTGTTCGAGGGGCTGACCCACTGGCACTGGCTGGGGCTCGGCTTCGTGCTGCTGGCCATCGAGGTGATGGGGTCGGTGGGCTTCCTGCTCTGGACCGGCATCGCCGCCCTGGAGGTGGGACTCTTGCTACTGGTCTGGCCCTTTGGCTGGCAGGCGCAGTTGCTGCTCTTCGCCCTGCAATCCCTGCTCACCACCTGGGCCTGGTGGCGCTGGCAGCATCGCCGGGATCGCTCCGGGCTGGATGCCGCCGCTCCCATCAACGAGCGGATGCAAAGCTACATGGGCCGCGAGCTGACCCTGCTGGACGAGGTCAGCCAGGGGATGAGCCGGGTGCATCTGGACGACACCGTCTGGACGGTGCGCTGCAACGCGCCGCTGCCGGCCGGCAGCCGGGTCAAGGTGGTGGGGGCCGACTCCCACATCCTGCTGGTGGAACCCCTCGGCTGACCGGGCAACGCCCCGCCATGGCCATAAAAAAACGGGCCCGGCGCGAGTGCGCCGGGCCCGTTTTTCAATGAGGTGCTGGCTTAGTTGGCCTTGGCATCGCTCACGGCAGCTTCAGCCTTGGTGGCCACGTCAGCGGCAGCCTTCTCGACAGTAGCGGAAGCTTCGGAAGCAGCCTTCTCGACGGTAGCAGACGCTTCGCTAGCGGCTTTCTCGACAGTGGCAGCAACGTCTGCGGCCGGGGTCGCAGCCGGAGCGGCAGCTTCTTCTTTCTGACCACAGGCGGTCAACATCAGACCCAGGATACCGGCTACCAGTACTTTGTTCATGTGCATACCCTCAAAAAAAGATGGAGAGATGGTGCAGGGACCATCACTGTACGCCCCGGCTCCTGTCGGCACACCGGCCGCTGGAGCCCGAAGGCGCGCGAAATATATCCCCATATGCGGCCGATGAAAACGCGTATCACAATGATATTTTCTCGTTGGCATGATAAGAAACACTGCTGCAACGACAAATATTAATATAAAACACCCATTCACCACCAAATTCGCACAACAAATCGCCAATTACCTGACGATTGCCAGTCAGCCATTGTCTTTCTGTCAGGCTCTCGGCGCAGCCGGATTACGCCGTCAGTCAGACAGCTTCTGACAAGGCAGGCGCCGCCCCTGCTGGTCGCTCTCCCGGGCCAGGTCCAGCAAGGCCATCACCGCCAGGGCCTCGTCGGCCGGCACCGGGTTCTCCCCCTCTCCCCGGATGGCGGCGCAGACGCCGCGATAGTAGGCGCCGTAGTCCCCCGCTTCGCCAGCCACGGTCTGCTGCACGAGCTGACCGTCCCGGATCTGGCTGAGCTGGCCGGGGGCGGGATCCACGCCCCAGTCCGCCGCCGGAGGCCGCTTGCCCTCCTTGAGCTGCTCCTCCTGCACGTCCATGCCGAACTTGATGAAGGAACCCTGACTGCCGTGCACCACGAAGCGGGGCATCACGGCCGACACCAGACAACTGCCGTGCAGAATGACTCGCATCTCGCCATAACCCAGCACCACATGGAAATAGTCGTCCGCCAGGGCCCCGGGGCGCTGCTTGCCCAGATCCGCCTGCAACCAGTCCGGCTGGCCGAACAGCTGGAGCGACTGATCGAGGATATGGGGGCCGAGATCGAACCAGAGACCGGAGCCCGGGCCGCCCGCCTCGCGCCAGCGCNGGCGCACCTCGGGGCGATAACGGTCGAAGTGGGATTCGAACTGGGCAACTTGCCCCAGCGCCCCCTCCGCCAGCAGACGGCGCACCGTGAGGAAATCCCCGTCCCAGCGTCGGTTGTGGAAGATGCTGAGCAGCCGTTGCTGCTTCTCCGCCAACTCGACCAGCGCCTTCGCTTCGGCCAGATCCAGGGCGAACGGCTTGTCGATCACCACGTGCTTGCCCGCCAGCAGGGCCTCGCGAGCGATGGGGGCGTGGGTGTCGTTGGGGGTGGCGATCACCACCAGATCGAGGCTGTCATCGGCCAGCACCTGCTCTAGGGTGCCGACCCGGGTGCCGGGCAACGCGGCCTGTACCTTGGCGGCATCCCGGCTCACCACCCAGCGCAGGGTCAGGCCCGGGGTCGTGGCCAGGAAGGGGGCGTGAAAGGTCTGTCCTGCGAAGCCGTATCCCACCAGGGCGGCGTTGATTGTGTGGCTCATCCGGTTTTCTCCACGGGTCTGTGATCATGCGAGGCAGGCGAGGTCACCTGAAAAAGAGAAGGGGGCTCAAGGCCCCCCGAGTGTGCTCATCAGAGCACAGGATTTATTGCAAACACAAGCGGCGACCCTGGCGGGTCATCAGCATCACCAGCGGGGGCAGCAGCAGCCACATGTGCAGGGCCAGCTGGCTCAGGGGATCCGGCATCAGCCAACCGGTGATCCCCACCAGGGCGCCGGAGCCGCTCATCTGGAACAGGCCGAGCAGGGCGGCAGCAGTCCCGGCGCAGTGGCCGAAGGGGGCCAGCGCCATGCCGGCGGCGGCGCCCAGGATCATCGCAAAGCCGATGCTGGAGAGGAACACCGGGCCCATCATGGCCAGCGGGTGCGGGATGTGCATGGCCAGGGTCAGGGTGATGGCGGAGAGCAGCAGCACCAGCAGGCCGATGCGCAGGGTCCGTCTTGGCCCTACCCGGGCGATGAAGCGCGGAGCCAGGAAGCAGGCCAGGATGTTGAGGGCCGCATTGGCGGTGAACCAGTGGCTGAAGCCACTCATGTCCAGCCCCAGGGTCACCATCAGTTGTACCGGCGCCGCCGTCACGTAGGCGAGGATCACCGCCATCGCCAGCATGCACAGCGCCGCGTTGAACAGGAAGCTCGGGGAGCGCAGCACCGGACTGTAGCGGGACCAGCTGATGAGCGGGCCAGCACTGCTGGTCTCCTCAGGGCGGGTTTCCGGCATCCGCCACAGCAGCCAGCTGCCGACCACGACGGCATAACCCGCCATGAACCAGAAGTTCGCCGACCAGCCCGCCTTGGCGGTGAGCCAGCCACCCAGCAGGGGCGCCAGTGCAGGGATGAAGCAGATGGCACCGTTCAGATAGGAGATCATCTGACCGCTCTTCTTGGGGCCATAGCTGTCACGGACCACCGAGAAGGCGGCCACCGAGGTGGCGCAGGCCCCGAAGCCTTGCAGCACCCGCGCCAGCATCAGCTCGCCCAGGCTGGCGGCAAAGCCGGCTGCCAGGGCGCTCAGGCCGTAGAGCAGCACGCCCCCCAGGGCAATGGGTTTGCGCCCGTAGCGATCGGCGAGCGGCCCCACCAGCAGTTGCCCCAGACCCATGCTGAACAGGAACCAGGTAATGGTGCCCTGCATCAGGGTCACTTCGGCCCCCAGCTGCTCGGCCATCTGGGGGATGGCAGGCAGATAGATGTCGATGGCCAGCGGGCTGAACAACACCAGGAGTACAAGCAAAAGAATCAATGGCATCAGTCACCTCAAGCCCTAGGAATATCGATTGGGCCGCGAGTCTACTGACTCAGAGTAATGAATTGAAATGGTATTTAATCACTTCGGTTATTCCCTGTTGGAAACATGCATCTCTTCTACCTCTCAGGGGGTGGAACCAGGATCCCCCGTTGGCACCGGATCCCGGGCAATTGGCGCTTTTACTAAACCCCTCCCCCGCATAGAATGCGCAGATTATTTTTGCGGAGGTGTGTGATGAACAAGCTTGTCCTGGCAACAGGGAACCAGAAAAAGGTGAAGGAATTGGCCGCCATGCTGGCCGATATGAAGATCCAGGTGATCCCGCAGAGCGAGTTTGCAGTCTCCGATGCCGACGAGACCGGCACCACCTTCGTCGAGAATGCCATCATCAAGGCCCGCCACGCCGCCCGCGTCACCGGCCTGCCCGCCGTGGCCGACGACTCCGGTCTGGAAGTGGATCTGCTGCACGGCCGCCCCGGCGTCTACTCCGCCCGTTTTGCCGGTGCCGGTGCCAGCGACAAGGAGAACATCGACAAGCTGCTGGCCGAGCTCAAGGGCGCGCCGGATTACCTGAAAAGCGCCCGCTTCTGGTGCGTGCTGGTCTACATGCGCCACGCCGACGATCCCACCCCCATTATCTGCCAGGCCAGCTGGGAGGGGATGATCATCGACGAACCCCGCGGCCAGCACGGCTTCGGCTATGACCCCGTGTTCTTCGTCCCCGACCACGACTGCACCTCGGCCCAGATGCCGGCGGAGCTCAAGAACCAGCTCAGCCATCGCGGCCAGGCCCTGGCCAAGCTCAAAGCGGCCCTGGCGGCGGTCAACTAAAGCGCTGTCTCCCGCCGCGTTGTCATCTACAATGGGGGCCGTCGGCCCCCGTTTCGTTCGCGGCGCCCCGCCCGTTGTCACCGGCAACCAGGGCCACCCGACCCCTTTTGATTGTTGAATACTGGAAATCCCATGCTGCAACTGCCGCCCCTCTCCCTCTATATCCACGTGCCCTGGTGCGTCCAGAAGTGCCCCTACTGCGACTTCAACTCCCACGCCCAGAAGGGGGAACTGCCCCACCTCGAGTACGTGGCGGCCCTGCTGGAGGATCTGGAGCAGGATCTGCACTGGGCCCAGGGGCGCCCCCTCTCCTCCATCTTTATCGGTGGCGGCACGCCGAGCCTGCTCTCCGTCGGCGCCATGCAGGCGCTGCTGGACGGGGTGCGCGCACGGATCGCACTGACCCCGGACTGCGAGATCACCATGGAGGCCAACCCGGGCACGGTGGAGGCGGACAAGTTCGCCGGCTTCCAAAAAGCGGGCATCAACCGCATCTCCATCGGGGTGCAGAGCTTCCAGCAGGAGAAATTGACCCGGCTCGGCCGCATTCACGGCCCCGAGGAGGCGCGCAAGGCCGCCGAACTGGCCCACGCCATCGCGCTTCCCACCTTCAACCTGGATCTGATGCACGGCCTGCCGGATCAGAGCCTGGACGATGCGCTCTACGACCTGCAGCAGGCCATCGACTGCGCGCCGCCGCACCTCTCCTGGTATCAGCTCACCATAGAGCCGAACACGGCATTCGCCTCCAAGCCCCCCACATTGCCGGAAGATGACACCCTGTGGGACATCTACGAGCAGGGCCACGCCATGCTGACCGCCCAGGGCTATCAGCAGTACGAGATCTCGGCCTATGCCAAAGAGGGGTATCAGTGCCGCCATAACCTCAACTACTGGCGCTTTGGCGACTATCTGGGGATCGGCTGCGGCGCCCACGGCAAGGTGACGGATCTTGCCAACCAGCAGATCCTGCGCACCGCCAAGGTGAAGCATCCGAAAGGTTATCTGGATCCGAGCCGCCCCTATCTGGACAACCAATGGCAGGTGAGTGCGGACGATCTGCCGCTCGAGTACTTCATGAACCGGTTCAGGTTGTTTGAACCCGCCCCCAAGGCGGAGTTCGAGGCCTTCACGGGGCTACCGCTGGAGCGGGTAGAGACCATGCTCGCCATCGCCCGGACCAAGGAGCTTATCGAGGATCTTGGCGACAGCTGGCAGCTCACGTCCCTCGGGCATCGCTACCTCAACGTGCTGCTCGAACTCTTTATGGACGAGTGAGCACGGGTTCACTCTCTTGCGTCAAGACCGCAAGTCAGCACCAGCGAATAGAAAAACAATCAGGGCGCCATTGGCGCCCTGATTGTGTTAACTGATGCCTTGCGGCAGAAACCCGCTCAGCAGCAGACGCTTACCATCTGCTGTTGGCCGGGCTCCCACCGCTTGCCGTGCTTGGCCTTGCGCTGATAGCTGCCCTTGCCCTTCTTGCTCGGCTCGACCCGGGCCTGGAACAGGGGGGAGGTCACCAGTGCCTTGAGGTGGTTGTCCTGAATGATGCCGCGCTGATGTTCGCAGGCGGGTTCGGCGGTGACACAGGTCACCTTCTTCTTGGCCATATGGGCTCCTTGATGGGGTTGTCGTGTTTGCCTTTCGTCCCTGTCTGGAAGGGCAGATGGCGAAAAACGCGCCGATTGTGCACCTCTTGCCTCCCCCGTGCAAGCTGTCAGGCGGGGTGATAGATAACCCGCACCAGGCCGCTTGGCAGCACGGCGCTCGACACCGGTCTCAACCCTGCGGGGAGAGGCCCGGTAAAGAGCGGGATCCCGCCCCCCAGGGTGACCGGTACCCAGAACAGGGTCAGCTCGTCCACCAGGGCCCCCTGCAGACCCTGCCTCACCAGCTCCCCGCCATCCAGATAGAGGTGACGGCTTCCCCCCTGCCACAACTCGTCCAGCACCTGCGCCAGCGCCCCCTGCCGAAAGGAGACCCGAGGACGGGGGTCGGCGGGCCTGTGGGTCAGTACCACCAGCGGCTTGTCCCCGTAGGGCCACTCGGGAAAGGCGCTCACGATATCGTAGGTGTTGCGCCCCATCAGCAGGGTGTCCGCGCTCGCCATCAGGGCGCTGTAGCCGGTCTCCTCCGGCCCGTCGCCACCATAGGGGGCCAGCCATGCCAGATCGCCCCCCTCCCCGGCGATGAAACCGTCGAGGGAGAGGGCGAGAAAGGCGGAGACCCGGGGCCGGCGCAGCTCAGTGCTCATGGTCGTGGTGCTCGTGGCGGGAAGGGGCGCCGGACTCCAGGGTCTCGAGGATGGCGCAATGCTCCGCCGAGCGCGGGCCGCCGCAGCAGATGTCGGAGAGGGCCTTCAGGTTCTCGCGAAAACGGGTCAGCTCCAGGAGCTTCTGCTCCACCTGTTCGAGCTTGGTGTCGGCCACCGCCTTCACCTCCTGGCAGGTGACCTTGGCCTTGTTGGTGTCCAGGGCGAGCAGCTCGCCGATGTCCGCGAGGGAGAACCCCACCGACTTGGCGCGGATGATGAACTCCAGCCGCCGCTTGTCCTGCTCGCCGTAGAGGCGATAGCCGGATTCGTTGCGAATGCCCGGCGAGATGAGGCCGTTCTTCTCGTAAAAGCGCAGGGTGTCGGCCTTCACCCCGCACGCCTTGGCCAGTTCACCGATCCGATACATGGTCCTCTCCCCCCGCATGACATTCCCGACATGGTACTCAATATAAACCGGCCTCCACTATCACCTCTTTGCCCGGCGATTGCCAGTCAAAGGCAGGAAAGCAGCAGCTAACCCCTCACTTGCCGGCCATTTATCCCCAAAACACTGAAAAGACAAACGTTTCACAAAAATTCACCAGAAAACGTTTAACGCCGCATCCCACAAGGGTTTGTCTCTTTAAAAAATCCACCACAGGTCACATTTTTTGTGTAGAATACGCGCCCACAAGAGAGCGTCGCGTCAAGCGGGCATTTCCTAAAACGCTTTTGCCAACGGCCGCCCCGGGCGAGAGTGGTTTGCGAAATCCCCCACTTCCATTTATTTGGGGACTCTCTGTGTGTTGAGCCTCGCCTCCCATGGAACGGTCCCCGTTATGCTGAGGACGATAGTGTGATGGAACAAGCTCGACCCATTCGCCGTGCACTGCTGAGTGTGTCTGACAAGACTGGCATCCTGGAATTTGCCAAGGCACTCGACGCGCGTGGTGTGGCCCTGCTCTCCACCGGTGGTACCGCCAAGCTGCTGGCCGATGCGGGCCTGCCGGTGACCGAGGTGTCCGACTACACCGGATTCCCCGAGATGATGGACGGCCGGGTCAAGACCCTGCATCCCAAGGTACACGGCGGCATTCTCGGCCGTCGCGACCGGGATGACGCCATCATGGCCGAGCACGCTATCTCCCCCATCGACATGGTCGTCGTCAACCTCTATCCCTTCGCCGCCACCGTGGCCAAAGCCGGTTGCACCCTGGAAGACGCCGTCGAGAACATCGACATCGGCGGCCCGACCATGGTCCGCTCCGCTGCCAAGAACCACAAGGACGTCACCATCGTCGTCAAGGCCTCCGACTATGACCGCGTCATCGCCGAGATGGATGGCAACGGCAACAGCCTGACCCTCTCCACCCGCTTCGATCTGGCCATCGCCGCCTTCGAGCACACCGCCGCCTACGACGGCATGATCGCCAACTACTTCGGCACCCTGGTGCCCTCCTACGGCGAAAACAAGGAAGGCGACGAAGAGTCCCGCTTCCCCCGCACCTTCAACAGCCAGTTCATCAAGAAGCAGGACATGCGCTATGGCGAGAACAGCCACCAGGCTGCCGCCTTCTACGCCGAAGAGCAGGCCGCGCCGGGCTCGGTGGCAAGCGCCATCCAGCTGCAGGGCAAGGCCCTCTCCTACAACAACATCGCCGACACCGACGCGGCGCTGGAGTGCGTGAAGGAGTTCAGCGAACCGGCCTGCGTCATCGTCAAGCATGCCAACCCCTGCGGCGTCGCCATCGGTGACGACCTGCTGGCAGCCTACGATCGCGCCTACCAGACCGACCCCACCTCGGCCTTTGGCGGCATCATCGCCTTCAACCGCGAACTGGACGGCGAGACCGCTGCGGCCATCGTCGCCCGCCAGTTCGTGGAAGTGATCATCGCCCCCAGCATCAGCCAGGCAGCCCGCGAGGCGGTCGCCGCCAAGCAGAACGTGCGCCTGCTGGAGTGCGGCCAGTGGACTGCCCCGGCGCAAGGCTTTGACTTCAAGCGCGTCAACGGCGGCCTGCTGGTGCAGGAGCGCGATCTGGGCATGGTGACGCTCGGGGATTTGACCGTGGTCAGCCAGCGTCAGCCCACCGAGGCCGAGCTGCAGGATCTGCTGTTCTGCTGGAAGGTCGCCAAGTTCGTCAAATCCAACGCCATCGTCTACGCCAAGAACGGCCAGACCATCGGCGTGGGCGCCGGCCAGATGAGCCGCGTCTACTCTGCCAAGATCGCCGGCATCAAGGCCGAGGATGAAGGGCTGACCGTGGCGGGCTCCGTCATGGCCTCCGACGCCTTCTTCCCGTTCCGCGACGGCATCGATGCCGCCGCTGCCGCGGGCATCTCCTGCGTCATCCAGCCAGGTGGCTCGATGCGCGACCAGGAGGTGATCGACGCCGCCAACGAACACGGCATGTGCATGGTGTTCACCAACATGCGTCATTTCCGTCACTGACAGCCCAGGGCCGCCGATGGCGGCCCTGCCTCTTTAGCACCGGATCCTTTCCACTGGCAGTGCCACCGCAGCGCCAGTGAACTCAGACAGAAGCGAGCGAGACGATGAAAGTACTGATCATTGGCAACGGCGGCCGTGAACACGCCCTGGCCTGGAAGGCCAAACACTCCCCCCTGGTGACCCAGGTCTTCGTGGCACCGGGCAATGCGGGCACCCAGCTTGAGCCGGGCATCGAGAACGTCGCCATCCAGGCCACCGACATCGAGGGCCTGCTGGCCTTCGCCAAGGCGAACCAGATCGGTCTCACCATCGTCGGACCGGAAGCCCCCCTGGTGAAAGGGGTGGTCGATGCCTTCCGCGCCGCCGATCAGACCATCTTCGGCCCGACCGCCGCCGCCGCCCAGCTCGAAGGCTCCAAGGCCTTCACCAAGGACTTCCTGGCCCGCCACGCCATTCCCACCGCCGATTACCAGAACTTCACCGAGGTGGAGCCGGCGCTGGCCTATCTGCGCGAGAAGGGCGCCCCCATCGTCATCAAGGCCGACGGTCTGGCCGCCGGCAAAGGGGTGATCGTCGCCATGACCCTCGACGAGGCGGAAGCGGCGGTGCGTGACATGCTCTCCGGCAATGCCTTCGGCGATGCCGGCGCCCGGGTAGTGATCGAGGAGTTCCTGGACGGGGAAGAGGCGAGCTTCATCGTCATGGTGGACGGCGAGCACGTGCTGCCCATGGCCACCAGCCAGGATCACAAGCGCGCCTTCGACGGTGACACCGGCCCCAACACCGGCGGCATGGGGGCTTACTCCCCGGCCCCCGTGGTGACCGACGAAGTGCACCAGCGCGTGATGGAGCGGGTGATCATGCCGACCGTGCGCGGCATGGCGGCCGAGGGCAACGTCTACACCGGCTTCCTCTACGCCGGCCTGATGATCGATGCCGAGGGCAACCCCAAGGTGATCGAGTTCAACTGCCGCTTCGGCGACCCCGAAACCCAGCCCATCATGCTGCGGATGCAGTCCGATCTGGTGGATCTCTGCCTCGCCGCCTGCGCCGGCCAGCTGGATCAGAAGGAAGCCGTCTATGACCCCCGCGCCGCCATCGGCGTGGTGCTGGCAGCGGGTGGCTATCCCGGCGACTACGGCAGCAACCACCCCATCAGTGGCCTGCCGGTGGACGAAGTGGCAGGGGAGAAGGTGTTCCATGCAGGCACCCGCCTGGAAGGGCACACCAGCCTGACCCAGGGTGGCCGCGTGCTGTGCGCCACCGCCCTCGGCCACACGGTGCAGGAAGCCCAGCAGAGGGCCTATGCCCTCGCTGGTCGCATCCAGTGGGACGGCATCTTCTATCGCAAGGACATCGGCTGGCGTGCCATTGAGCGCGAGCAGGCCGAATAAGGGCCGGATCCCGATCACTCAAAGGGCCTGCGGGCCCTTTTTTTGTTGCACAGCACCTGCTCTGGCAGTGAAATCGTCCATGGGTGGTGGCTTTCAAAAACAAAAACACCTGAAAAACTCACCTGACTTTAAAAAACCGATGTGTGATAAATAATGGCAGCATGATTCACTGCCTGCGAGCCCCTTCCCGGACCAGATGCGCGCCCTTGTATCCCTGCCGGAGGCGAGATCCGGTGGCCGTTCTCTTTCGGCTACATTCCCACAGCAATCCCCTGCACAATTCGTCACAATTGGTCGCACTTTCTTCATACAATGATCGCCCTTTCATGGCATCATGATGCGTGAAACCGCACTCAAATGAGTGCTATAACAACCTGCAATCTCGTCGTCTCATAAGGAAATCCCATGCTGAAAACTGTGCGTCCCCTGCTGCTGCCCCTGATGTTCGGCCTGATGGCCCTGCCTGCCATGGCCGGCGATCTGGAGCAGCCGATGAAGAAGATCGGCTTCAACTACAAGCAGGCCGTCAAGGCCGACGACGCGGCCACCATGGAGAAATACATCAAGGAGATGAAGGCCCAGCTGGACGTCGCCAAGGGCAAGAACATGCCCGCCGCCAAGAAGGAGAAGTTCCTGGAAGGCATGACCGAAGTGCAGACCGAGCTGGATGCCAGCCTGGCAGCCCTCCAGGCCGGTGACGAGGCCAAGGCCCGCGAGCACCTGGCCAAGGTCAACGACCTGAAGAAGGAGTACCACAACTATGCCAAGCAGAAAGGCTGATCCCTTCCACTGGGATGCTCTGGTGCGCCTCACCCACTGGGGTGTGGCGGCCATCTGTATCGGCAACCTCTGGCTCAACGAGGCGGGCGAGGAGTGGCACGAGCGGATGGGATACGCCGTCATGGTGCTCATCGGCATACGCCTGCTGTGGGGGCTCACCTTCGCTCGCGGCCACGCCCGCCTGCGCGCCCTCATCCCGAGCCGGGAGGATTTTCGCCATCAGGCCGACGCCCTGCGCGAACGGACCCCGCCCACCCCGGGCCATCACGGCAGCGGCAAGCTGGCGGTCTGGGCACTCTGGCTGCTGGTACTCGCCACCGCAGGGACCGGCTGGTTCCAGAACACCGAGACCGGCTTCGATCTGGGGGCGGACGACTGGCACGAGTGGTGCACCTGGGCACTGCAGGGCATGATCGCCCTGCACCTGTGCGCCATCGCCTACACCTCCTGGCGCCAGCGCAGCAACCTGGTCACCCGCATGCTGCCAGGGCGTCGTTCCCGGGCCAGTGCCGGGCAGCAGGAACCCAACGTCTGAACGTTCACGGGGCCCAGCGGGGCCCCTGTTCATCCCCTTCGCTACCCGCTTGACGGGATCTCGCACCGATCTGCTCCCCTCTGCCCCCTCCTGCTGCCACCGAATGGCATGAAAGCATTTTCATTCACATTTCTTAATTAATTCAGCTTGTTCGATTTTCAACCACGTCGATTTCATGAATGCTACGGAGCTGAACGAGGTTGTTTGTTGTCCGTTCGACTACACGACAGTGATACGTCAATAACAAGATCGAAGGGAAAATCGTCATGCACAACACACTGTTTCGAACCGCCCTGCTGGCGGCGGCACTCGGCTCTTTCAGCCACACTGCCAGCGCCGAAGGGGTCATGGTTCACCTGTTCCAATGGAAGTTCAACGACATCGCCAACGAGTGCGAGACCGTGCTCGGGCCCAAGGGGTTCGGTGGCGTCCAGATCACCCCACCCGCCGAGCACAAGCAGGGCAGCCAGGTCTGGTGGACCGTCTATCAACCGGTCAGCTTCAAGAATTTCAACAGCTTCGGCGGTAGCGAGGCAGAGCTCAGAAGCATGATCGCCCGCTGCAACGCGGCCGGGGTCAAGGTCTATGCCGACGCCGTCTTCAACCAGCTGGCATCGGGTTCAGGCACCGCCACCGGCGGCGGCAGCTACAACTCGGGGCAATACCAATATCCCCAGTTCGGCTACAACGACTTCCATCACAGCGGCGACATCACCAACTACGGTGACAGCAACAACGTCTGGAACGGCGCCCTCTACGGCATGCCGGACCTCAATACCGGCTCATCCTACGTCCAGGATCAGATCGCCACCTACATGAAGACCCTGCTCGGCTGGGGCGTGGCGGGCTTTCGCATCGATGCGGCCAAGCACATGGCGCCGGCCGATGTGAAGGCCATCCTCGACAAGGCAGGCAGCCCCAGGGCCTACCTGGAGGTGATCGGCGCAGGCGGGGAGTCCCCCGACATCCAGCCGGGCCGCTACACCTACATCGACACCGTCACCGACTTCAAATACGGCACCGATCTCGCCGCCAACTTCAACGGCCAAATCAAGAACCTCAAGACCCTGGGCGAGAGCTGGGGCCTGCTCCCCTCCAACAAGGCCTTCGTCTTCGTGGTCAACCACGACCGCGAACGCGGCCACGGCGGTGGCGGCATGCTCACCTTCATGAGCGGTGCCCGCTACGATCTGGCCAACACCTTCATGATGGCCTGGCCCTATGGCTGGAAGCAGGTGATGTCGGGCTATCGCTTCGAAAACATGGGTACCTATGAAACCGACAAGGGGGCGCCGGGCAGCACGCCCTGCACGGACAGCCAGTGGAACTGCGAACAGCGCCGACCGACCATCATGAACATGGCCCTGTTCCACAACCGGACCGAAGGCCAGCCCGTCAGCAACTGGTGGGACAACGGCAACAACCAGATCGCCTTCAGCCGCGGTGACAAGGGCTTCGTCGCCATCAACAACGAGAGCGGCAGCCTGGTGGCCTCGGTGCAGACCGGCCTGCCGGCCGGCGAGTACTGCAACCTCCTGGGGGGCAATGACTACTGCAGCGGCGGTTATGTCACCGTCGATGGCAGCGGCAAGGCCAGCCTGAACGTCCCCGGCATGAAGGCGGCCGCCATCATAGCCGGTTGCACCAAGGCCAGCCCCTGCGGCGGTTCCGTCCTGCCGGGCAACAAGTTCAGCAGCATGAACCTGCGCGGCACCCATAACGCCTGGGGCAACACCCCCATGACCGTCGATGCCAACCGTGTCTGGTCCGCCACCCTCACCCTGACCGGCAACGGTGACGCCACCGGTGCCCAGCGCTTCAAGTTCGACGTCTTCGGCAACTGGGCCGAGAACTACGGCGACAACGAAGGGGATGGCATCGCCGACAAGGGCAGCAGCAAGGATATCCTGGTCAGCGGGGCGGGCACCTACCGCATCACCCTGAGCGAGAGCGATCTGCGCTACACGGTCACCCCCCTCACCAGCAACCAGGCACCGGTCGCCGCCCTCTCCCCCAAGACCCTCAGCGTCAAGGCGGGGGAGAGCGTGGTGTTCGACGCCTCCGCTTCCAGCGATGACGGCGGCGTGGTGAGCTACAGCTGGTCCAGCGGGGGCACCGCCGCCACTGAGACAGTCCGGTTCGATACCCCGGGTACCCATACCGTGACGGTCACCGTGACCGATGCGGAAGGGTTGACCGCCAGTGCCAGCGCCACCGTGACCGTCACCGACGACAACGGCACCTACGCCAGCGTACTGCCCACCCTGAACTTCCGCGGCACCCCCAATGCCTGGGGCTCCCTTGCCATGACACTGGTCGCCGACAATCAGTGGGAAGCCCTGGTCACCTTCGACGGTCAGAGCAACCAGCGCTTCAAGTTCGACGTCAAGGGGGACTGGACCCAGAACTACGGCGACACCAACAAGGACGGCGTGGCCGATCTGACCGGCAGTGACATCCTCACCCCGGTCATCGGCCAGTATCGGGTACGTTTCAACGATCAGACCCTGCAATACAGCCTGACTCCGGTGAGCGTCACCTATGCCAAGAATGTCGCCAGCCTCAACATTCGCGGCACCACCAACAACTGGGGCACCACCCCCATGTCCCTGGTCGGGGATCACCTCTGGCAGGCCAGCGTCACCTTCACCGGCAGCGGTGATGGCAACGGCGGCCAGCGCTTCAAGTTCGACGTCAAGGGGGACTGGACCCAGAACTACGGCGACACCAACAAGGATGGCGTGGCCGAGCTGGCCGGGGCAGACATCACCACGGCAGTGGTCGGTGCCTATGTGGTGCGCTTCAACGACCAGACCCTGGCCTACAGCCTGAGCGCCCAGTAAGGCTGGACACACGCCAGGGCCATTGCGCCCCGGCGCCGAACCAGGCCTCCCGCCATCGGCGGGAGGCCTTTTTCATGGCCCCATGACCTGTTCCCCGCCAGCCTGCCGGCAGGCATACTGATCCTTCATCCCCATGCAGGAGCGCATATGAAACAGTTGAACACCCTCAAGGCCGAGGGACGGCTCGAGGAAGCCCGTCAGCACGGTCTGCTGCAACTCATCGCGTACCCGGCCCACGCCGAGCTGCATTACGAAGTGGCCGGACTGCACGACATGCTGGGGCGAGAGGCCGAGGCCATTCCGCTCTATCAGAAGGCCGTGTCGCTGGGGCTTGGCGAGGCGTCGCTGCGCGGCGCCCTGCTTGGACTTGGCAGCTCCTATCGCACCACGGGCCGTCATCCCGAGGCGCTGGCCACCTTTGACGAGGCCCTGGCCCGCTTCCCCGATGCCGTGGAGTTCAAGGTGTTTCGTGCCATGACCTGCTACAACCTGGGGCGCAGCAAGGAGGGGATGGAGACGCTGCTGGGGATCCTCGCGACCACCACCACGGATCCCGCCCTGCTCCCCTACCGGCGCGCCATGGCACTCTATGCCGAGGATCTGGACAGACACTGGTGAGCGCCAGAAACGACAAAGCCGCTCAAAAGAGCGGCTTTGTCTGAAAATGGTGGCCCCTGGGGGACTTGAACCCACGACCAATCGATTATGAGTCGACTGCTCTGACCAACTGAGCTAAGGGGCCATTGATGCTGGTTAGCGGCGTGGATTATAGGGGATGGCGGATACCCCGTCCATAGTCAGATCAACCACTTGGCGAGATTTCATCCATATTCAAGCGGTTCCATGACCCCTCTTCACGCCCATGCCAGCACGGATAAAACAAAGCCCCGCATGGCGGGGCTTTTTGTTGCTATGTCAGGCTGACAGAACCCGGGACTACTCGTCCAGGAAGCTGCGCAGCACTTCCGAGCGGCTCGGATGGCGCAGTTTGCGCAGGGCCTTGGCTTCGATCTGACGGATACGCTCACGGGTGACGTCGAACTGCTTGCCCACTTCCTCGAGGGTGTGGTCGGTGTTCATGTCGATACCGAAGCGCATGCGCAGTACCTTGGCTTCCCGTGCGGTCAGCCCGGCCAGCACTTCGCGGGTCGCGTTGCGCAGGCTCTCGCTGGTGGCCGCATCCGCTGGCAGAGCCAGGGTGGTATCTTCGATGAAGTCGCCCAAGTGGGAGTCTTCGTCATCACCGATGGGCGTCTCCATGGAGATGGGCTCCTTGGCGATTTTCAGTACCTTGCGGATCTTGTCTTCCGGCATGCCCATGCGCATGGCCAGCTCTTCCGGGTTCGGTTCACGACCCATCTCCTGCAGCATCTGGCGGGAGATACGGTTGAGCTTGTTGATGGTCTCGATCATGTGCACCGGGATACGGATGGTACGGGCCTGATCCGCGATGGAGCGGGTAATGGCCTGACGGATCCACCAGGTGGCATAGGTCGAGAACTTGTAGCCGCGACGATATTCGAACTTGTCGACCGCCTTCATCAGACCGATGTTGCCTTCCTGGATCAGATCCAGGAACTGCAGACCGCGGTTGGTGTACTTCTTGGCGATGGAGATCACCAGACGCAGGTTGGCCTCGACCATCTCTTTCTTCGCACGGCGGGCCTTGGCCTCACCGATGCTCATACGACGGTTGATGTCCTTGATCTGAGCGATGGACAGGCCTGTCTCTTCTTCGATCTGCTGCAGCTTGCCGATGGAGCGCAGGATCTCCTCATCCATCTCGAGCAGACGGGGAGACCAGGCCTTGCCGGCCTGCTTCTGGTATTCGAACCAGGCAGTTTCGCACTCGTTGTTGGTGAAGGCCGCGACGAAGGTCTTCTTCGGCATCTTGGCCTGCTCCACGCAGAGCTTCATGATGATGCGTTCCTGCACGCGGACACGCTCCATCATCTCCCGCATGTTGTTGACCAGGCGATCGAACTGCTTGGGCATCAGGCGGAATTGACGGAAGACATCGGCCAGCTGGGCGATGGCATTCTGGGTGTCGTCGTGGGCACGACCATTCTGCTGAATGGAGAGACGAGTCACTTCATACTGGGCGCGCAGTTCACCAAACTTCTCGCGCGCGACTTCCGGATCCGGACCGCCGTCGCCGTCGTCGTCTGAATTGTCGCCGTCTTCGTCTTCGTCCTCGTCCTCATCCTCGTCTTCGTCGGCGAGGTCGTCTTCACTGAGCTCGGAGCCGATGTGGGTGGCAGTCGGTGCCACGTCATCCACTTCATTCGGGTCGATAAAGCCGGAGATGATGTCGGAGAGGCGCAGTTGCTCGGCTTCGTACTTGTCGTACTGCTCGAGCAGATAGGTGATGGCTTCCGGGTACTCGGCCACGGAGCTTTGTACCTGGTTGATCCCGTCTTCGATCCGCTTGGCGATGTCAATTTCACCTTCACGGGTCAACAGTTCAACGGTACCCATTTCCCGCATGTACATGCGGACGGGATCGGTCGTGCGACCAATCTCGGATTCAACAGATGCCAGAGCCTGGGCCGCTGCTTCGGCAGCGTCCTCATCGGCGGTACCACCTTCAGCCATGATCAAGTCATCGGCATCCGGAGCGTTTTCAACCACTTGAATGCCCATATCGTTGATCATCTGAATGATGTCTTCGATCTGGTCTGAATCGACGATGTCTTGCGGGAGGTGATCGTTCACCTCGGCATAGGTCAGGTAGCCCTGTTCTTTACCTTTGGCAACGAGGAGTTTAAGCTGAGACTGCGGGGTTTGCTCCATAGAACTCATCCGGTTGGTGTTGCTAGGTTGCGCGTACAGTGCGCTGCTGCGCAAATAGCCAATTCTAATAGAAAACCGCCAGACATGCTATGTCTGGTTGCGGCGTCGGTCATGAGAAACCCCTGCCCGCAGTATTGTCGGGGCCAGGCGGTTATAAAGTATTTGCTTTTCATCCCGTCGATTCGGGCAACGGTATTCATATTGGGGTTAATCACTCAGATATCAAGCCCCACTCTCATTTCTTTTCTCAATCTGCACCTCTCTGATCAGCATCATCAGCTCCTGTGTTTCCTCAGAGCTTAGCCCTTCCTGCGCCACCTTGGCCTGCAATTCCTCGATGCGTTGCTTCAGAAACAGGTTGATGAAACCGACGAAGGTATCCTGCAATTCTCCCAGAATATCGGGCTCCTGGTCGAGCTTTACCTCTTCAAACAGATCGTGCATCGCCAGCTGGGCCAGAATGTCCCCTTCTTTGGTGCCGCGCCAGTGTTCTAGCAGGATGCCCGTCGTCACGCCGGGTTGGCTCAGGATCTGCTGGTGCAGTTGCAGCAGGAAGCGGATGCCCTGGAGACGCAGATCGGCCAACTCCGGCATGGCCGGCAACTCGGCGGTGATCGCCGGATATTGCACCATCAGGGCCAGCGCCCGGCGCAGCGGGGTCAGTTTGGCCGCCTTGGGCTTGCTCACCTCGGCCTTCGGCTGGCTGTTGCGGGCAAACAGCTCGGCGATCCGCTGCTTGTTCTCCCCCCAGCGCATCATGCTGGAGAGGCGGGTGATCAAACCCTCGCGAGTGAAGCCTTCCGGCACCCGGCGGATCAGCTCGGCGGCCTTGTTGGCCACCTCGAACTTGCCCGCCTCGCCCGAGAGGGCCGCATCGCGCCCGAGGCGTTCGAACATGAAGTCGGCAAACGGCTGGGCCTGGTCGAGCAGGGCTTCGAACCCCTCCTTGCCGATCTGGCGCACCAGGGAATCGGGATCCTCGCCATCCGGCAGGAACACGAATTTAAGCTCGCGCCCGTCCTGCAGATGAGAGAGGGCGTTATCCAGCGCCCGCCACGCCGCCTCACGACCGGCATTGTCCCCGTCATAACAGCAGACGACCTCGGCCGTTGTGCGAAACAGGGTGTGGATGTGGTCGCTGGTCGTTGCGGTCCCCAGCGCCGCGACCGCGTAGTCGATGTCGTACTGGCCCAGGGCCACCACGTCCATATAACCCTCCACCACCAGGATCCGGCGAGGATCCTTGTGTGCCTGCTTGACCTCGTACAGGCCGAACAGCTCCCTCCCCTTGTGGAAGATGGGGGTTTCGGGCGAGTTCAGGTACTTGGGGGTGCCGTCACCCAGCACCCGGCCGCCGAAGCCGATGACCCGGCCACGCTTGTCCCGGATCGGGAACATGATGCGATCCCGGAAACGATCGTAGCTGCCGGGACCGCTATCGCGGGGGATCAGCATACCGCCTGAGATAAGCAGCTGCTCGTGATCCCGGCTGGCACCAAACCGGCGCCTCACCTGGTCCCAGTCGCCCGGGGCATAACCGATGTTGAAGCGCTTGACCACCTCGCCAGTCAGGCCCCGGCCTTTCAGATACTCCACCGCCTGAGGCGCGTTCTTGAGATTGCTCTCGTAGAAGCGCGCAATCTGGTTCATCAGCTCGAACAGATCCTTACTGACGGCTGGTTGGCTATGGCTTGATCCACCCGCCGTTTGCTCACGGGGGACCTGCATACCGTGCAGGCTTGCCAGCTCTTCGATGGCATCGGGGAATTCCAGGCCGTCGTACTCCATGACAAAGCCGATGGCATTGCCGTGGGCACCACAACCGAAACAGTGATAGAACTGCTTCTCCTGGCTGACGGTAAAGGAGGGGCTTTTTTCGTTATGAAAAGGGCAGCAAGCCTGGTAGTTCTTACCGGCTTTCTTCAACCGCACACGGGAGTCGATCAACTCGACTATGTCCGTGCGTACGAGCAGATCATCGATAAAGGATTGCGGGATCCTGCCAGCCATAACCGTCCTGTTTCATTGCATAGGAAATAAAAAAGCCGCGCATTCCAATGGGAAGCACGGCTTCTTCGACCAAACAAGAGAGTTGCCTGTTACGCCAAGCGGGTTTTCACCTGAGCACTGACGGCGCCGACATCGGCACGCCCCTGAATTTTTGGCTTCAAGACAGCCATGACTTTACCCATGTCAGCCATGACGGCAGCACCACTTTCAGTGATGGCTTGCTCGATCAGTGCGGCAATTTCGTCTGCGGTCAGCTGTTGTGGCAGGAACTCCTGCAGCACAACGATCTCGGCGGACTCTTTGTCGGCGAGATCCTGGCGACCGGCAGCTTCAAACTGGCTGATGGAATCGCGACGCTGTTTGACCATTTTGGTCACGACAGCGAGGATCTCTTCATCGTTGAGCTCGACACGGGTATCGACTTCACGCTGCTTGATTTCTGCCATCAACAAGCGGATAGCACCCAACCGAGGCTTGTCTTTGGCAAGCATGGCGAGCTTTTGCTGATCCTTGAGTTGATCCTTCAGAGACACGGCATGATCCCTTGATTAGTACAGGCGGATACGACGTGCGTTTTCGCGGGACAGCTTCTTGGCGTGACGCTTGACAGCGGACGCTTTGGCGCGCTTGCGAATGGTAGTCGGCTTCTCGTAGAACTCACGGCTACGAACTTCGGACAGGATACCGGCCTTTTCGCAAGAACGCTTGAAGCGACGCAGAGCAACGTCAAACGGCTCATTTTCACGGACTTTGATTACTGGCATGTGCCTTTCACCTCAGTGATAAATTGTTAGCTGACCTTCAATCGATCAGCATGTCTTAAAATGGTGCGAAATTATACTCTGGACAGGGAATGAAAGTAAACCCGCAGAGATCGCTCTGGTTTAAAAAACCCGCGAAGGTTACCATAGCCGTCTCATTTTAGCAGTGAAATTTTTTAGCAATGCGTGTATTGGGCATAGAGACATCCTGTGACGAAACCGGGATCGCGATCTTCGATGATCAAAAAGGGATCCTTTCCCACCAGTTGTACAGCCAGGTCAAGCTGCATGCGGACTACGGCGGCGTCGTTCCCGAGCTCGCCAGCCGGGACCATGTACGCAAGACGATCCCCTTGATCCAGGCCGCCTTGAAAGAGGCCGGACTTGGCAAGGATGACATCGATGGCATCGCCTATACCGCGGGGCCAGGTCTGGTTGGTGCCATCCTGGTCGGGGCGACCATAGGCCGCTCGTTGGCCATGGCATGGGACAAGCCGGCCATCGCCGTACACCACATGGAAGGCCACCTGCTGGCCCCCATGCTGGAAGAGAAGGCCCCCGAGTTCCCCTTCGTGGCGCTCTTGGTTTCCGGCGGCCACTCCATGCTGGTCCGGGTCGACGGTATCGGCAGCTATCAGCTGCTGGGCGAATCGATCGACGATGCCGCCGGTGAGGCGTTCGACAAGACCGCCAAGCTGATGGGTCTGGACTACCCCGGTGGTCCGCTGCTCTCCCGGCTGGCAGAAAAGGGCACCACTGGACGCTTTACCTTCCCGCGTCCCATGACCGACCGTCCCGGGCTCGACATGAGCTTCTCCGGCCTCAAGACCTTTGCCGCCAATACCATAGCAGCCAATGGCGACGACGAGCAGACCCGTGCCGACATCGCCCGGGCGTTTGAGGATGCGGTGGTCGACACCCTGGCCATCAAGTGCCGCCGTGCCCTGAAAGAGACCGGTCTCAATCGTCTGGTCGTGGCAGGCGGCGTCAGTGCCAACCGTCATCTGCGCGTCCAGCTGGCCGAGCTGATGGAGAGCCTCAAAGGTGAAGTCTTCTACCCGCGCACCGAATACTGCACCGACAACGGCGCCATGATCGCCTATGCCGGCATGCAACGCCTGAAGGCGGGAGTCTTCGAACCCCTCGTCGTCAAGGCCGTGCCGCGCTGGCCGCTGGACACTCTGGATCCGGTGTGATCCTGACGATCCACGACAAAAAGAAAGGGGCCTGCGGCCCCTTTTTCATCTTGATGACGGTATTCATACCCGTTTAGTTGGTGCGGAACAGCGCCTCAATGGAGAGCCCCTGCCCCAGCAGGATTTCCCGCAGACGGCGCAACCCTTCCACCTGGATCTGGCGCACCCGCTCGCGGGTCAAACCAATCTCGGCGCCCACGTCTTCCAGGGTGGCCGGTTCATAGCCGAGCAGACCGAAACGGCGGGCCAGCACTTCGCGCTGCTTGGGATTCAGCTCCTCCAGCCAATGCACTATGCTGCTGCGCATGTCATCTTCCTGGGACTCCAGCTCGGGCCCCATGCCGCGCTCGTCGGAAAGTACATCCAGCAGCGCCTTGTCGCGATCGCCACCAATGGGAGTATCCACCGAGGTGATCTTCTCGTTGAGCTTGAGCATGCGATTCACATCGTCCACAGAGCGATCCAGTGCAGAGGCGATATCCTCGGCGGTCGGCTCATGGTCGAGACGATGAGAAAGCTCGCGCGCAGTGCGCAGATAGACGTTCAGCTCCTTGACCACATGGATGGGCAGACGAATGGTGCGGGTCTGGTTCATGATGGCCCGCTCTATGGTCTGGCGGATCCACCAGGTGGCATAGGTAGAGAAACGGAAGCCTCGCTCGGGGTCGAACTTCTCGACGGCGCGGATAAGGCCGAGGTTGCCCTCTTCGATGAGATCCAGCAGCACCAGGCCGCGGTTGTTGTAGCGCCGGGCAATCTTGACCACCAGGCGCAGGTTGGATTCAATCATGCGCTTGCGCGCCGCTTTGTCGCCACGCAGGGCACGGCGGGCGTAGTAGACTTCCTCTTCGGCCGTGAGCAAGGGGGAGAAGCCTATCTCCCCCAGATAGAGCTGGGTGGCGTCCATTACCTTGTTCAGCTCTGGCGCCATCAGTTCATCGGAGATGGTCTCTTCGGCTTCGGCCGCCACTTCCTGAACCTCTTCTTCCTCCTGAACCTCCAGCTCCTCGTCGAACTCTAACTCTGCATCCTGCATTACCAGTTGTTCTTGGCTCATGATATCTCTCCCTGACCTACACCAGAGTAAGACTCAGCTCTCTGAGTTAACGCTTTGGCAAATAGCCCATCGGGTTGATCGACTTGCCTTTGTACCGGATTTCAAAGTGCAAGCGCACATCCGGCGCATCCGTGCTACCCATATTGGCGATAACCGCTCCGCCCTTCACGGTGTCTCCCTCCTTGACCCTCAACTCATCGTTGTGAGCGTAGGCGGAGAGGTAGTCATCGTTGTGCTTGAGAATTATCAGCTTGCCATAACCTCGCAGTGCACTGCCCGCATAGACCACTT
The DNA here is from genome assembly GCF_040907975.1 of Aeromonas sp. s10. Taxonomy (NCBI): domain Bacteria; kingdom Pseudomonadati; phylum Pseudomonadota; class Gammaproteobacteria; order Aeromonadales; family Aeromonadaceae; genus Aeromonas; species Aeromonas sp. s10. Next base: position 63,676 of record NZ_JBFOCV010000045.1, on the reverse strand, counting down.
TGCCGCTGCTCGCAGCGTAAATGGGTTGGCCCTTCTGGCCGGAAATGTCGATGCCCTTGTTGCCTTGTTCCGCAACGGAGAAGCCTTCAACGATCCGCCCTTTGGTCGGCCAATGCCAGGAGAGTGTTGACGAGGAACTGACGGTTTTTTGTTCTTTCGCCTGAGCGTATGCTGTTGACGAGGCAGGAGCAATCGTTTTCTGAGCAATAAATGGTGTGGTCGTACCTGCCGGAGCCGTGGCCAGGGGTTTGGGCCCCGTGCTGGTCACAACCGGTGTGGTTGCTGCCACCATCTGACCACCCGAGGAACCCGAGCCCCCCACATTGAGCACCTGGCCCACGTGCAATGCATAAGGAGCCTGGAGGTTGTTGCGCTGGGCCAAGGCCTGGTTGGAAAGACCGAACTGGCGACCGATGCTGCTCAATGTATCGCCACGGCGCACCTCGTAACTACCAGACCCCGTCACGCTGCCACGACTGACAGGGCTGCCGACGGTTGCCACCGCCATGGGGGCGGAAGCGCCATCGAGCCTGAGCTGCTGGCCGGGATAAATGTTATAGGGGGGAGTGATGCCATTGATGCTGATAAGCGAAGCCACATCCATGCCAGAACGAAATGCAATGGAGTAGAGAGTGTCTCCTTTGACCACGGTGTACCCGTTGCCTGCAATGCCGGGCTTGGTCATACCTTGACGCACGGGGATGGTCGAAGCGACCTGATCATTGCCCAGGCTGTGCACCGGAGCCGCAGTCTTGCTGGAGGAACAGGCAAGCAGCAGCCATGACAACACGACGACACCGCTACCTTGCCAAACACGCGAACACATAGTGGATCCTTAACGACTAAACCAGAAATAGGCCGCAACGGCCAAACCAATACAGAGCCAGCCCAGCACATCCACATAGTGCATCAGCTTGCGCTCCATCTTCTCGCCGCCCCAGCGCATCAGACCTGCAACCAGGAAGAAGCGCATGCCACGACCGATCAGCGAGGTCAGGATGAAAGGCAACAGTGCCATGTGGAGCAAGCCAGCCGTGACGGTAAACACCTTGTAGGGGATCGGCGTGAAGCTGGCAATAAAAATAACCCAGATGCCCCACTGCGCGAACCACTGCTCGGCCAGGGCAATCTTGTCCTCATAGCCAACCGAGGTCACCAGCGGCTGCACCACTGGCTCCCACAGGGCATAGCCGAGCAGATAACCAAACAGGGCGCCCAGCACCGACAAGAGGGTAGCCAGCGCGGCATAGTGCCAGGCGCGATGAGGTTTGCCGAGCGCCATGGGCGCCAGCATCACATCCACCGGGATGGGCCAGAAGATGGATTCAATAAAGGCGGTGATGGCCAGATACCAGGGGGCATACTTGTGGCGTGCCCACTGCATCACCAGAACATAAAGGCGGGAAAACAACTTCACTCGACATCTCCGTCAATCAGGGGAACGAAACGTACCGGCTCCAGAATCCGGCTGGTGAGCTGGGAGCCCGATCGCTCGATGAGCTGCAGGGTCTGCTGGCCATCACCCACCGGCAACACCAGACGACCACCGTCAGCCAGCTGATCGGTCAGGGCCTTGGGGACCTCACTGGCCGCCGCCGTCACCAGAATGGCGTCGAAAGGGCCCTTGTTGGGCCAACCTAGCCACCCATTGCCGTGCTTGGCCGACACATTGTGCAGATCGAGCTGGCGCAATCTGCGCCTGGCCTGAAACTGCAGCGACTTGATCCGCTCCATGGTGTAGACATGCTCCACCAGGTGGGCCAGTACCGCCGTCTGGTAGCCCGATCCCGTCCCGATCTCCAGCACATGGGCCGGATCGTTCTGGATCAGCAGCTCGGTCATGCGCGCCACGATGTAAGGCTGGGAGATGGTCTGCCCATGGCCGATGGGCAGGGCCGTATTGTCCCAGGCCTTGTGGGCCATGGCCTCGTCCACAAACAGCTGGCGCGGCACCTTCGCGATCGCCGCCAATACGCGGAAATCGCGGACATCCTGGGCAATCAGTTGATTCAACAGGCGCTGTACTATCACAACGTCATCCCTGCAGATCCAGCCACGCGCCCAGGGTCGACAGACTGCCGTAGGCCGTCATGTCGATGGTCAGGGGAGTGATGGAGACATAACCCTGCTCGATGGCGGCAAAGTCCGTTCCCTCTCCCGCATCCTGCTGGTTGCCGGGGGGACCAATCCAGTAGACCGGCTGACCACGGGGATCCTCGGTGCGGATCACCGACTCCGCCCGGTGGCGATTGCCAAGGCGCGTCACCCTGATCCCCTTGATCTGCTCAAGCGGCAGGTCAGGCACATTCACGTTGAGGATCTGATCCGCAGGCAACGGATGCACCATCAGCCCCCGCACCAGCTGGGCGGCGTAGTGGGCCGCACTGGCGAAATGGGTCTTGCCCACCAGCGATACGGCGATGGAGGGGAAACCAAGATGACGCCCTTCCGTCGCGGCCGCCACCGTCCCCGAGTAGATGACGTCATCCCCCAGGTTGGCCCCGTGATTGATACCGGCCACCACCATGTCGGGCTCAGGGCGCAGCAGTTCGTTGACCGCCAGATGAACGCAGTCGGTCGGCGTCCCCTTGACCGCATAACTCTTGATGCCGTGAAAACTGGACGCATCGAGGCGGGTGACCCGCAGCGGCACTTCCAGCGTCAGGGAGTGGCTGGCACCGCTGCGGTTGCGATCCGGCGCCACCACCACGACCTCGCCACAGGCACGCAACGCCTCGCTGAGGGCGCGAATGCCCTCGGCGTGTACCCCATCGTCATTACTGACCAGAATTCGCATCGGTTGAGTTCCTGAAACCGTGATCGGCCTCTTCGGCCTGCATTAATTCGCGTACCACGCTGGTGGCAAAGGCGCCGGCCGGCAGGAAGAACGACAGGGTCAGCACCTCGTCCTCCCGTTGCCAGCTCATCTGCTCCGGCTTGAGCAGCAGCGGGCGCCTGTCCTGATCCAGCCCGGCTTTTTCCAGTCCTTCGCACCAGTCGCCATAAGGGGCCAGCACTTCTTGCTCGAACTCGGCGGCAGCACCCTGGCTCGCCAGACGGCCACGGCCCCACTGGGGAGCGGTCAGTTGCACGTCTCCGGAGGCAAGGCGTGCTTCCAGCTCGGGGGTCACGCTCTCTTCACTGAAGATGGAGTGGCTGCCCTTGAGCATCACGCAGTCGCCAGCCAGCAGCTGATGGGCCAGTCCCTGCTCGATGCGGGCGCTGACGATGGCATTGAACAGCATGCTGCGGGCGGCGGACAGATAGAGGGAGCGCTTGTTGCGATCCTTGATCCGTTTGCCGGCGAACATCGCCTTGGCGGCCTCCAGGTTGTTTCCACCGCGGCCGAAACGCTGCTCGCCGTAGTAGTTGGGAACCCCCTGGGTTGCAATCGCCTGCAAACGGGATTCCAGCCCGTCGGCCTGCTCCAGCCCGGTGAGGCGCAGGGTGAAGTGGTTGCCCTTGAGATAGCCGACCCGCAGCTTCTTGTTGTGGCGCTTCACCTCAAGGATCCGGATGTTGTCGTTCTCGATGACCGAGAGATCCGGCTCGCCCTTGCCTGGCAGATGGATGCCGAACCACTGTTCGGTCACCGCATGGCGATCTTTCAGACCAGCCCAGGTCACCGCATTGCGGGCAACCCCGGCCGCATCGGCCAGCAGGCCAGCCACCCAGGCGGTATTCTCGCCGGTTTTGCGTACCCGGACGAAGATGTGTTCCCCCTCGCCGCAAGGTGCAAACCCGAGATCTTCATTGACCATGAAGTCGGCGGCTTCGGCCTTGAGGATGCCGCGAGCAGTGGGCGTCCCGTGCAGATAGGCAAGTTGTTCAAGCATCATTGTTTCACCAGCAAGACGACGGCTTCGGTGGCGATCCCTTCCTTGCGCCCCGTGAATCCGAGTTGTTCGGTGGTGGTCGCCTTGACGTTCACCCGGTTCAAATCACATTGCAGATCTGCGGCCAGCACGGCGCACATGGCGTCGATATGGGGGGCCATCTTGGGGGCCTGGGCGATGATGGTCACATCCAGGTTGCCGATGGCATAACCTGCGCGCTGCACGCGGGCAAAGACATCCCGCAGCAGGATGCGGCTGTCGATGCCCTTGAATTCGGCTGAGGTATCGGGAAAGTGGCGGCCGATGTCACCGGCGCCGATGGCCCCCAGCAGGGCATCGCTCACCGCATGCAGCACCACGTCGCCATCGGAGTGGGCCAGCAGGCCCTGTTCATAGGGCACTGCCACCCCGCCCAGCATGCAGGGACCAACCCCGCCAAACTTGTGAACATCAAAACCATGTCCGATCCGCATCATGCCTGCGCCCTCCTCAATACACGGAAATCTGTCTCATCAAAACCATGTCCGGTGCGGATCATGCCTGCTCCTCTGGGGATGAATCGGGTCGTGCCGACCGGCACGCACGTTGTTGCTGTAAATAGAGCCCGGCCAGGGAGAGATCTTCCGGCCGGGTCACCTTGATGTTGTCGGCCCGCCCTTCCACCATGCGCACGGGGAAACCGGCGCGCTCCATGGCGGAGGCTTCATCGGTGATGGCGGCGCCGAGCGCCAGCCCCTCCTCCAGCGCCCGCTTGAGGGGGCGGACCAAAAACATCTGGGGCGTCAGGGCATGCCAGAGCTGCTCGCGATCCACGGTGGCGAGGATATTGCCGGCCGCATCGGTGCGCTTCATGGTATCGCGCACCCGGCTGCCGAGGATGGCACCACCAGAGGCCATGGCGGCAGCAATGAGCGCATCGAGATCCTCGTGGGTCAGACAGGGCCGGGCGGCGTCATGCACCAGTGCCCACTCCCCTTCTGCCACGTGCAATGCATTGAGCACGGAGAAGGCGCGCTCGCTTCCCCCTTCCACTCGCAGCACCCGCGGATCGGTGGCCACGGTCAGGGTCTCAAACCAGCGGTCGTGGGGCGCCAGCGCCACGATCACACGGGCGATGGCGGGATGGGAGAGCAGACGCTCCAGGGTGTGCTCCAGAATGCATTTCCCTGCCAGGGAAAGGTACTGCTTGGGGCAACTGGCCCCCATGCGACTGCCAATACCGGCAGCCGGGACGATGGCGGTCAGACCGCTCAGGCTATCAGTCATCGTAGGGGGCACCATCAGGCTCCGTCACCTGATCCTTTTCTTTGGGAATGATTCGGTAGAAGGTCTCGCCCTGCTTGATGTAGCCAAGATCGTTGCGCGACAACTCCTCGATGGCCTCAAGGCCAGAGGTAAGATCGTCGATTTCCCGGTAAATCAGACTGTTGCGATCCTTGAGTACCAGGTTGTCCTGTTGCTGCCGCTCGATGGCGGTGGAGAGTTCCCGATAGTCGGAGAGGCCGTTTTTCCCCAGCCAGAGGTCATATTGCAGCCCTCCCAACAGGAGGAGCAGGATAAGAGTGAGTAGCCGCATGCACTGAGTCTCCTTCAAGCGGCCTAGTTTCCCATATTCGCAGGCAAGACAAAAGAAAGCCTGTGTGCCGGATGGGTTGGTCGGAATAAAAAATGCAGGTCGCACACGTCCATAAGCGCAGAACGAAAAAGCCCCGCCAGATGGCGGGGCTTTGTGAAGCATGAACGCAGGCGAAAATTAAGCCTGGTTCTTCACTTCTTTCAGACCACGGAACGGAGCCTTGGCACCCAGGGCTTCTTCGATACGAATCAGCTGGTTGTACTTGGCAACACGGTCAGAACGGCTCATGGAACCGGTCTTGATCTGGCCAGCAGCGGTACCCACAGCCAGGTCGGCGATGGTCGCGTCTTCGGTCTCACCGGAGCGGTGGGAGATGACGGCAGTGTAGCCAGCGTCTTTGGCCATCTTGATGGCAGCCAGAGTTTCGGTCAGGGAACCGATCTGGTTGAACTTGATCAGGATGGAGTTGGCGATGCCGTTGTCGATACCGCGCTTCAGGATCTTGGTGTTGGTTACGAACAGGTCGTCACCCACGATCTGGATTTTCTTGCCCAGTTCGGCGGTCTGGTAGGCGAATCCTTCCCAGTCGGATTCGTCCAGGCCATCTTCGATGGAGACGATCGGGAACTTGGTGGTCAGGTCAGCCAGGAAGTCGGAGAAACCGTTGGAGGTGAAGATACGACCTTCGCCCTTCAGGTTGTACTCTTTCTTCTCTGCGTCGTAGAACTCGGACGCAGCGCAGTCCATGGCCAGGGTGATGTCGGTGCCCAGTTTGTAACCGGCAGCGGCAACGGCTTCAGCGATCACTTCCAGCGCTTCGGCGTTGGATTTCAGGTTCGGAGCGAAACCACCTTCGTCACCGACGGCAGTGTTGTAGCCCTTGGACTTCAGCACTTTGGCCAGGTTGTGGAACACTTCTGCGCCCATGCGAACGGCTTCTTTCAGGGTCTTGGCGCCAACCGGCTGGATCATGAACTCCTGGATGTCGACGTTGTTGTCGGCGTGCTCACCACCGTTGATGATGTTCATCATGGGCAGCGGCATGGAGTAGACACCCGGGGTGCCATTCAGCTCGGCGATGTGGGCGTACAGCGGCATGCCTTTGGCAGCAGCGGCAGCTTTGGCGTTGGCCAGGGAAACAGCCAGGATGGCGTTGGCGCCGAACTTGGATTTGTTCTCGGTACCGTCGAGGTCGATCATGATCTGGTCGACAGTGGCCTGGTCCTTGGCATCTTTACCCAGCAGAGCCTGAGCGATCGGGCCGTTGACGGCTTCGATGGCTTTCAGCACGCCTTTACCCAGGAAACGGCTCTTGTCGCCGTCACGCAGTTCCAGCGCTTCGCGGGAACCGGTGGACGCGCCAGACGGAGCGGCTGCCATACCAACAAAACCACCTTCCAGGTGAACTTCGGCCTCAACGGTCGGGTTACCACGGGAGTCGATGATTTCACGACCGATCACTTTAACGATCTTGGACATGTGTATTTCCTCAGGTTTCGTAAAAAAACAACAAAAATATGCCAAAAAAAGCGGCTGTGGCACAGAGCCCCAACCGCATTTATTTTCAATTACTTCAAATTACGCTTCTGATACTCGCCCGCCGCCTTCACAAAACCGGCGAACAGGGCGTGGCCATCACGGGGAGTCGAGGTGAACTCCGGGTGGAACTGCGCGGCCACGAACCAGGGGTGATCCGGGATCTCGATGATTTCCACCAGCTTCTTGTCGGCGGAGAGACCGGTCACCTTCAGACCTGCCGCTTCAATCTGCGGCAGCAGCTTGTTGTTCACTTCATAACGGTGACGGTGGCGCTCGTAAATGGTCGGGCTGCCGTACATCTGACGGACCTTGGAATCTTCCACCAGGTGGCAGAGCTGGGAGCCCAGACGCATGGTGCCGCCCAGATCGGACTTCTCGGTCCGGGTCTCGACGTTGCCTTCGTCATCCACCCACTCGGTAATGAGACCAACCACGGGGAACGGGCTGTCTTTCTTGAACTCGGAGGAGTGAGCCCCTTCCATGCCCGCCACGTTGCGGGCGTATTCGATCAAGGCAACCTGCATGCCCAGGCAGATACCGAGGTACGGGATCTTGTTCTCGCGGGCATATTTGGCGGCCAGAATCTTGCCTTCCACGCCGCGTTCGCCGAAGCCACCCGGTACCAGGATCGCATCCAGACCTTCCAGCAGCTCGGCGCCACGGGTCTCGATGTCCTGGGAGTCTATGTACTTGATGTTGACGGAGAGACGGGTCTTCAGGCCACCGTGCTTGAGCGCTTCGTTGACGGACTTGTAGGCGTCCGGCAGGGAGACATACTTGCCCACCATGCCGATGGTGACTTCGGCAGTCGGGTTGGCCTCTTCATAGATGACCTGTTCCCACTCGGCCAGGTCGGCTTCTTTGCACTCGATGCCGAAGCGCTCGGTGATGTAGCCGTCCAGCCCCTGGGATTTCAGCAGCGCCGGGATCTTGTAAATGGAGTCGACATCCTTCATGGAGATGACGGCGCGCTCGGGCACGTTGCAGAACAGGGCGATCTTGGCACGCTCGTTGGCCGGAATGGCGCGGTCGGAGCGGCAGATCAGCACATCCGGCTGGATACCGATGGAGAGCAGCTCCTTCACGGAGTGCTGGGTCGGCTTGGTCTTCACCTCGCCGGCGGCGGCCAGGTAAGGAACCAGGGTCAGGTGCATGAACATGGCATTGTTGCGACCCACGATGGCCGCCAGCTGACGAATGGCTTCAAGGAACGGAAGGGACTCGATGTCGCCCACGGTACCGCCCACTTCGACGATGGCAACCTGATGGCCTTCGGCACCGGCAATCACCCGCTCCTTGATGGCGTTGGTGATGTGCGGGATTACCTGGATGGTGGCGCCCAGATAGTCACCACGACGCTCCTTGCGCAGCACGTCCGCATAGATGCGGCCGGTGGTGAAGTTGTTGCGGCGGGTCATCTTGGTGCGGATGAAACGCTCGTAGTGGCCCAAATCCAGATCGGTTTCGGCCCCGTCCTCGGTTACGAACACTTCACCATGCTGGGTCGGGCTCATGGTGCCCGGATCCACGTTGATGTACGGGTCCAGTTTCATGATGGTCACATCCAGACCACGGGCTTCCAGAATGGCTGCCAGAGAAGCTGCGGCAATGCCTTTGCCGAGGGATGAAACAACGCCACCAGTCACAAAAATATATTTGGTCGTCATGCTGAACCTGAAAGAAGTTTAGGGAATTTTAAGGGGTGCTTCGGGGATGAAGCAGGACGGGGAAACAGTATACCAAAACCCCCACTCCCAAACAATGAACAAAAATCTATCAGGCTCCCCGCCGCCCCGTCTTGCGCCAAATCAACTTTGCTCGGTTTCCTTGGCCTTGTTCCAGGCCTCGTCCAGCTTCTCCAGGGAGCAATCCGTCATTTTCAGACCTTCTGCGGCAATAAAGTGTTCAACTTGACGAAAACGACGCTCAAACTTGGTGTTGGCAGCCCTCAGCACCTGCTCGGGATCCTTGCCCAGATGACGCACCAGATTGACGGTGGCAAACAAGAGATCGCCGAGCTCGTCGCTCACCCGCCCCTCGTCCACGTCAACCATCAGCGCCTCTTCCATCACCTCGTCGATCTCCTCGTGGATCTTGTCCACCACGGGCCCCAGGGTCTTCCAGTCGAAACCGACGGTGGCGCAGCGCTTCTGGATCTTGGCTGCCCGGGTCAGGGCAGGCAGGGAGAGGGGGATATCGTCCAGCACGCTCTCCTTGTCGAGCGCGGCCCGCTCTTTGGCCTTTTCCGCCTCCCAGTTCGCTTTGACCGCCTGCTCGTCACCGAGATCGGCATCGGAGAAGACATGGGGGTGGCGGCGAATGAGCTTCTCGCTCACGGTATCGACGATGTCGGCAAAGTCGAACAATCCCTGCTCCTTGCCGAGCTGGGCATAGAACACGACCTGGAACAGCAGATCACCGAGCTCCCCCTTCAGCCCTTGCCAATCTTCGCTCTCGATGGCATCCGTCACCTCGTAGGCCTCCTCCAGGGTGTGCGGCACTATGGTCTGGAAGCTCTGCTTGAGATCCCAGGGACAGCCCCCGTTCGGGTCACGCAATCTGGCCATGATGTCGAGCAGTTGGGGAAGGTCGTAGCGTTGGGACATGGGTAACTCACTTTCGATTCGGTAAATGGGGTTCATCAATATCCGCTCACGCCACTGTTCCACATGATGTGGAGCCATGGCGGACGGAGATGGGGCGCGTGATATCCGTCTTCAATGCTCTGCAAGGAGGGAGAAAATGCAGACCGGCCACTGGGGCCGGTCGGTTGAGCATTACAGCCGCTTGGCGCTGATCACGTCGTTGAGCTGACTGAGCTTGGCCAACGCCCGGTTGAAGGCGTTGATGTTGTAAATCTCCAGCTCCATGTCTATTTCGGCGGTCTGCTCGCGCACGTTGGAGCGCGAACGCACTCCCATCACGTTGATCTTCTCGTTGGCGAGCACGGTGGTGATGTCGCGCAGCAGGCCGGATCTGTCGTTGGAGAGAATGCGGATGGTGAGACCGTAACCGCCGGAGTAGTTCTCCCCCCAGACCGCATCGATCAGGCGCTCCGGGTTGCGACGCGACAGCTCCTTGAGCTGCTCGCAATCCTCCCGGTGGATGGAAACCCCCCGTCCCATGGTGATGAAGCCCTGGATGGCGTCCCCCGGGATGGGCTGGCAGCAGCGGGCGATGTGAGTCATCAGGTTGCCCACCCCTTCCACCACGATGTGATCCTTGGGTTTGGGGCGGAAGGGCACATTGGCCTTCTGCTCCAGCTTCTCCAGCAGACGGCGATCTTCTTCTTCCGCCGTCGGCTTGTTGTAGCGGGTGTCGAGGTAGTTGAGCAGCTGGTTGATGCGGATGTCGCCGCTGCCGATACCGGCCAGCAAATCTTCCAGCTCCTCCGCATGGAAACGCTCCAGCACCACCTTGTCCACCTTGGAGAGGGTGAGGTTGTGTCTGTCCAGCTCTTTCTCCAGCAGCTCCTTGCCGGCGGCGATGTTCTTGTCCCGGTCCAGCTTTCTGAACCAGGTGGCCACCTTGGCCCGCGCCCGGCTGGAGCGCAGGAAGCCGGCGTTCGGGTTCATCCAGTCGCGGCTCGGGTTCGGCTCCTTCTGGGTGATCACCTCCACCTGATCACCGGTTTGCAGCGTATAGGTGAAGGGCACGATACGACCGTCGATCTTGGTGCCGATGCAGCGGTGACCGATCATGCTGTGCACGTGATAGGCGAAGTCGAGCGGCGTCGCCCCTGCCGGCAGGTCGATGACATCGCCCTTGGGAGTGAAGACATAAACCCTGTCCTCGAACACCTGACTGCGCAGATCGTCCAGCAAGGAGCCGCTCTCCGAGAGGTCCTCCTGCCAGGCGAGGAGTTTGCGCAGCCATTCGATCTTGTCTTCGAAGGTGCTGGTCTTGGCAGCGGCCTGGGCCCCTTCCTTGTAGCGCCAGTGCGCAGCCACACCGAGCTCCGCATCCTGATGCATCTGCTCGGTACGGATCTGGATCTCCACCGTCTTGCCCTCCTCCCCCACCACCACGGTGTGGATGGACTGGTAACCATTGGGCTTGGGGTTGGCGACATAGTCGTCAAATTCGCGGGGAATATGGTGGAAATGGGTGTGAACGATACCGAGCGCCGCGTAGCAATCCTGCAGCCGCTTGGTGATCACCCGCACCGCGCGCACATCGAACAGCTCGTTGAATTCGAGGTGCTTCTTCTGCATCTTGCGCCAGATGCTGTAGATGTGTTTCGGTCGGCCATAGACCTCGGCCTCGACGCCGGCCTCGGCCAGGGCATCGCGCAGGGACTGCACGAATTCGCGGATGTAGCGCTCGCGGTCGAGCCGTTTCTCGTCCAGTTGCTTGGCGATCTGCTTGTAGGTGTCCGGGTGCAGGTAGCGGAAGGCGAGATCCTCGAGCTCCCACTTGAGCTGACCGATACCGAGGCGGTTCGCAAGGGGGGCATAGATGTTGGTGATCTCCTGGGCCATCAGCACCCGGGTCTCCTCATCCGCCTTCTTCGCCTCACGCAGGCAGGCGATGCGCTCCGCCAGCTTGATGACCACGGCGCGCACGTCCTCGACCATGGCGAGCAGCATGCGGCGCACGTTGTCCACCTGCTCCGGCGAGGTTTCGCTGCGGTGAAGGGTTTGCAGGGAGCGAATGGCCTCCATCTCCAGCACCCCTTCCACCAGCTTGGCGATCTTGGGGCCGAAGTCCTCGTTCACCTTTTCCTGGCTGATGAGACCGGCTTCGACGAAGGGATAGAGAATGGCGGCCTTGAGGGTGGCGAGATCCATGCTGAGCATCAGCAGGATGCCCACCATCTCGACCCCGCGGACCAGCAGGCGGTTGGTGAGCGCTTCGTCACCCAGGGTCAGGCAATACTGGTAGACGGTTCGCAACTGATTCTTGTCACTTTCACTCAGGGTAAGGGAACTGACCCACTCATCCAGAGTGAAATTGTCTTTCAAATGAATATCGCGCACCGCAACCATGGTATCAATCCTTAAAAGTGTGGGGTCGAAAGCCGATGCTCTCCTCATCCCCTCATCAACTGATGACTGCCTCAAATGGGGATGCATGAAAGAGTTTTCAAGGCATGTCACCGCGCAAGGTGACAGGGCTCTTCCCCGCATCCGATCCACTATCGACGACCTAGATTACCCTAATCACTCCCGCTCAAACAGCGCTGCCGCCGCTGGAAAACCAAGATAACCGCATTCTGCCCTGCCCGTTGAAGGCAGCGAAAAACACCTGTTTTACCTCACTCTGGCAGCATCATGCACATCGAAAAATCATCACGACCGCATCTTGATTCATCCAGAATAATGCAGTCGCCTCGACTCAGCCCCGTTCGAACAGCGCCATGGACTCCAGATGACCGGTGTGGGGGAACATGTCCAGCATCCCCAGACGGGTCAGCTTGTAGCCCCCCTGCACCAGCACCTGACTGTCACGGGCCAGGGTGACCGGGTTACAGGAAACATAGACCACCCGTTTGGGGGAAAGTGCCACCACGTGGCTCATCACCTCCAGCGCCCCGGGTCTGGCCGGATCCAGCAGTACCAGATCGAACCCTTCCCGGGCCCAGGACATGCCCACGATGTCGCCGCTCAAGTCCGCCTTGTAGAAGCGGGCGTTGTCGATACCGTTGCGGCGGGCATTCTCCTGTGCACGCGTCACCATGGCGAACTCCCCTTCCACCCCCACCACTTCGCGGGCCTGACGGGCCAGCGGCAGGGTGAAGTTGCCGATGCCGCAGAAGAGGTCCAGCACCTTGTCATCCTTGCCTGCGTCGAGCCAGCTCAATGCCTGCTCCACCATGCGCTGGTTGACGGGCCCGTTGACCTGGATGAAGTCGCCGGGAGCGAATGCAAGAGACAGGCCATCCAGCGTGTAACTTGGTTGAGACTGTTGACGCAGAGGTTCGATCTGCTCGTCCGCCGCCTGCAGATAGAGGTCTATCCCCTGGGCGGTGGCAAACTCGGTCAAGTGCGCCCGATCCGCCTCGGTGGGGCGACCGGTGTGGCGCAGCAGCATCAGAATGCCCTGCTCCCCCTGAATGAGTTCCGCATGGCCCAGTTCGCGCTGGCTCTTCAGCCGGTTGAGGCATTCGCGCAGAGGGGCGATAAGGGCGGAGAGGGGCTCGGCCAGCACAGGACAGCCGGCAATCTCTACCAGATCGTTCGACTGGCGACGACGAAAGCCCACCCGGGTGCAGCGACCGTTCTTGTCAAACTTGATGGCCAGACGGCAGACCCGGCGGTAGGCGCGGGACTCCCCCGTCAGCGCAGGTGCCAACGCTGGCGCCTGGATGTTGCCAAGGCGCTCGAACAGGCTGACCAGTCCCGCCTCCTTGGCCGCCAGCTGATCTCCCTCTCCCAGGTGCTGGGCACTGCAACCGCCACACTCGCGATAGTGGTCGCAGAAGGGGGCGACCCGGTTGACGGCCGGGGTCACCACCTGTTGCAGGGCGGCGTGGGCATAGTGCTTCTTGTCGTCGATGATGCGGGCCTTGATGGCCTCGCCGGGCAGAGCCCCTTCGACGAAGATGGCCTTGCCCTGATGACGGCCGACGCCGACACAGTGGTGATCCAGACTGTCTACCGTAAATTCAATACGTTGGGGCTGGGTGGATTTCTTTTGGGGCTTGAAAAACTGGGCCATAAAACTTGGTGCCTATAGGTGGCTATGTCATGATTGTGGAATCTGCGGCAGACCATTGTCCCACAAGAATAATCGTATGACCAAATACGGCCTGAGGGCCCCAGCCGCGGCATCCGCCCCATCGTCCATTCTGACCAAAAGTGGCCCATTGATATGACCGGATACGGCCTGAGACCCCGTACAGCGACATTGACTGTATTGCCTGCCCGACCCCGGTGCCTGCATGCGCCCCGGGTCATGGCTTCTCTTGCGAAAGGCGGGTCGGCGGCATGACCAAGTACGGTCTCAGGGCCCGGGTGCTGGCCTTCACCATCTTGCCGACCCTCATCATCGGCGGCCTCATCGCTGGCTATTTCACCTTCCACCGCTATCAGCAGCTGGAAAACAACCTCATCGATCAGGGCATCAACATCATCGAGCCCCTGGCCATCGCCAGCGAATACGGCATGACACAGCACAGCCGCGAATCCCTCAAGCGGCTGATCGGGCTCACCCATCGCAAGAACTCGCCCTTCATCAAGTCCATCGCCGTCTTCACCCAGGAGAACCAGCTGTTCGTGACGTCCAACTACCACAGGGACTTCAGCCAGCTTCGTCTGCCGGACGGCAGCGTCATCCCGGCCCTGACCAGCGTCTCCGTCAACGGCGATGACATCATACTGCGCACCCCCATCCAGGCAGAGACCAGCCTGGACGGCTTCCCGCTGCCAAGCGACCTGGAACCGCCGGTCATTGGCTACATCTCCATGCAACTCGCCACGGACAGGGCCATCGTCCTGCAGTACCGCGACGCCTTCTTCGCGGTCATCATCGTGCTCATCGGGCTGGCCATCAGCGCCCTGTTCGGCTTCCGTCTGGTCAAGAGCGTGACCCAGCCCATCACCGACATGGTGCAGGCGGTGCACCGGATCAGGGAGGGGCGACTCGATACCCGGGTCAGCGGCCAGCTCACCGGCGAGCTGGACATGCTCAAGAACGGCATCAACGCCATGGCCAAGGCGCTCTCCGAATATCACGAGGAGATGCAACAGAACATCGATCAGGCGACGTCGGATCTGCGGGAGACCCTCGAGCAGATCGAGATCCAGAACGTCGAGCTCGACATGGCGAAGAAGCGCGCCCAGGAGGCGGCCAGGGTCAAGTCCGAGTTCCTCGCCAACATGTCCCACGAGCTGCGCACCCCTCTCAACGGGGTCATCGGCTTCACCCGCCAGCTGCTCAAGACCAGTCTGACCCCGAGCCAGACCGACTACATGCAGACCATCGAGAAGTCGGCGCGCAACCTCCTTGGGATCATCAACGACATCCTCGACTTCTCCAAGCTGGAGGCGGGCAAGCTGCAGCTCGAGCACATCCCCTTCAGCCTGCGGGACACCCTCAACGAGACCATGCACCTGCTGGGGCCGAGCGCCCACGACAAGCAGCTCGAACTCTCCCTCCAGGTGGATGCCGCCGTGCCGGACTACCTCACCGGAGACCCCATGCGTCTGCAGCAGGTGCTCACCAACCTCACCGGCAACGCCATCAAGTTCACCGAGCGAGGCAACGTGGACGTGCGTGTCGAGCAGACCGGGGAATCCAGCGGCAACAAGGTGCGCCTGCGGGTGCTGATTCGCGATACCGGCATCGGCATCTCGGAAGAGCAGCAGCGCCAGTTGTTCCAGGCCTTCAACCAGGCAGACTCCTCCATCTCCCGCCGCTATGGGGGCACCGGGCTCGGGCTCGTCATCACCCAGAAGCTGGTGCAGCAGATGGGGGGCCAGATCCGCTTCGAATCCGAACTCGGCAAGGGGTCGGTCTTCTCGTTCCACCTGGATCTGGATGTCTCGCCCCTGCCCCAGAGCGAGCGGCTTCCGCTGGATCGCATCCAGGGCAAGCGGGTCTGGCTGCTGGAGCCGGATCCCTTCACTCACGCCTCCCTGCTTGCCCTGCTGGGAGAGTGGCACCTGGATGTGCACTCCCTGACGGTGGACGAGGAGTGGCCCCCGATGAGCAGCCAGGACATGGTGCTCATCGGCAGCAGCACCCTGCACAGCCCGCAGCAGGTGATTGCCCGTCTCGACGGACTGGACGGCCAGCAGAACACCATAGTGCTGCTCAGCAGCCACGAGCCGGCCCTCTACGACGCCATGCTGGCCCACGGCGCCGTCCACTGCCTCTCCAAGCCCATCAACCATCGCAAGTTGCTGCACGCTCTGCTCTCCCCCGAGGCGGTACGCCGTGCCCCCCTGCCCGCGCCGACGCCGCGCAGCGTGCAGGCTGTCAAGGTGCTGGCGGTGGATGACAACGCCGCCAACCTCAAGCTCATCGCCGCCATGCTCAAGGAGATGGTGACCGAGGTGGTGGTGTGCAAGAACGGCAAGGAGGCGGTCAACCTGGCCCAGAGCCAGCCGTTCGACATCATCTTCATGGATATCCAGATGCCCGTCATGGACGGCATCAGCGCCACCCAGGCGATCCGCCACCACTCCCTCAACACCGAGACCCCCATCGTCGCGGTCACCGCCCATGCCATTCCCGGTGAGCGGGAGCGCCTCATTCGGCAGGGCATGGACGACTACCTGGCCAAACCCATCGACGAGGGGATGCTGGCGCAGCTCATCACCGACTTCGCCCACCGGCGGCACCAGAATCACGGGGATCAGCAGATAGACTGGCCCCTTGCCGTGCGTCAGGCCGCCGGCAAGCCAGCCCTCGCCCGGGAGATGCTGACCATGCTGCTGGCCAGCTTCGACGAGGTGGAGCCCATCCTGGCGGCGGCGCTGGAAGGGAGTGCCGACGATGCAGACGTGCTGGCCCAGCTCCACCGCCTCAACGGTGGCTGCGCCTACTCCGGGGTGCCGGGTCTGCAACGACTGCTCTCCCAGCTCGAGCAGCAGCTGCGCGACGGGGTCGCCGTGAGCGATCTGGAACCCGAGTTGCTGGAGCTGCAGGATGCCCTGGAGCAGGTGAGGCAAGAGGCACCCCGCTACCTGGCCCTGACCGACTGAGGCGCTTTTTCTGACTGGACAGGCGGCAGGTGGTAACATCTGCGCCGTTTCCACAGGAGTCAACATGACCAACAACGATATTCTGCGCCGCCTGCGCTATGCCCTCAGCATCAGCAACGACCAGATGGTCGAGATCTTTGCCAAGGGCAATCTGGCCATCACCCATGCCCAGTTGCACGGCTGGCTGATGAAAGAGGCCGAAGAGGGCGAGGCACAGGAAGCGGGCTTCTCCGCCTGCCCGGACTCGGCACTGAGCCAGTTCCTCGACGGCTTCATCGCCCTGCGCCGCGGTGTGCGGGAAGATGCCCCGCCCCAGGTGATCCCGAACCGGATCAACAACAACCTGATCCTGCGCAAGCTGCGCATCGGCCTCAACTACAAGGAAGAGGAGATGCTGGGCACCCTCAAGCTCGCGAACTTCAACCTCTCCAAGTCCGAGCTGAGCGCCCTGTTCCGTGCCAGGGATCACAAGCACTATCAGGATTGCGGGGATCAGATCCTGCGCAACTTCCTGATTGGCCTCACCGCCAAATACAGGCCCGCGCCCTGATGACCGCCTCCGGCCAGGTGCGAGGCTAGACCATGGGCTGGCGCCGCCTGCTGGCTCCACGCCCGGCGAGCGGCGGCGCGTGCCGGTTCGCGGCGCGCTGGCGCTGGTCACTGCCCCTCATCCTGCTGCTCGGCGCCTGCCAGCCTGCGCCCTATCGTCTCAATCAGGAGCATCAGAGCGCCAGCCAGAACGAGCGCATCGCCTTTCTCATCCTGCACTACACGGATGAAGAGGATGCCCGCTCCCTGCTCCTGCTGACCGAGCCGGAGCACAAGGTGAGCGCCCACTACCTGATCCCCCGCGACACCGACGAGCAACCGTTCCCGGTCTACCAGCTGCTGCCCGACAGCCAGCGGGCCTGGCACGCCGGACGCAGTCGCTGGCATCACTACGCCGGGCTCAACGCCAGTTCGCTCGGTATCGAGATAGTGAATCTCGGGTATGACGAGAAAGACGCGGCCCTGCCCGCCCATCTGAGACACTGGCAACCCTATCCCCCTGCCCAGATCGCCGCCCTCGGCGCACTCGCCCGGGATCTGGTCGAGCGCTACCAGATCCCCCCCACCCAGGTGCTGGCCCACAGCGATGTCGCCCCCGAGCGCAAGCAGGATCCCGGCCCCCGGTTCCCCTGGCGCGAGCTCGCCCTGCGCTACGGTGTCGGCGCCTGGCCCGACGAGGCCCGGGTGGCCGAGCTGCGCCAGACGCAGCTCATCCCCTGGGATGCGCTGCAATGGCAGCAGCAGCTTGCCCGTTACGGCTACGGCCTACCCCAGCACGGCGCCTGGGATGAGCAGAGCCGCGCCGTCCTGCGCGCCTTCCAGCTTCACTTTCGCCCCGCCCTGGTCACCGGCGAGCCGGATGCCGAGTGCCAGGCCATCCTCACCGCCCTGCTGGAGCGCTACTTCCCGGAACCAGGCTGAGACGCCCCTTCCCTTTCGCCCTCTGCACACGGATGCCCGGCCCCATGCCAGATGAGCACGGGGTTCACCCCGCCTTCCACTCCTGAAAACCACAAGGGACGCCGAAGCGTCCCTTGTGGTTTTCATACCTGCGAAGCGGCATCAGATCCCCTGACGGGCTTCCTGCATCAGCGCACGCATGTCGCTGACCGCCTTGGCCAGACCGTCGAAGGCGGCGCGACCGATGATGGCGTGACCGATGTTGAGCTCATAGAGCTCGGGGATGGCGGCGATAGCCTTGACGTTGTGGTAGTGCAGACCGTGGCCCGCATTGACCTTCAAGCCCTTGCCAGCGGCGTAGGAAGCACCGGCGGCGATGCGCTTGAACTCGGCGTTGCGCTCGGCATCCGTGGTGGCATCGGCGTAGCGGCCGGTGTGGATCTCGATGAAGGGAGCACCGCTCGCGGCGGCCGCATCGATCTGCAACGGATCCGCATCGATGAAGAGGGATACCTGAGCACCGACGGCCGCAAGACGGGTCACCGCATCGGTCACCTTGTCCAGCTGGCCCGCCACGTCCAGACCACCCTCGGTGGTCACCTCGGTGCGCTTCTCCGGCACCAGACAGACGAAGTGGGGCTTGATGCGGCAGGCGATGCCGATCATCTCCTCGGTCACCGCCATCTCCAGGTTCATCCTGGTCTGGATGGTCTGGCGCAGGATCTCCACGTCCCGGTCGGTGATGTGGCGGCGATCTTCCCGCAGGTGGACCGTGATGCCATCGGCACCGGCCTGCTCGGCCACGAAGGCGGCCTGTACCGGATCCGGATACTGGGTGCCGCGGGCGTTGCGCAGGGTGGCGATATGGTCGATGTTCACACCCAGGTAGATCTCGCTCATTGCTTACTCCTTGATACAGGTCATCTGTGAATGCCGGAGCGGGTGGAGCCCGCTCCTCTGTCCATGTGCCGCCGCAGGCCGGTTCTGGTCGCGGCGACAGCATTATTGTTCATGAAAGGCGATGTCATAAACACAAAACATCACCAGATAATAAAAATCAGCTTGAAACACTGCCTTTTCGCTTCAAAAAGAGCTCCCTGCTCTTCAGTTGACGCTTGCCGAGATAGGGCTGCAGCGCCAGTCGGCTGAAACGCTTGGCCGCCTGCAGCAAGGGAGGCGTGTCAAAACGCCCCTCGGCGAAGGCCAGCAGGTGGGCGCCGAGGAACAGGGTACGGGGATCCGGCGCCCGCTCGCAAGCGACAAAGCCGAGCTCCCGCTCGAAGCCGTAGAGCAGGGTGGGGTCGATGGGGGAGTCGTCGTCCGCGGCATATTCGAAGTCCACCGCGTAGCCCAGGGCCTGCAGCAGCAGGAACTCGAAGCGGCGCAGGGGCAGCTCCGGGGTCTCGCCGTCCGCCAGGGCCATGATGGCACGGGCATAGGCGTCGAACACCTCGGGGAAGGGGGTGTGCGCTTCCAGCAGGTAGTAGACCAGCTCGTTGAGATAGAGGCCGTAGAAGAGACGATCCCCGCCGAGGCGCAACGAGTGATCCGGGCACTCCACCTGGGTGAGGTTCTTGAGATCCCCCTTGCCGCGCCAGGCAATGGTGAGCAGGGTGAAGGGCTGAAGCAGCCCCTTCAGAGAGGAGCGTGGCCCGCGGGAACCGCGAGCCACCAGGGTGAATCGACCGCTATCCTGGGTGAAGACCTCGACCAGCTGGCTGGTCTCCCGATAGGGCCGACTGTGGATGACGAAAGCCGGGGTCAGCAATCAGTCGTCGCCATACCCGAGGCTGCGCAGGGCCCGCTCGTCGTCGGCCCAGCCGGACTTGACCTTGACCCACAGCTCGAGATGCACCTTGTTCTGGAACAGCCGTTCCATGTCGATGCGCGCCTCTGTGCCGATGGTCTTGATCTTCTCGCCCTTGTTGCCGATGACCATTTTCTTCTGGCCTTCGCGCTCCACCAGGATGAGCCCGTGGATGTGGTAGAGACCGTTTTCCTCGACCTTGAAGCGCTCGATCTCCACCGTCACCGAATAGGGCAGCTCCTCACCGGTGAAGCGCATCAGCTTCTCGCGGATGATCTCGGAGGCCATGAAGCGGGAAGAGCGGTCGGTCACGTAATCTTCCGGGAAGAAGTGGACGTTCTCCGGCAGCAGATCCTTGGCCCACTCGCGGATCTTCTCCACGTTGGTACCCTTCTCGGCGCTGATGGGCAGGATGTGGGCAAAGTTCATCTGCTGACCCAGCCACTCGAGGTGCGGCAGCAGATCCTCTTTCTCCTTGACGTTGTCGATCTTGTTGACCGCCAGCACCACGGGGCACTTGAGGTGGCGCAGCTTGCCCAGCACCATCTCGTCATCCTTGGTCCAGTGGGTGCCGTCCACCACGAACACCACCATGGCCACGTCCCCCAGGGAACTGGTGGCGGCGCGGTTCATCAGGCGGTTGATGGCCCGCTTCTCCTCGATGTGCAGACCCGGGGTATCCACATAGATGGTCTGATGGTTCTCCTCGGTGTCGATCCCCAGGATCCGGTGACGGGTAGTCTGAGGCTTCTTCGAGGTGATGCTGACCTTCTGGCCAAGCAACTTGTTGAGCAGGGTGGACTTGCCCACGTTGGGGCGGCCCACGATGGCGACAAAGCCGCAATAGGTGGTATCTGTCATGACCGCGTTCCCAATGCTGATGGAGTGAAAAGAGCGCACAGTGCCGGATCCGTCATGGTGCTCATGACAGCCGTTCCAGTGCTTGCTGCGCCGCGGCCTGTTCGGCCTTGCGGCGGCTGGAGCCGATCCCGACCAGGGGGCCATCCAGCCCATCCACTTCGCACTGGACGGTGAACTCCTGGTTGTGGGCCTCGCCCTTGACGTTGGTCACCGTATAGGTCGGCAGGGATTTGCGGCTGCCCTGCAGGATCTCTTGCAGACGGGTCTTGGGATCCTTCTGTTCGATCCCGGGCTTGATCTCGCCAAGGCGGCTGGCATACCAGCCGAGCAGGAGGCTGCGCACCCGCTCCAGATCCGTGTCCAGATAGATGGCGCCGATCACCGCCTCGACGGTGTCGGCCAGGATGGACTCGCGGCGAAAACCGCCGCTTTTCAGCTCCCCCGGCCCCAGGATCAGGTGATCCCCGAGGTCGAATTCCCGGCCCAGCTCGGCCAGCGTCTTCTCGCGCACCAGGGTGGCGCGCATCCGGCTGAGATCCCCTTCCGCCGCCTGCGGGAAGCGGTGGAAGAGGTCATCGGCAATCACCAGACTCAGGATGGAGTCCCCCAGAAATTCCAGGCGCTCGTTGTGACGGGACCCTGCGCTGCGATGGGTCAGTGCCCGGGTCAGCAGCTCAGGATCCTGAAAGACATGCCCGAGACGGGACTGCAGTCTGTTCATCTTGATATTCATTTACTTGATTCCGCCAATGCGGTTGAAGCGCACACCGGTCGGCACCCAGCTCGGCAAGCCGGACCCTTCCTCGCGCTCGAATTCGAAACTGATCCAGATGGCGACCGCCTTGCCTACCAGGTTCTGCTCGGGCACGAAACCCCAGAAACGGCTGTCGGTGCTGTTGTCGCGGTTGTCACCCATCACGAAATAGTGGCCTTCCGGCACTACCCACTCGTCGGGGTAGGTCCCGGGCTGGCGATAGTAGCGGTCCACCAGGTCCGGCATCAGCGGGTTGCGCAAGGTCTCGTGGGAGACATCGCCCAGCTGTTCGGTGTAGCGATCCAGCGGGATCCCCATCTGGCTGAACTCGCCGCGCTGCTCGAACTTGACGTCCAGCTTCTGGAAGCCGGGGCACGTTTTCCCTTCCTGCTCATCGCACTTGGGCCGGATCATCAGCTCCTTGTTGCGATAGATGACCCGATCGCCGGGCATGCCGACCACCCGCTTGATGTAGTCCACCCGGGTATCCAGCGGATACTTGAAGACCACCACATCACCGCGCTTCGGCTCACCGGTCTCGAGGAACTTGGTGTTGGTCACCGGGTCCTTGAGGCCGTAGGCAAACTTCTCCACCAGGATGAAGTCGCCCACCAGCAGGGTCGGCATCATGGAGCCGGACGGGATCTGGAACGGCTCGAAGATGAAGGAGCGCAGGATCAGCACCAGCGCGATCACCGGGAAAACCCCGCCGGTCTGTTCGATCCAGACCGGCATGGGGGCCACCTTGGCCAGTGTCTTCTCGTCCACATCCGGACCGGCATTGGCACGGGCGGCGGCAATCTTGGCTGCCCGCTGCTTGGCCCAGACCAGCTTGTCGAGCGTCCAGATGATGCCGGTCAGCAGGGTGACGACGACGAGGATCAGGGAAAAGGTGCTTGCCATCGATTAATCCTTTCCGACGTGGAGAATGGCGAGGAAGGCCTCTTGCGGCACATCCACACGGCCCAGAGACTTCATCCGCTTCTTGCCTTCTTTCTGCTTGTTCAACAGCTTCTTCTTCCGGCTCACGTCACCACCGTAGCACTTGGCGGTGACGTCTTTACGCAATGCCTTGACGGTGCTGCGGGCGATGATCTGGTTGCCGATGGCGGCCTGGATGGCGATGTCGAACATCTGGCGCGGGATCAGCTCGCGCATCTTCTCCACCACCTGGCGACCGCGATACTGGGCGTTCTCCTTGTGGGTGATGATGGCCAGGGCGTCGACCCGCTCGCCGTTGATCATGATGTCCAGACGGACCATGTCGGAGGTTTCGAAACGCTTGAAGCCGTAGTCAAGGGAGGCGTAGCCGCGACTGGTGGACTTCAGACGGTCGAAGAAGTCGAGCACCACTTCCGCCATCGGGATCTCGTAGGTCAGCGCCACCTGCTTGCCGTGGTAGACCATGTTGGTCTGTACGCCGCGCTTCTCGATGCAGAGGGTGATGACGTTGCCCATGTACTCCTGCGGCAGCAGGATGTGGCACTCGGCGATGGGCTCGCGCATCTCCTTGATGTTGTTGATGGCGGGCATCTGGGCCGGGCTGTCGATGTGGATGGTGGAGCCATCGTTCAGCTCGATCTCGTAGACCACGGT
This sequence comes from Aeromonas sp. s10, assembly GCF_040907975.1. NCBI lineage: Bacteria > Pseudomonadati > Pseudomonadota > Gammaproteobacteria > Aeromonadales > Aeromonadaceae > Aeromonas > Aeromonas sp. s10. The sequence goes on along the minus strand of NZ_JBFOCV010000045.1, from coordinate 40,608 downwards.
CGGTGCGGTGGTGATGAGATCCAGATCGTATTCACGCTCCAGACGCTCCTGGATGATCTCCATGTGCAGCATCCCGAGGAAGCCGCAGCGGAAGCCGAAGCCCAGCGCCGTGGAGCTCTCCGGTTCGTAGAACAGGGAGGCGTCGTTGAGGGAGAGCTTCTCCAGCGCATCGCGGAAGGACTCGTAGTCATCGCTGGAGATGGGGAACAGGCCCGCATAGACCTGGGGCTTCACCTTCTTGAAGCCGGCCAGCGCCTTCTCGGCACCGTGCTTGGCCAGGGTCAGGGTATCCCCCACCGGCGCACCGTGGATGTCCTTGATGCCGCAGACGACCCAACCTACCTCGCCACAACCCAGGCCGTCGGTGTCCACCTGCTTGGGGGTGAAGATACCGATACGATCTACACCCCACACCTGACCGGTGCTCATCACCTTGATCTTGTCGTTCTTCTTCAGGGAACCGTTCTTGATCCGCACGAGCGACACGACCCCGAGGTAGGAGTCGAACCAGGAGTCGATGATCAGCGCCTGCAGCGGCGCCTCCGGATCCCCTTCCGGGGACGGGATCTTGGCGACGATCTCTTCCAGCACCAGATCGACACCGAGGCCGGTCTTGGCGGAGCAGCGCACCGCGTCCACCGCGTCGATGCCGACGATGTCCTCGATCTCCTCGGCAACCCGCTCGGGCTCTGCGGCCGGCAGGTCGATCTTGTTCAGCACCGGCACCACTTCCAAATCCATTTCCATGGCGGTGTAGCAGTTGGCCAGAGTCTGTGCCTCAACCCCCTGACCGGCATCCACCACCAGCAGTGCCCCTTCACAGGCAGCCAGGGAGCGAGAAACCTCGTAGGAGAAATCCACGTGGCCCGGGGTGTCGATAAAGTTCAGCTGATAGGTGTTACCGTCTTGTGCCTGGTAGTTCAGGGTCACACTCTGTGCCTTGATGGTAATGCCGCGCTCGCGCTCCAGATCCATGGAGTCCAGCACCTGGGCCTGCATCTCGCGATCGGACAGGCCGCCGCAAGTCTGGATCAAACGGTCCGACAGGGTCGACTTACCGTGGTCGATGTGCGCAATAATCGAAAAGTTACGAATGTGTTTCATCGAGCAAGAATCACTCAAAATTAAGTTAGGGTCGGATATGAGGGCAGGATTTTACTGGATAACCCGGTCGACGGCCAATCTTTAGTCGGCGGGCCCCACAAATAGCGCCTTGTCTGGCGGGCGTTGGGCACCTGGATGCCCTCCGCCAGACCCGGCCCCTCAAGAGAGATGACGGGTATTGAGCACCACCCCGAGCATGCGGGGACCGTATTCCCCCTGCTCGAGCCGGTCAGAAAAGTAACGAACCAGTAAAAATCCGATGGCGCCGCCCAGCAGACAGCAGAGGATGGTCACCCCCTCTCCCGCCGACAAGAGCGGCACCAGCCAGAGCTGGCCGAGCAGGGCGCCCAGCAGCAGACAGAAGAGCGGCAGCACGTACACCAGGGCCGCACCGCGCAGGATGCTGGCCTGAGGGATGCCCAGGCGGATCTGCTGGCCCACCGCTACATCGCCGGTGAGGGCGACCCGCAGCCGCTGCGCCTTCATGGGAAAGGCCTTGGCGACGGTGCCGGTCCCGCAGCTGGATTGTTGGTGGCAACCGCTGCAGGCGGATCGCCGCTCGCACTCCACCCAGGCGTGATTGCCGTCGATGGCCACTACTGTGGCCAGCTCTTCACTCATGTTACTCACCTGATGACTCCTCACAGGGGGCGGTGGATGCACCGGATCTCAGCACGGCGGCACCCTCAGGGCAAGTCTCACGGCAAAGACTCACTGCACCGCCTCGTTGCGGGCCAGCGGCTGCACGGCCTCGGCGATGCGCTTGGCGGTTTCGGCGGGCACCTCGCCCACCACGGTGATCTCTACCCCGACCTCGTTGACGAAGCTCACCAGCGAGGTGGCCCCCTGGCGAATCAACTGCTGGCGCACCGCCTGCTTGGGATCGACCCGGGAAACATAGACGGAGAGATCCACCAGCCCGTCGGAGAGCATCATGTAATCCACCGGCAGACTGGTGCTGACCAGCTGATGCCGATCCTGAGAGAGCACCTTGAAGCCATCGGGCAACCAGGTCAGGTGCCAGTTGAGGGTCTGCTGGGGAGCGGGATAGGCATCTTCCAGCGCCAGCGCATCCGGCAGCTTGCTGCGTGCCAGGGTGACCAGCCAGGGGGCCGGCGCAGATTGCCTGTCCAGATCCACCCCCAGCACCTGCTCCACCAGATTTCCTTCCCGATCCACCATGTCCACCCGCAGCAGCAGATGGCTCTGTTCGTCAATCCAGAGCACGAAGCCGTACTTGTCCGCCTCCTTGGGCACCAGCCGTACCACTTGTGCCACCAGGCCGGCCACCCGGCTGCGGCCCGCCAGCACGGGGTCATAACTCTCCATCACCCGGGGCAGCGGCATCCTCACCAGGCTCGACCAGACCCCGGGGAAACGCGCCCCCTTGAGGGTGTAGGGCTCATGGGTGTTTTCGAAGAAGGTGTATTCGTTCTGGCGTTGCAGGAACTCCACGGCCTTGCCGTCGAGATAGCTCAAGTGAGCCACCTCCTTGCCATCGATGATCCCGTGGCTGAAACGGATAGGCTCGAGGCGCCCCTGGCGGGCCTTGACCATGGACAATTCGAAGTTTTGTTGCGAAACGGCACTCTGCATCTGCTGCAACAAGGCCTCGGCCGACAGATCGTCGGCCGAGGCCTTGGCACAAATCAACAGGAGAGAGGCCAGCAGGATACGGCTGGACTGGCGCACGATCTGATCCCTAAAAATGCGTTATTCCTGAATCTGCTTGTCTTGCAGCAGACGCTGTTGCAGTTGATGGTCGCGCAGGAAGGCATTGATGCGCTCGCGCTGCTCCTGCATCTGCTGCTCGCTCAGACCTTGCTGACGCACGCCGGTCCGGCTGCCATCCTGGGGATAGTGCACGCTCACCGGCGCAGCACTGCCACCCACGGGTATGGTATTGAGCACCGGGCTGGTCGGTACACCATCCTTGCCCTGGTACTGCTGCACGCCGAAGATGACGGCGGCAGCCACGGAGGCGGCAATGGCATACTGCCCCACTTGCTGGCCAAAGCGGCGAACGAAGGGGATCACCTTGCCGGCGGGCTGCACCTGGGGCGCAGCAGGCTGTGCCGGCTTGGGCGCCGGTATGGCGGGTTCATCCTCCAGCGCCAGCATGATGCTGTCGCTGAGATCCAGTTGCAGATTGACCGGCAGGTCACCCCGCATGGCATCACCGATCAGATGGTAACGCGACCAGGTATCCTGCAGAGCGGGATCCGTTCCCAGCTCGTTCAGTACCTCGATTTCGCTGAGGTCGCCATCCATCAGGGCTGAAAGTTGCTCTTTATTTGCCATAAGTTTGCCTGTCTTTCCCCAGTTAATGCTCGATCAGAGGTTGCAGCTTTTTATCGATTGCTTCCCTCGCCCGGAAGATGCGGGATCTCACCGTACCCACCGGACAATCCATGATCTCCGCAATCTCCTCGTAGCTCAGCCCTTCCATTTCACGAAGGGTGATCGCCGTTCTCAAATCTTCTGGCAAGGCTTCTATGGCGGTAAACACGGTACGCTTGATCTCGTCGGTCAGCGCCAGGTTCTCCGGGGTGGCCACCTCTTGCAGGGCTTCACCACCACCATAATATTCAGCCTCGTCCGCTTCGACATCACTGCTGGGCGGTCTGCGCCCCTGTGACGTCAGGTAGTTTTTGGCCGTGTTGACGGCAATCCGGTACAACCAGGTGTAAAACGCGCTCTCGCCACGGAATGTCGGCAACGCACGGTAGGCCTTGATGAATGCCTCCTGCGCCACATCCGGTACATCGCCCGGATTGTTGACATACCTGGCCACCAGGTTGACCACCTTGTGCTGGTACTTGCGTACCAACAGGTTGAATGCATTTTTATCGCCACGCTGGACCCGTTCAACCAGCTGTTCGTCCAGTAGATTCTGGTCGCTCATCAGAGCCGTAAAACCCCCATCAGGTTATCGTTTTTCTTTTCCGGCCCCTTCTAAGCGCACAAGTTCAGACAGGAGGAATCAGGGAAAGTTCGCTTGCATTGAAAAAAATGTGATGCGGGCTGCATCACAACCCCCCTTGGGCTACCATGGGGCCAGTTCTTAATCCAGGCCAATGATACTTATGAAAGCAAGTGTTGAATACCTTTGCGACGTACTCATCATTGGCAGCGGTGCCGCCGGTCTGTCCCTCGCGTTGCGATTGGCAGACCAGGCCAAAGTCCTGGTTCTGAGCAAGGGGCCCATCAGTGAGGGGGCCACTCTCTATGCGCAAGGAGGCATCGCTGCCGTGTTCGACGAGACCGACAGCATCGAATCCCACGTGAGCGACACGCTCAACGCCGGCGCCGGGTTGTGCGACCCGGCGGTGGTGGAGTTCACCGCCCGCAACGCCCGCGACTCCATCCAGTGGCTCATTCAGCAAGGGGTCCCCTTCGATCAGGAAGAGGATGCCGAGGGGGAATCCCACTATCACCTGACCCGGGAAGGGGGCCACAGCCATCGCCGCATCTTCCACGCGGCCGACGCCACCGGCAAGGCGGTGCAGCTCACCCTGATCGACCAGGTGCGCGCCCACCCCAACATCCAGCTGATGGAGCGCTTCAACGCGGTCGATCTCATCACCACCCGCAAGTTGGGTCTGCCGGGCAACAAGGTACTGGGAGCCTATGTCTGGAATCGCAACGCCGAGCAGGTCGAGGTGATCCGCGCCCGCTTCGTGGCGCTGGCCACCGGCGGGGCCTCCAAGGTGTACCAGTACACCTCCAACCCGGACGTCAGCTCTGGCGACGGCATCGCCATGGCGTGGCGCGCCGGCTGCCGGGTGGCGAACCTGGAGTTCAACCAGTTCCACCCCACCAGCCTGTTCCACCCGGACGACCCCAACTTCCTGCTGACCGAAGCGCTGCGTGGCGAGGGGGCCTATCTGCGCCGTCCCGACGGCAGCCGCTTCATGCCGGAGTTTGACGAGCGGGCCGAGCTGGCCCCGCGGGATATCGTCGCCCGCGCCATCGACCACGAGATGAAGCGCCTCGGGGCGGATTGCATGTATCTGGACATCAGCCACAAGCCGGCGGATTTCATCATCAAGCACTTCCCGACCATTTATGAGCGCTGCCTCGCGGCCGGTATCGACATCACCAAGGAGGCGATGCCCATCGTCCCGGCGGCCCACTACACCTGTGGCGGCGTGATGATCGACAACAACGGCCAGACCGACATCCCCGGCCTCTATGCCATCGGCGAGGTGACCTATACCGGGTTGCACGGCGCCAATCGCATGGCCTCCAACTCCCTGCTCGAATGCGTGGTCTATGCCCACCAGGCGGGAGCCGACATCCTGGCCAAGCTGCCCACCAGCGTGGCGCCCCCCAGCCTGCCGGCCTGGGACGAGAGCCAGGTGGATGACTCGGACGAGCAGGTGGTGATCCAGCACAACTGGCACGAGCTGCGGCTGATGATGTGGGACTACGTGGGCATAGTGCGCACCAACAAGCGCCTGGCCCGGGCCAAGCGTCGCATCGATCTGCTCAAGCAGGAGGTGCAGGAGTACTACGCCAACTTCCGGGTCTCCAACAACCTGCTGGAGCTGCGCAACCTGTTGCAGGTGGCCGAGCTCATCGTCAACTGCGCCCTGGAGCGCAAGGAGTCTCGCGGTTTGCACTACAACCTGGATTATCCGGACATGCAGCCGGACTCCAAGCCAACCGTGCTGACCCCGGATCGGGAATGACGCCGGATCTGGAATAAGGCCGTTGCGTTCGATTCGGGCGTATGCCCTCCCCCAGATGACCCCGCCCAGGCGGGGTCATCTGCTATGAGCGGCAGATGTAGCAGGTAGAGAGACGCCCCTAGCGGACAGCGAGGTGAATGGCGCGGGCCAGGGCGCGGTAGTGTGCAGGGGCCAGGGCATCGGAGAAGAGCCAGAGCTGCCCCTCGGAGCCCTCCACTTTCTTCAGCCGCAACCAGAGCACCCCGGGCAGGATGCGGCTGCGGGGATCCAGCCGATGGCGCGCCCCTTGCCACTCGAGCCACTCCCCGTCCCAGACGAGCACGCCGCTCGCCGCCGGATGGCGGCGCAACGCGCGCCACAGACTCAGCCCCCAGACAGGGAGGAACAGCCCCCATTGCCAGCCCGGGATCAGGCTGGCGACGGGCAAGAGCAGCAACAGAAACAGGATGCACAGCAGCAGACGCTGCTGGCGGGAGGCGATCACGGGCATCACTACCCGCTGGGGAGACGCGAGGCTGGCCATGAGGGGTGGCGGTCGCGAGTCGGGCTCAGCGCAGGCTGTCGTGGCGGGCCTGATTGCGCTCGAGGATCAGGGGGATCATGGCGGCAAAATCGGGATCCTCGGGCACGCCGTGACCCATGCACCAGCGGAACAGCTCGGGATCCTCGCACTCCAGCAGGCGGATGAAGGTGCGCTGTTCGGCCTCGCCGAGGCCATCGAACTCGTGCTCAAAGAAGGGCATAAAGATCACATCCAGCTCGAGCATGCCGCGACGGCAGGCCCACTTCAGGCGGGACTTCTCACTTGGGTTCAACATGGAACTCTCCTTACAAAGACCGGGGAATGGTAGCAGCAGGATTTTCCGGCTGACAAACATTCCTTACGTCTTTACCATGCAGGTCACATACTTTCTGTCTCTGGAATCCCATCGTGAGCTTGCCGACCCCTCTTCTTCCTGCCGAGCCGACCCTGTTTTCCCTGACCAATCTGGCCATCACCCGCCTCGGCGGCCCGGATCGCGCCAAGTATCTGCAAGGTCAGGTGACCTGCGACGTCAACGCCCTGCAGCCGGGCCAGAGCACCCTCGGCGGCCACTGCGATCCCAAGGGCAAGCTGTGGAGCGATTTTCGCCTGCTCTGCCTGGAAGACAGCCTGCTGATGCTGACCAAGCCCTCGGTGCTGGCCCGCCAGCTGCCGGAGCTCAAGAAGTTTGCGATCTTTGCCAAGGTCGAGATCGGCGAGTTTCAGGGCAGCCTGGCCGGACTGGCCGGTCAGGGGACGGACGACTGGATGGCACAGCACTTCGCGCTGACCGGCACCGGCCTGGTGGAGGGCGGCATGGCAGTCAGGGTGGAGGCGGACCGCTGGCTGCTGGCGAGCACATCCCCGCTGGCCCTGAACCTGCCGGTGGGCGACGAAGGACTCTGGTGGGGGCTGGAAATCAAAGCCGGTCTCCCCCATCTGGAAGCGATCCATCAGGGGGAATACATCCCCCAGATGCTGAACCTGCAAGCCCTTGATGGAATCAGCTTCAACAAGGGCTGCTACATGGGGCAGGAGACGGTGGCGCGCGCCAAGTATCGCGGCGCCAACAACCGCGCCCTCTTCGTGCTGAGCGGCACTGCCGCAACGCAGGTGGCCAGCGGTGACACCCTGGAGATCCAGCTCGGTGACAACTGGCGCCGCAGCGGTCTGGTGCTCAACGCCTGGCAGCAGCAGGGTCAGGTATGGCTCACCGCCGTGCTGCCCAAGGACACCGAGGCCGACGCCCGCTTCCGCCTCAAGCTGGAAGAGGGCTCCAGCCTCAGTCTGCAGCCCCTGCCCTATGCGTTGATCGACTGAATCCCCCCTAGCGAGGCACCCGCGCCAGCAGTGCCTCCTGCAACCAGCGCCCCGCCTGCCCGAGCGGGCGGGCGCGATACCACTGCAACTCCAGCGCCAGTTCCGCCTCGGCGATGAAGTCTGGCTTGAGCACCACCAGCTCCCCCCGCGCCAGGGGCCGGTGCAGCAGAAACTCGGGCACCGCCGCCCATCCCAGCCCCAGTTTCACCAGCTCCAGGATCCCGAGATCTCCCTCCACCCACCACACTTGCGCCGAGAGGCGGAAGCGATGGCGCTCCGTCCCCTCCCGCCGTCCGGTCACCATCAACTGGCGAGCCCCTTGCAGGTCGCTCTCCTTCAACGGCGTCTTGTGGGCCAGGGGGTGATCCGGAGAGACCACCAGGGGCATGGTGACCGTCCCCAGGGAGCGGGAGACCAGCTCCCGCTCGGGGTGCGCCTTCTGATAGCTGATGCCAAGCTGGGCACGGCCGCTCTTGAGCAGCTCGGTCACGTCCTCCATCAGCGGGAACAGCAGCTCCAGCTCCACCGCCGGGTAACGGCTGGCGAACTCCTCCAGCAGGGAACCAAGCCAGGGCAGGTGGGAGTCATCGTCGATAGCCAGGGTGAGGCGCGACTCGACGCCGTTGGCCAGTTCTCCTGCGATGGCCTGCAGTCGCTCGCTCTGGGCCAGCAGCCCCCCTGCCTCCTGACAGATGCGGGCACCCGCCTCGGTCAGCACGGGATAGCGGCCGCTGCGATCGAACAACGCAAGGCCGAGATCGATCTCCAGGTTGGCGATGGCGGCACTCACCACCGACTGGGCCTTGCCCAGCCTGCGCGCAGCCGCCGAGAACGACCCGGTCTCGGCCGTCGCCAGCAATGCCTTGAAGTGTTCCAGTGAAGGGGTCATGAGCCTGCTCCGCCGTGCTGTTGTGTCGTCACATCTATCTATTTTAGCGATAGATACCAACGTGAATCTATCCGGTTTTGGCGATACATTGCCGCCATTCCCTGACCAAAGAGAGAGACAAACCATGCGTACGACCCGTGACCGCCTGCGCCACGCCATCGGCTTCGAATTGATTGGCCTGCTGATCGCCGCTCCGCTGGCCAGCTGGGTGACCGGCGTCGGGCTCAACCACATGGGCCCCCTGGCCCTGTTCTTCTCGGTGGTCGCCACCGTCTGGAACTATGTCTACAACATCGGGGTGGACAAGCTGCTGCTGCGCTATCAGGGCCACACCCACAAGGCGCTGTGGCAGCGTGTGCTGCACACCCTGGGGTTCGAGGGGGGCCTGCTGATCGTGGCCCTGCCGGTGATGTCCTGGTGGCTCGACATCGGCCTACTGGAGGCGCTGGTGCTGGATATGGGCTTCGTGCTCTTCTACCTGGTCTATGCCTTCGTCTACAACTGGAGTTACGACAAGGTGTTCCCCATTCCCATGGGACAGGTGCAGAAGGTGCTGGGATAAGCGATTCGAGGGGTAAGGGCGAGGCACCATCATGCGATGGCATGATGGTGCTGAAGAGGGCCTCGCGGGGTCAGGCCTGGGCCTTGACCTCTTCCGGCGGGGTGTCGTCCTGCCTGGTTTCCTGGCGCATCATGGCTTCGAGGTCGCTCTGGTACTGGTTCAGCATGCGTTGGGCCGCCACCATGTCCCCCTTGTGCAGGCGCTCGAACAGATGATGCTGCACCACGCCGTTGAGGTACTCCACCGTGATGGGTTGCTCCAACGCCGACAACAGCTCCTCTTTTTCCAGCTCCGCATTGATCTCGTCGACACTGGTACGCAGCAGACCGGCCAGTTGCACCAGCATGCGGCGCTCCCCTTCACGCAACAGGCTCAACATGCGGTTTCTCTGCTGCTCATTCTGTTGGGTCATACATTTCCTTACGTAGAATTGGAACAAGCCCGCTCATTCTGCCCTGTCCTTTTCACAGCGTCCATCTCGGGCGCATGACTTATTCCGGGTGCGGGGGGCCGGGTGCTATTTGCCCCCCGGCCCGGTATAGTAACGGCTGATCCAGGGGGCCCGTGCGCCCCGTTGCCGAGACCGTCCATCCCTATGACCGATGCCATTCTGGTGCTCTGCACCTGCCCCGACGAGACCAGTGCAGACCGCCTCTGCGAGCAGCTGCTCGACCAGCGCCTCGCCGCCTGCATCAACCAGCTGCCCGGGGTCACCTCCGTCTATCGCTGGCAGGGCAAGACGGAGCGAACCCGGGAGATCCAGCTCGTCATCAAGAGTCGGGCCGCGCTGTTCGAACCCCTGCGCCAGTGCATTCTCGCCCACCATCCCTACGAGGTACCGGAGATCCTGGCGCTTCCGGCAAGCCAGGGCCACCCTGCCTATCTCGACTGGTTGACACAGGAGACCTCATGACCGCCTCTCGCCCCCTCTCCTTCCTGCTGATGCTGCTGGGCCTGCTCTGCGTCCTGACGACGGCCCCCGCCCGGGCCAGCAGCCAGGATCTGCTCGGCAGCCTCGGCATCGAGACCCAGCCCAGATTCCTCAAGGTGGATCAGGCCTTCGCCCTCGAGAGCGAACAACAGGGTGATCGGCTGCTGCTCCGGATACGCATCGCCGACGGCTACTACCTCTATCGCCACAGTATCCGTGTGAAGGGAGAGAACCTCGCCTTCGACGAGCCCGTCCTGCCCCCCGGCACCGAGCACGAGGATGACTTCTTCGGCAAGAGCCGGGTCTATTACCAGGAGGTGCAGATCCCCGTCGCACTGACCCGGGTCGGGGACGCGGCCAGCCTCACCCTGAGTTACCAGGGCTGCACCGAGGGACTCTGCTACCCACCGACCGACAAGCGGATCGCCGTCGAGCCCCTCGCCGCCCCCGCCCGGGCGGAAGCGGTGGCCAGCCTTCAAGGCACCGACGTGCCGGGCAGCCAGCAGGACAGGCTGGCGGCCGCCCTTGGCAGCCAGGGGTTCTGGATCAGCGTCGCCGCCTTCTTCGCCCTGGGTCTCGGCCTCGCCTTCACCCCCTGCGTCTTCCCCATGTATCCCATCCTGACCGGGATCATCGCCGGGGCCGGGCATCGCCTCTCCACCCGTCGCGCCTTCCTGCTCTCCTTCGTCTATGTGCAGGGGATGGCGGTCACCTATACCCTGCTCGGGCTCGTCGTCGCCTCGGCGGGCCTGCAATTCCAGGCGGCCCTGCAGCACCCCTATGTGCTCATCGGCCTCTCGGTGATGTTCGTGCTGCTCGCCCTCTCCATGTTCGGGCTCTACACCCTGCAACTGCCGAGCAGCCTGCAAACCCGTCTCTCGGGCTTCTCCAACCGCCAGCAGGGCGGATCCGTGGCCGGCGTCGCCATCATGGGCATGATCTCGGGACTGGTCTGCTCCCCCTGCACCACGGCGCCGCTCTCCGGGGCCCTCATCTACGTGGCCCAGAGTGGCGACCTCTGGCTCGGCGGTGCGGCCCTCTATGCCCTCTCCCTGGGCATGGGGCTGCCGCTGCTCTTGCTCGGCACCTCTGGCGGCAAGCTGCTGCCCAGGGCCGGCGCCTGGATGGATGTGATCAAGCAACTCTTCGGTTTTGCGCTGCTGGCGGTACCCATCCTGCTGCTCTCAAGGCTCCTGAGCGACCAGATGTCCACCCTGCTCTGGCTCGGCTGGGGGCTGGTGCTGTGCGGTTATCTCTATCACCACAACCAGCATCGCGCCCATTCGGTGGGCAAGAGCCTCGGCGGCTTCGTCCTGCTGCTGGGGATGATGGGTCTGGTGGTGGTGGGCAAGGATCTGCTGCTGCCACCCGAGGGGGCCAATGCCGCCGCCCAGACCCAGGCCCCCCGATTCATCCGCATCAAGACCCTGGACGATCTCAAGGTGCAGCTCGCCGCCGCCCGCGGCAAGCCGGTGCTGCTGGATCTCTACGCCGACTGGTGCGTGGCCTGCAAGGAATTCGAGCACAAGACCTTCAGCGACCCCGATGTGCAGGCGCGCTTCAGCGAGATGGTGCTGCTGCAGGCGGACGTCACCGCCAACGACGACGCCGATGTGGATCTGCTCAACGGCCTCAACGTGCTGGGATTGCCGACCCTCATCTTCTTCGATCGCGATGGCAACGAGCTGAACGGCCAGCGGGTGACCGGCTTCATGGGGCCTGCCGAATTTCTCGGCCAGCTGGACAAGCTGCGCTGATACCGGGTGGCACATGCAACCGTGTGGGCCCCCGGTTTGACCGCCATTTTTCCGGCAATCCCTTGTATATGACCGACGCCGTGGCAATATTTGCGCTTTCCCGTCTCGTTCGTCCGGAGTTTTGATGAAAAAGTGGTTCATCCCCCTGCTGGCCCTCTGGCTTTATGGCTGCAACGCAGGTCCCGGTGAAGAGACCATCCAGAGCCAGGTCACCGCCAGGTTGCAGGCGGGCACAGATGCTGACCTGTTCGACATCCGCGACTTCGCCGTGCTCGGCAAGGAGGAGCGGATGGAGGGGGTCTATCTGGTCAAGGTGAGCTACCAGCTCCACTTCAAGCAGGGACTGGATCAGTTGCAGGTGCTGCACGACGAGGATCTCGTCTATGACAGGGTCGGCCCCTTCCAGCAGGAGATGGGGCTGATGGAGCTCGAGCGCAAATATGGCGACTTCGAGGCAGGCCAGGCCCTGGCGCAGGAGACCCAGGTCTGGATGATGAAGACGGAGCAGGGCTGGCGCCTGGCCGAGCCAGACGCGACGCAGCAGGGATAATCCCGAGCCCCCCTCCCCCTAGAGCAGATCCTTCAGCCGATACCAGAGCATCCCGAGCGCCAGCAACGGAGAGCGCAGCGCCGGGCCACCCGGGAAAGTCATGTGGGGGACGCGGCTGAAGAGATCGAAGCCCCGGCTCTCCCCCTTGATCGCCTCCGCCACCAGCTTGCCCGCCATGTGGGTGGCATTGAGGCCATGGCCCGAATAGGCCTGGGCATAGAAGACGTTGGGATGCTGCTCGAGGCGGCCTATCTGGGGCAGCCGGTTGGCGCCTATGCCTATCATGCCCCCCCACTGGAACTCGATGGCGGTACCCGCGAGCTCGGGGAAGACCCGCAGCAGCTTGGGCAGCATGAAGGCCTTGATGTCGCGGGGGTCACGGCCCGAGTAGTTGCAGGCACCGCCAAACAGCAGGCGACCATCCGCCGACAACCGATAGTAGTCGAGCGCCACGTTCTGATCGCACACCGCCATGTTCTGTGGCAGCAAGCGCTGGCGCAGGCGCTTCTCCAGCACCTGGGTGGCGAGAATGTAGGAGCCCGCCGGCAGCACCTTGCCCCCGAGATCGGGCTGGAGGTCGCCCAGGTAAGCGTTGCAGCCGATTACCAGGTAGTCCGCGCTGACCCGGCCGTGGGCCGTAGTCACCTCGACACGCTCGCCGTAATCGATGTGGGTCACCCTTGAGTGTTCGAACAGGGAGCCCCCGAGACTGGCTACCGCCCGCGCTTCGCCGAGGGCAAGGTTGAGAGGATGCAGGTGACCGGAGCCCATGTCGCTCATCCCGCCGATATAGCGATCCGACCCGACCACGGTGTGCATCTCCTCCCGCGCCACCATTTTCAGTGCGTGCCGATAACCCAGGCTCGCCAGGTGCTCGGCATCCTCCTCGAACCCCTTCAGGTGACGCGCCTTGGTGGCGAGATCGCAATAGCCCCAGGTCAGATCGCACTCGATATTGAAACGCTCGACCCGCTCGCGCACCAGCTGCACCGCTTCGATCCCCATCAGATCCAGCTCCCGCACGCCCGCCTCGCCAATCCAGCGGGCAAACTGGCTGGTATCGTGGCCGATGCCGCGGATCAGCTGGCCGCCGTTGCGCCCCGACGCTCCCCAACCGATGCGGTTGGCCTCCAGCAGCACCACCTTGTAACCGGCATCGGCCAGGTTGATGGCGGTGTTGAGGCCGGTGAAACCGCCACCGATGACGCAGACGTCCGCATCCAGCTCACCACTGAGCTCGGGCCACTGCCGATGGTCGTTGCGAGTGGCCGCGTAATAGGAGGCCGTGTGTTCCTGATGTCCCTGTCTTCCTGTCTGCATGCTCAGCATCCTGCCTGGTTGCATTCGTTTACTAAATTAAACGGATGTCATCGATAATACCCAGCCCCCCATCCCCAATCCAGCCCGTCAGGATCACAGAAATGCAAAAGGCGCCCCGAAGGGCGCCTTTTCATGCAATCAAGGTGCTGCGAATTACAGTACGTCGATGGCGTTCAGGTCGGAGAAGGCCTTCTCCAGACGCGCGATCATGGAAGTCTGACCGGCACGCAGCCATACGCGCGGATCGTAGAACTTCTTGTTCGGCTTGTCGGCACCTTCCGGGTTGCCCAGCTGGCCTTGCAGGTAGGCTTCGTTGGACTTGTAGAAGTTCAGCACGCCTTCCCAGGTCGCCCACTGGGTGTCGGTGTCGATGTTCATCTTCACCACACCGTAGGAGATGGATTCGCGGATCTCTTCCAGGGTAGAGCCGGAGCCACCGTGGAACACGAAGTCCAGGGACTTGGCAGGCAGACCGAACTTCTCGGAGACGTACTTCTGGGAGTTGTCCAGGATCTTCGGAGTCAGCTTGACGTTACCCGGCTTGTACACACCGTGCACGTTGCCGAAGGAGGCAGCGATGGTGAAGCGCGGGCTGATCTTGGACAGACGCTCGTAGGCGTAGGCCACGTCTTCCGGCTGGGTGTACAGGGAGGATTGGTCCAGGTGGCTGTTGTCCACGCCGTCTTCTTCACCGCCGGTGCAGCCCAGTTCCAGCTCCAGAGTCATGTTCATCTTGGCCATGCGGGTCAGGTACTCGCAGCAGATGTCGATGTTCTCTTCCAGAGACTCTTCGGACAGATCCAGCATGTGGGAGGAGAACAGCGGCTTGCCGGTTTCGGCAAAGTGCTTCTCGCCCGCGTCCAGCAGACCGTCGATCCACGGCAGCAGCTTCTTGGCAGCGTGGTCGGTGTGCAGGATCACGGGAACACCGTAGGCTTCGGCAACGGCGTGCACGTGCTTGGCACCGGAGATGGCACCCAGGATGGCAGCTTGCTGGCCTTCCAGCTTCAGACCCTTGCCGGCGGTGAACACGGCACCACCGTTGGAGAACTGTACGATAACCGGGGCTTTGACCTTGGCAGCAGCTTCCAGCACGGCGTTCACGGAGTCGGTACCGACGCAGTTGACGGCCGGCAGAGCGAAGCCGTTTTCCTTGGCGATGGCGAACACTTTCTGAACGTCATCACCAGTGATCACGCCGGGTTTTACGAAGTCGAAAATTTTCTTAGACATGTTTAATCGTCCTGTCTCGTATGCCGTTAATAAAAAGTGGGGGGTTCATCATGAACCGGCACAGCGGCCACATGATAAACGAAACGGGAGGCTTTTGCCCCCCGTCCCGGGTCAATTAGGCTTTGGCGCGCTCTTCGAGAATCGCGACAGCCGGCAGTACCTTGCCTTCTACGAACTCCAGGAAGGCGCCGCCGCCGGTGGAGATGTAGGAGACCTTGTCGGCGATGCCGAACTTGTCGATGGCAGCCAGGGTGTCACCACCGCCAGCGATGGAGAAGGCCGGGGAAGCGGCGATGGCTTCGGCGATCACCTTGGTGCCTTCAGCGAACTGGTCGAACTCGAACACGCCGACCGGGCCGTTCCACAGGATGGTCTTGGCGTTCATGATGATGTCGGCCAGGGCCTTGGCGGAATCCGGACCGATGTCGAAGATCATGTCGCCGTCAGTCACGTCGGACACGGACTTGATGGTGGCCGGGGTGGATTCGGAGAACTCGGCACCCACAACCACGTCGGTGGTCACCGGAATGTTGGTTTCGGCAGCCAGTTTCTTGGCGGTGTCGATCAGATCGTGCTCGCACAGGGACTTGCCGACGTTGTGACCGGCAGCAGCGATGAAGGTGTTGGCGATGCCACCACCGACCACCAGCTGGTCAGCGATCTTGGAGAGGGATTCGAGTACGGTCAGCTTGGTGGAGACCTTGGAGCCGCCCACGATGGCAACCATGGGGCGCTCGGGCTTCAGCATGGCTTTGCCCAGGGCTTCCAGTTCACCGGCCAGCAGGGGGCCTGCACAGGCAACCGGCGCGAACTGGGCCACACCGTAGGTAGAGCCTTCGGCGCGGTGAGCAGTACCGAATGCATCCATTACAAAGACGTCACACAGGGCGGCGTATTTTTTGGCCAGCTCTTCGGTGTTCTTCTTCTCGCCTTTGTTGAAGCGGCAGTTTTCCAGCACAACCAGCTCACCGGCGGCGACGTCTACGCCATCCAGGTAGTCTTTGGCCAGACGAACCGGGCAGGACAGTGCGTCTTTCAGATAGTTGACAACCGGAGCCAGGGAGAATTCTTCGTTGTATTCACCCTCGGTCGGACGACCCAGGTGGGAGGTGATCATCAGCTTGGCGCCCTTTTCCAGAGCCAGCTTGATGGTCGGCAGAGTCGCAACGATACGTGCATCGGAAGTGACCTTGCCGTCTTTTACCGGCACGTTCAGGTCAGCACGGATCAGAACGCGTTTGCCCGCCAGATCCAGGTCGGTCATCTTGATAACAGACATATTCAGTCCTCTATATATTTTCAGGTAATGTTAAAAAAACAGTAACCTTGCGCCCGGTGCAGACTTTCAGCCTGCGGCCATCATGGCCCGGGTGGTATCCAGCATGCGGTTGGCGAAGCCCCATTCGTTATCGCACCACATCAACATCTTGACGAGGTTGGCATCGCTGACCCGGGTCTGGGTACCATCAATGATGCAGGAGTGTGCATCATGATTAAAGTCTACGGAGACCAGTGGCTCTTCCGTGTAGTCCAGAATACCGTGTAATGTACCTCTGGATGCCCGTTGCAGGGCTTGATTTACGTCACTAACTGTCACTTTTTTACGAACAGTAATGCTCAGATCCATGGCGGTTACATTGATGGTCGGTACCCGTACCGCGATCGCCTCGAACTTGCCGGCAAAGTGGGGAAGGATACGTTCCAACCCCTTTGCCAGCTTGGTATCCACCGGGATGATGGACTGGCTGGCCGCCCGGGTTCTGCGCAAGTCGCCGTGATAGGCATCGATGACTTGCTGATCGTGCATGGCCGAATGAATTGTCGTAATAGTACCACAATTTATCTCGAATTCTCGATGCAATGTTTCGATGACGGGGACCACGCAGTTGGTGGTGCAGGAGGCGTTAGAGACGATCCGCTCCCGCCCGGTCAGCACCTGGTGGTTGACCCCGTAGACGATGGTGGCGTCCACATCCGCGTCCGCCGGATGGGAGAAGAGCACCTTGCCCGCTCCCGCCCCCAGATGCAGCTCGGCATCGGCCCGGGAGCCGAACACCCCAGTGCAGTCCAGCACCACGTCCACCCCCAGCGCCCGCCACGGCAAGTTCGACGGATCCCGCTCGGCAAACAGGGCGATGAGATCCTCCCCCACCTGCATGCTGTTGCCCGCCAGTTGCACCGGATAGCGGAACCGGCCGTGGCTGGTGTCAAAGCGGGTCAGGTGCACCATGGCCTCGGGGGCCGCCAGCTCGTTGATGGCCACTATCTTGATGGTCTTGTCGCGGCCGCTCTCGTAGAGGGCCCGCAGCACGTTGCGGCCGATGCGGCCATAGCCGTTGATGGCAATCTTGATCATGGAAACGTTGTGTCCTTAGCTGCGACAAAGGGATGGGAGGAAGGGGCGACTCACGAGAGCAGTGCCTCGCGAAAGACGCCGCGGGCCAGCAGTGCGGCACCGAATACCCCGGCGCTGTCCCCCAGAGCCGGCACTATCATGGGGGTGGCGAAGCGGGGGTTGAACAGGAAAGGCAATACCGTTTCGCGCCCGGCGCGATAGAGGCTCTGCACATTGCCCACGCCGCCACCGATGACGATGACGTCCGGATCGAGAATATTGATCACGTTGGCGAGGGCCTGGCCGAACAGCAGGTGCAACCTGTCCATGGTGAGCCTGGCGACGTGATCATGGGCACTGGCCGCAGCAATCTGGGCGAGCGAGAGACGGCGTTTGGTCCTGGCCTCGTACCAGGCCTCCAGCGCCGGGCCGCTGATGAGGGTTTCGACGCAGCCGCGCTTGCCGCAGTAGCACTCTGGCCCCTCCGGCAACATGACGTTGTGCCCCCACTCCCCGGCGATGCCGTGGTGACCGTTGAGGATCTGGCCGTTGATGACGATGCCGGCCCCGACCCCGGTGCCCATGATGATGCCGAACACCACTTTTGCATCGGGATGATGCTGGCGCACCGCCCCCAGGTGGGTTTCCGCCAGGGCGAAACAGTTGGCGTCGTTGGCGATGAGCACGGGGACGCCCAGCCTGCGCTCCAGATCTTCCTTGAGCGGCTTGCCGTTGAACTCGGTGGTGTTGCTGTTTTTCAGCAGCCCGGTCTGGGGGTCCCGGGCCCCCGGCGTCCCCATGCCGATGAGTGCAGGACGCCGACCGAGTTTGGCGGCACACTCGTCCACCAGTTTGGCGATCTGGCCCAGCATGTGCTGGTAGCCGCCGTGCCGTTCAGTGGGAATGCGGTGGCGCAGCAACACCTCGTCGCCATCGAGCACCACGCACTCGCACTTGGTCCCGCCAAGATCGATGCCCCAATCCCACGCCCGCTTCTCCATCCAGCCTCCTGCCCCTCAACGACCCCATCCCGGCCACGACTGCCAACATGGGGGTGCAGTGTAACCCGAGCCGCAACCAGGATGCAGCCCCCTGTGTCACGGACAGCAAAACGGGGCCCGCAGGCCCCGTTCATCACGCTGTTTGCCGCGCTCAGCGACCGTGGTACCGGGCGGAGAGCTCATGCACCGCGTTGACGAACACG
The DNA here is from genome assembly GCF_040907975.1 of Aeromonas sp. s10. Taxonomy (NCBI): domain Bacteria; kingdom Pseudomonadati; phylum Pseudomonadota; class Gammaproteobacteria; order Aeromonadales; family Aeromonadaceae; genus Aeromonas; species Aeromonas sp. s10. Next base: position 22,186 of record NZ_JBFOCV010000045.1, on the reverse strand, counting down.
CCGGCATGTTCCGGGTCCACATCCTGATGGATGCCGTGCCCCAGGTTGAAGACATGACCGTTGCCATGACCGAAACCGGCCAGAATGGTGGCGACCTCTTCGCGGATCCGCTCCGGGGTGGCGTAGAGCATGGAGGGGTCCATGTTGCCTTGCAGCGCCACCTTGTCGCCGACCCGGCGTTTGGCGTCCGCGATGTCGGTGGTCCAGTCCAGCCCCAGGGCATCACAGCCGGTGGCGGCGATCTGCTCCAGCCACTGGCCGCCGTTCTTGGTGAACAGGGTGACCGGCACACGGCGGCCCTCATGTTCACGGATCAGGCCATCGACGATCTTGTGCATGTACTGCAGGGAGAAGTCGCGGTAATCGCGCGGGGTGAGCACGCCGCCCCAGGTGTCGAATACCATGACCGCCTGGGCACCCGCCCTGATCTGGGCGTTGAGATAGCTAATCACGCTGTCCGCCAGCTTGTCGAGCAGCAGATGCAGGGTCTGCGGCTCTGCATACATCATCTTCTTGATCTTGGTGAAGGCCTTGGAGCTGCCCCCCTCCACCATGTAGGTGGCCAGGGTCCAGGGGCTGCCGGAGAAGCCGATGAGCGGCACGTCGCCCTTGAGCTCGCGGCGGATGGTGCGCACCGCATTCATCACGTAGCCGAGCTCGTCTTCCGGATCCGGGATGGGCAGGGCCTGCACGTCGGCCATGGAGGTGATCGGGCGCTCGAAGCGCGGGCCTTCCCCATGTTCGAAGTAGAGGCCCAGCCCCATGGCATCGGGCACGGTCAGGATGTCGGAGAAGAGAATGGCGGCATCGAGTGGATAGCGGCGCAGGGGCTGCAAGGTGACTTCACAGGCCAGCTCGGCGTTGCGACACAGGGACATGAAATCCCCCGCAACGGCGCGGGTCGCCTTGTATTCCGGCAGATAACGGCCAGCCTGACGCATCATCCATACCGGGGTCATGTCCACTTCCTGGCGCAGCAGGGCACGCAGGTATCGATCGTTTTTCAGCTCTTTCATCCCAGTTCCTGAGTCATGTCACGCATAAAATGGCGGACATGATACCACTTTGTGCAAGGCTGAGGGCGACCCTGACGCCGCACATCGCCGCAGGAGTGCAAAGATGTGAGGGGGCGCATACAAGCGCCCCCGTTTTCCCTCAACGCGCCTCGGCGAGGCACTGTTCGATGAGCCGGCGCGCTATGGTGCCATGAGGGGGCAAGCGCGGCAGCCGGTCAGCCTCAAAGAAGCCTGCCGCCACCAGTTCGTCATCCTGCACCCGGATCTCGCCGTTCTCGTAGTCGGCGGTGAAGCCCATCATCAGGCTGTGGGGGAAGGGCCAGGACTGGCTCGCCACGTAACGCACATTGGTCACCCGGATGCCGCTCTCCTCGAACACCTCCCGCGCCACGCACTGCTCCAGATTCTCCCCTGTCTCCACGAAGCCGGCCAGCACGGTATACATGGGATCATCCGCCTGATAGTGACGGCGGTGGGCTGCCAGCAAGATGGCCGGCCCCTTGCGCACCGCGACGATGATGCAGGGGGAGATGCGCGGATAGACGACATGGCCGTGATGACACCCCTGGGCCCACTCCCCTTCCCTCGGGGTCATGGGGGCGCCGCACTCACCGCAGAAACGATGGGTTCGGCGAAAAGTGGCGAGCTGCCAGGCCCGTCCTGCGAGGCGAAAGCCCTCTTCGTCCCCCGCCACCATGAGCTGGCGCAGCGGGGCCATGGCCCCGGTCTCCGCCTCCGCGCCCAGATCCAGCAGATGGCAAGGCAGGCCGTCCCACTCGTCGAAGCGCTCGAAGGGGGCGGTGTGCAGATGGGTGGGCAAAACGGCGCGGGGCCCTTGTGGAATGCGCCCCTGTTCATCCAGCAGGACGAGGTGATCGCCCCCCAGCACGAACCAGAAGGCCTGTTCAGTTGATGACATATGATGAAGGCTCTTGTTGAGAATGCGCGCGGCACAGGATCGTTTGCCTCATATTACGAGCGGGAAGGGCCGATGGCGACCCCCGACATGGCCCTCTTCTCGCCAGACACACCATGAAAAAAGGCCGCCTCTGGCGACCTTTCATCCTGTTGACCGCCCGGGCGATCAGTTCATCCAGCGCTCGCTGCTCTTGCGACGGCGCGGGAGCATGGGCAGGAGGATCCCGAGCAGGATGCCGCCCCCCACCATGGCACCACCGCGGATGAACCAGTCCATCTGCATGTCGTGCTCACGGTTGTCATAGCTCTGGGTCAGGGCGTCGTTCTGTTCCTTGAGGCTGCTCATCTCGGCGCTCTGGCTGTCCAGACGGGCTTTGAGGCTGGCGATCTCCTTGCTCTGCTCGGCGATCTTGCCATCCTTCTCGGCGAAACGTTTCTCGTTGTCGCCATTGAGGTTCAGCAGACGGGCCTTGGCTTCGTCCAGCTCTTTCTGAACCTGGGGAAGGCGTTCACGCAGGCTGATCTCCCCCTGCAGCTCGCTGTTCTTGATCCAGCCCTCGCGGCCACGACCGTCCACCACCTGGGTGAATCCGGCCTCCTGGTTCACCGCCTTGACCTCCAGCGGCTCACCGGCCTTGACGCTGCCGAGGATCCGGTACTGGGTACCCGGACCGTTGTGGATATAGGTAAAGATGTTGTCTGAAACATAGCGGGTATCGGCCAGTGCCTGTTGGGCACACAAGCAGATCAGGATCCCGAGAAGGGCGCGCATGGTCGATCGATTCTCTTCGTTGGATTAGGTTGCAGGCCGAATGTTAAGCCGCCTGCGGGTCAAAGGACAAGCAAAGAAAAGCGCCATCTCCCCGAGTGAGAGCTGTCTCGCAGCGCCGCCGGTTTACGACGCGACCATTCCAGACGTCGCACCTACTTCTGTTTCAGCGCCTGCACCTCGGCGCGCAGGGCCTTGAGCTCTTTGAGCAGTTGCGCCTGCTGCTCGCTCTGCTGGCGTCGCCACACAGCGGTGTCGTCGTTGGTCTTGCCGGGATGGACGAACAGGCTGGCCATGAAGCCGCTGAGGGCGCCAAACAAACCCACTCCAAAGAGGATCAGCAGGCTGGCGACGAAGCGCCCCTCCTCCGTCTTGGGCACCAGATCCCCGTACCCCACGGTAGAGAGGGTCACCAGCGTCCACCAGAAGGCATCGTAAGGAGTCTGGATCTGGCTGCCGGGTTGCCCCGTTTCCAGCCAGTACATGACGCCGGAGCCGACCCCCAGCAACAGGAAGAAGAGGAAGAGAATGCCGGAGAGGGTGGTTTCGTTGCGTTCACGACGGAACATGGCCAGCAGATCCGGTCTGTCCCGGAGCAACTGGTAAACCCGCCACAGCTGGATGAGCCGCGCCCAGCGCAGTTGTTCCACCATGGGCAGGCTGCCGGGCAGATAGAACCAGTTGCTCTTGAAGAAGGCCATCCTGTCGGAGGCGCGCGCCCAGCCATAGGCGAAGTGAGCGAGGAAGAAGTAGCAGATCAGGCTGTCGACATCATAAAAGAGCTGCAAAGTCTGGGAGCTCAGTTCACCGTGCCCCAGCCAGCGAGCAGCCACCAGGCAAACCGAAATCACGGAGAGAAACCCCATCAGCAGATCCATGGTACGCAAATGAGTTAAGTGATGTCGCATACATTTTCCAACTTTAAGCACGGTGCAAATTAATAAAAAGGAAGATAATGCCGATAGCTATGACGGCAAAGGAATAATGGACGTTGAAAGGAGAAAAATTATGCAGTTGAACCCGCTGGAGAGGCGCATGAGCAACATCCGACTGGTGCCCAAGGTGGTGCTGCTCATGGTGTTCAGCACCCTGCTGCTGCTGGCCAAACTCTGGTTCGATGCCAGCAACCTGGAAGCGACCCTGCTCAGCGAGGGCATTGATGCCGCCATGGCCAACACCATCGCCGATCGCCTGCTCTGGACCGGGCTGGTGGAGACGGCGCTCATGGGGGTCGTCTTCGTGGTGCTGCTGCTCACCGGCTCCCGCCTCATGGTCAAGCAGGTCCACTACCTGGTGGGGCTGCTGGAGCGTTTCGCCAACAAGGATCTCAGCCACAGCGTGCTGCTCAAGTCCCGGGACGAGTTCGGCGACATCGCCAAGGCGGTGGCCCACTCCCAGGAGAACCTCAAGGAGGTGTTCGGGACCCAGCGTGCCGCCTGCAAGGAGCTCAACGAGATCGCCTCCCAGGTGACTCTCTGCATGGATGAGGCGAACGAGGCCATCAACGAGGAGTTCACCCAGATTGAGCAGCTTGCCAGCGCCATGAGCCAGATGGTAGGTGCCATTCGAGAAGTGGCCAACCACGCGGAGCAGGCGTCCCACGCCACCGCCGAAACCAGCCAGCTGGCCGAGGAGGGCAGCCGCTGCGTGGCGGCTACCGTCAACACCATCGACACTCTCTCCGGCAACATCCAGCGCTCCTCCACCGTGGTCAACGAAGTGGAACACGGGGTCGATCGCATCGGCTCCGTGGTGGACACCATCCGCAGCATCTCCGAGCAGACCAACCTGCTGGCCCTGAACGCCGCCATCGAGGCCGCCCGCGCCGGTGAGGCGGGTCGCGGTTTTGCCGTGGTCGCCTCCGAGGTGCGCGAACTCGCGAACCGTGCCCAGGCGGCCACCGTCGAGATCCAGAAGATGATCGAGCAGCTTCAGGGCAACGCCCGCCAGGCCGTCGGCCTGATGGCCGAGAGCGTGCAGCAGGCGGACAAGGGGGTAGAGCAGGTAACTCAGGCTGGTACCCAGCTCGACACCATAGTGCAGCGGGTGCAGGGAGTGGCCGACATGAACCGCCAGATCGCCGCCGCCTCCGAGCAGCAGAGCTCGGTGGCCGAGGAGATGAATGCCAACCTGGAGCAGGTCAAACAGGTGGTGGAAGGCTCCGTCGTGGTGCTGCGGGAGCTGAAAGATGCCTCCGAACTGGTGGAACACCACAGCCAGACGCTGGACAGCCATATCCAGGCCTTCAAGCTGGCCTGATGCTGGCGCCCATCGTCAAACCTTCAGGCTGGCCTGAGGTCGTGATTTGAGTACACTGGAAGGCCCCCTTAGGGGCCCTTCTTTTTTCATCACGGCAAGGAGCCAGGATGCAGACCACAGAACGTGCGCTTGAGATAAGCGACGACAAGGGACGCCTCGACGTCCCGCTCATTCACCGTTTCCTCAGTGAAGAGGCCTACTGGTGCCTCGGCATTCCCCTCGCTACCCTGCAGCGGGCCATCAACCACTCCCTGTGCTTCGGAGCCTATCTCGACGGCCAGCAGGTCGCCTTCGCCCGGGTCATCACCGACAAGGCAACCTTCGGTTATCTCGCCGACGTCTTCGTGCTGCCCGAACATCGCGGGCGCGGTCACAGCAAGGCCCTGGTGGCAGCCATCCTCGCCCACCCGGAGCTGCAAGGGCTGCGCCGTCTCTCCCTCGCCACCTCCGATGCCCACGGCCTCTACGCCGGTTTCGGTTTTGTGCCGCCGAGAAGCCCCGGCAGCCTGATGGAAATCTACGACCCCAAGATCTACCGGCGTCCCTGAGCCCGGCCGATCGCCAGATCCGTCGCCGGATCACCTTCCGGGCAGCGGCGCTGTGACGCCAGCGCCCGGGAGTGCTAGATTGGCAGCCGGCATTTCACTCTCCCTGCAGACTCGTCAACCACAAGGATGGCAACCGTGGCCCAGCACTCTCCCTCTTTCTCCGCCTTCTCTCCCTTGTTGCAGGAGCAGGCCCTGCGCCACTGGCAGCGGCTGCTCGCCCTGGCGCCCCAGTATGACGCACTGCCCGAGCCCACCCGCCAGACCCTGCTGACCCTGCTCGGCCTCTCCGACTTTGTCGCCGACTCCCTTATCAAGCAGCCGGGGCTGCTGGCCGAGACCCTGGCATCGGACGCACTGACCCGGGCCGAGCGCTGGCCCGCCTATGAACCTGAGCTCGCAGCCCTGCTCGCCGAGGTCGCGGACGAGGAGGCGCTCAAGCGCATCCTGCGCCAGTTCCGCCGCAGCCGCATGCTGGTGATCGCCTGGCGCGAGCTGCTCGGGGAGTCAGAGGTCGAAGAGAGCTTCATCCATCTCACCAAGCTGGCGGATGCCCTCATCTGTGGTGCCCGCGACTGGCTCTATGCCAAACAGTGCAGCGAGCTGGGCACCCCCATGGACGGCGATGGCAACCCCCAGCCGCTGCTCATCCTCGGGATGGGCAAGCTCGGCGGCGGCGAGCTCAACTTCTCCTCGGACATCGACCTTATCTTCACCTTCCCCGAGAACGGCTACACCGTTGGCGGTCGGCGGGAGCTCGCCAACCAGCAGTTCTTCATCAAGCTGGGGCAGCGTCTCATCAACGCCCTCCACCAGCCCACCCAGGATGGTCAGGTGTTCCGGGTCGACATGCGGCTGCGCCCCTTTGGCGATGCGGGGCCGCTCGCCATCTCCTTCGCCGCCATGGAGGACTACTACCAGCATCACGGCCGCAACTGGGAACGCTACGCCATGGTCAAGGCGCGGGTGCTGGGCCCCCAGTGCGAACACGCCATGGCCCTGACCGAACTGCTGCGCCCCTTCGTGTTCCGCCGCTATATCGACTTCGGCGTCATCGACGGCCTGCGCCAGATGAAGGCGATGATCGCCGCCGAGGTGCGCCGCAAGGGACTGGAGGGCAACATCAAGCTGGGGGCCGGGGGCATTCGCGAGGTGGAGTTCATCGCCCAGGCGCTGCAACTCATCCGTGGCGGGCGCGAGCCCGCCCTGCGGGTACGCCACCTGCCCGAGGCGCTGGCCGCCATCGCCCAGGGGGGGGCCCTGGAGGGGAGCCAGTGCGAACGCCTGCTCACCGCCTATCGCTTCCTGCGCCGGGTGGAAAACATCTTGCAGGAGATCGGCGATCAGCAGACCCAGACTCTGCCCACCGAGGATCGGGATCGCCAGCGGCTCATCGCCACCCTCGGCTTTACCGACTGGGACGCCTTCATGGCCCACCTCGATGAGGAGATGGCCGCCGTCCATCAGGAGTTCGTCGCCGTGGTGGGGGAAGAGAAGGAGGCCCCCGCCCACCTGGAACAGCTCTGGCTCGATCTCTGGCGCACCGAGCTCGATGCCGCCGAGCTGGAAAAACTGCTGACCATGCAGGGAGTGGTGGAGCCCGCCCCCCTCTGCGCCGCCCTGCTGCGTTTCAAGGAGGAGTACAAGCGCCGTCAGGTGGGGCCCCAGGGGCGCATCGCCCTGGACTGGCTGATGCCGGAGCTGCTGCGCCTGGTGGTGGCGAGCCGCGAGCCCGCCCGCCTGTTCGAGCGAGTCTGCACCCTGCTGACTCGCATCTTCACCCGCAGCGCCTATCTGCAACTGCTGGCGGAAAACCCCGCCGCCCTGCGCCAGCTGGTACGCCTGTGTGACGAGAGCAACCTGGTGAGCGAGCAGCTGGCCCGCTACCCCATCCTGCTGGACGAGCTGCTGGATCCCCAGCACCTCTACCACCCCACCCCGCTGGATCAGTACAAGCCCCAGCTGCGCCAGTTCCTGCTGCGCATCCCCGAGGAGGATGTGGAGCAGCAGATGGAGGCGCTGCGCCAGTTCAAGCAGGTGCAGCTCCTGCGCATCGTCGCCGCCGACATCGCCGGCGCCCTGCCGCTGATGAAGGTGAGCGACCACCTCACCTGGCTGGCGGAGGCGATCACTGAGGAGGTGGTCAATCAGGCGTGGGCCCAGATGAGCGAACGCTACGGGGTGCCGCCCGAGGTGGCGGTGAGCGGCCAGCGCGGCTTTGCGGTGGTGGCCTACGGCAAGCTGGGGGGCATCGAACTCGGCTACGGCTCGGATCTCGATCTGGTGTTCCTGCACGGCGGCGACCCCAACAGTTACACCGATGGCCGCAAGCCCATCGACAGCCGCCAGTTTTACCTGCGCCTGGCCCAGCGGATCCTGCATCTGTTCAGCACCCGCACTCCGTCCGGCATCCTCTACGAGATCGACATGCGGCTGCGCCCCTCCGGCGACTCAGGCCTGCTGGTCTCATCGCTGTCGGCCTATGAGCAGTACCAGCAGCAGGAAGCCTGGACCTGGGAGCATCAGGCCCTGGTGCGAGCCCGTCCCATCTATGGCGATGATACCGTGGTCGCCGAATTTGCCCGCATCCGCCGCGACGTGCTGGCCAAGGAGCGGGATCTGCCCACCCTGGCCCGCGAAGTGCGGGAGATGCGCCAGAAGATGCGGGATCACCTGCTCAAGGCGGGAGAGGGAGAGTTCGATCTCAAGCAGTCCCCCGGTGGCATGGTGGACATCGAGTTCATCGCCCAGTACCTGGTGCTGGCCCATGCCTGCGGTGAGCCGGACGCCCTCACCCGCTGGTCAGACAATGTGCGCATCTTCGATGAGTGCGTGATGGCGGGGGTACTCACACTGGAGCAGGCAGAGGGGCTCAAGCAGGCCTATCTGGAGATCCGCAACCTCGGCCATCGCCTCAATCTCTCGGAGATCTCCCGCAAGGTGGGGGACGATCAGTTGCCGCGAGAGCGGGGCCATGTGCTGGCGGTCTGGCAACAGCTGCTGGGATAATAAGCAGAAGGGGCGCCATGGCGCCCCTTCTCGTTGACGAGAGGCTTGTTGAAGATGACCTAGCGCCCACCTGCCACATCAATGAAGGTGCCGGTGGCATAGGAGGCCTCGTCCGACAGCAGCCAGGCGATGGCGGTCGCCACCTCACGGGGTTCGCCGCCCCGTTGCAGCGGAATGGCCCCCTTGATCCTGTCCACCCGGCCGGGCTCGCCGCCGTCGGCATGCATGTCGGTGTAGATGAAACCCGGACGCACCCCGTTGACCCGGATCCCCTGGGCCGCCAGCTCCAGCGACAAGCCTCTGGTCAGCACGTCGACTGCCCCCTTGGCGGCGGCATAATCCACGTACTCCCCGGGGGAGCCCAGCCGGGCAGCGGCCGAAGAGACGTTGACGATGGCGCCCCCTGCCGTCATGCGGCGCACTGCCTCGCGGCAGCAGAGAAAGCAGCTGGTGACATTGGTGGTCAGAGTCTGGTTGATGCGCTCTGCGCTCATCTCCAGCACCCGCATCTGGGGCTGCAACCTGCCGGCGTTGTTCACCAGGTGGGTAACGGGGCCGAGCCTCGCGTCCATCTCCTCGAACAGGCGCACCACCTCGGCCTCCACGCTGACATCGGCCTGCACCGCGATGCACTCGACCGGATGGGTGGCCAGGATCTCGGCCACCACCGCCTCGGCGGACGCCCTGTCCTGACGATAGTTGAGACAGAGATGGTAACCCTGCGCCGCCAGATAGCGGGCTGTCGCGGCCCCGATACCTCTGCCACCGCCGGTGATCAGCACCCGTTTGTTCATGAACCCTCCTGGTTCCCGGTTTCGAAGACTATTTCGCATAGTACCTCATGTTGCCGACCACACCTCGTCCCGTAACGCCCGGCACCACAGCAAAGAGCCCGCACGGGGCGGGCTCTTGATGACAACAACGGGAGGGTGGCTATTTGAACAGGCCCTTGAGCAGCTGGTCCGCCACCCCCTTCACCCCTTCGTTGTCGGCCTTGTCACCCAGCAGCTTCTTGAGACCGCGCTCGGCCTCCTTGCGGGCCTTCTCCTCCAGCACCTTGTTGTTGCTGAGCAGTGCCTTCACGTCGAGCTTGTAGCTCGGCGCCTGCCAGTGGCCGCCGATGCGCACCGGTATGGTGATGTCCTTGAGCTCGTCCACCGTCTTGCCCCCCTGTCCCTTGCTGCTCTCCACCACGGAGGTGAGGAACAGGAAGTCGAGGGTCTCCGGCACCAAGGCGGTCTGGCCCTGCCCCTTCACCCGCAGGGCGGGGGCAAAGAGCTGGATGTCGTCGCTCCTGGCAATCCCGTCGGCAATCTGGAAGCTGGCGGTGAGGGCGCTGAAATCGGTCTTGCGCACCTCCTTCACCTGATCCGCTCCCTTGCCGGTCAGGGTGGCCCGCGCCTCGCGGATCATCTCCGCCAGGTTGATGCCGTGCAGGGCACCGTCGCTCAACTTGAGGTTCACCTTGCCCTGCATCCGGCTGCGCAGCGCCTGCTCGGAAAGACCGCTACCCTGCACCTCCACCTCCAGATCCCCCTTGCCTTCCAGCAGGTCGGTCTGGGCCAGGGTCTGCAGCAGGGGCCGCACTTCGACTCCCTGCACCCGCTTATGCACCTGATAGCGGGCCGGCTGCTGACGGGCATCAAGCACGCCGCTGGCGGTCACCTGGCCGCCGGCCACCCCGGCGCTGAACTGCTTGAGGGTGAGCTGGCCACCGGCCAGGGCCAGTTGCAGATCGACGGCGCTCAGATCCAGCCCCTTGAGGCGCAGGCTGCCCAGTTGCAGTCGGCCAGCCAGGTCCACCGACTTGAGGGCGGTAAGATCCGGTTCGGCCGTGGAGAGCGCCCTGTTGGCGGGCACGGCGGTCTGTGTCGGCGTTCCGGCCGGTGCAGCCGCTCCCGAGGTGGCGGCCACAGGTGCAGCCTTGGCCGGTTGACCGAGCCAGCCGTCGAGATCCAGCTTCTCCCCCTTGAGGTCAAAGTCCACTTTGGGAACGGCCCCCAGACGAACGGCGCCGCTGCCGCTCAGCAGAGCATCATCCACCCCCATCACCAGGTTGCTGAGGGTGACGGCCTGCTTGTCCAGCTCGGCGCGGGCAAAGCCAGCGAGTTTGAGCTGCATCTGCGGGCGCGGCAGGGCATCGCCGCTCAGCTTGGCGGCCAGCACGGCATCCGACAGCTCCAGCAGTTGCCGGTTTTCATCGAGGCGCGCCTTGAGGGTCCCCTCCAGCGTACCGGCCAGGGTCGGCTTGTCCGCCGCCCCCTGTGCCCCGCTGAGGCTAAGGCTCAGACTGCTCCACTCCCCCAATGCCAGCCGATCGGCCTTGAGGGAGAAAGCATCCAGCCGCTGGGTCGGCTGGTTCAGGCTGCCGCTGAGATTGAGATCCTTAAGCTCGCTCTTCATGGCCTCCCGGGCCGGTTTGAGCTGGGCCTGACCCTTGAGATCAAAGGCCAGATCCCCCTGTGCCCCCTTGGCCGCCAGGGTCACCGGTACCCACTCCCCCGGGGTCAACTGCCCCAGATCGAGATCCAGCCTGTCGAGCCGGGAGACGGTACCGCTGCGGTCGTCCCGCACCAGGGCGCTGGCATCCACCAGCGCGATGCCTTGCAGGCTGATCTGCCAGGGCTGTTTGTCACTGGCGGCTGGGGGCGTCGTTGCGGCGGGCTCGGAGGTCGCCTCCCCCTTGGGGTCGGCGGAGGCCTGGAGTAGATCCCTCAGGTTGGAGCTGCCGTCAGCCCTGGTCTGGATAAACAGATGAGCGCCGCTCAGGGTCACCTTGCCGATCTCAAGTCGGTGGGAGAGCAGCGGCAGCAAGCCTACCGAGGCCTCACCCTGCTCGAATCGCACCAGGTCGGGCTCGGCAAAGCCGGCGGGGTTGCGTAGCGCCACCTTCTCGAGGGAGAGGCCCAGGCTTGGCCAGAAACGCCAGCCGATATCCCCTTGTATCACCAGCTCGCGGCCGGTGCTCTTGCGCACCTGCTCCGCCAGCTGGGGCTTGAACTGGTTGGGATCGATGAGAGACACCAGGGCGGCGATGGCCACCACGGCCGCCAGCGCCAACCCCAGCAGGATGTAGATGATCTTCTTCACGATGGACTCCTTGAATGCGGATCTTGTGGCTGACTATACCACCGGGGGGATGACAGATGGGGCCCGTCTGCCAAAACGGGCCAGCGGCGAGACAGGGATGGTCGCAGCTAGTGCAGCCAGCGCAGCTCTTCCAACGCGCGGCAATAAAAAGGGCCCCGCAGGGCCCTGATGATAGTGGATGGCTGGCGCCCGTCTCGCCCGGATCAAGGCTGACGCGGCAGCTCCCTGTAGCCCATCTCGTACAGGGTGAAGGCATAGATGTCCGCACTCTGCTCGATAAGTTTGGCCACCGGCGTGCCCGCCCCGTGCCCGGCATTGGTCTCGATGCGGATGAGCTGGGGATGGGGGCCGGCATTGTCGGCCTGCAGGGTGGCGGCAAACTTGAAGGAGTGGGCCGGCACCACCCGATCGTCGTGATCCGCCGTGGTCACCAGGGTCGAGGGGTAGCTGACCCCGGGCCGGACGTTGTGCAGGGGCGAGTAGCCCTTCAGGTAGTCGAACATCGCCTCGCTGTCGGCGCTGGTGCCGTAGTCATAGGCCCAGCCCGCCCCGGCGGTGAAGGTGTGGTAGCGCAGCATGTCGAGCACCCCCACCGCCGGCAGGGCGACCCGCATCAGATCCGGCCGCTGGGTCATGACCGCCCCCACCAGCAGACCGCCGTTGGAGCCACCTCGGATCGCCAGCCGATCGGTGCGGGTGTAGCCCTCGGCCTTGAGGTACTCGGCCGCCGCGATGAAATCGTCGAACACGTTCTGCTTGTTCTGCTGGGTGCCCGCCAGGTGCCAGGCCTGGCCGTACTCGCCGCCCCCGCGCAGGTTGGCCACCGCATAGACGCCCCCCAGATCCAGCCAGTTGGCTACCGACACGCTGAAGCTCGGGGTCAGGCTCACGTCGAAGCCGCCATAGCCGTAGAGGATGGTCGGGTTGCTGCCATCGAGGTTCAGCCCCTTGCGGTAGCTGATGATGAGCGGCACCCGGGTGCCGTCCTTGCTCTGGTAGAAGCGCTGCTCGGAAACGTAATCCTCCGGTTTGAACGGCGCCGCCGAGGCGCGATAGAGGCTGATGGCGCCGCTCTTGGGCTCGAACCGGTAGAGAGTCGGCGGCTGGGCATAGTGCTCGAAGCCGAAGTAGAGGGCGGGATCGTCGTGCTTGCCGTTGAAGCCACTGACGCTGCCAAGGCCGGGCAGCGCCACCTCGCGCACCCGCTTGCCTTCGTAGTCGAACTGCTCGACCCGGGCGGTGGCATCCACCATGTACTCGGCAAACAGATAGCCGCTGCCGCTGTGTACCGTCAGCACCTGCTGACGCTCGGGGATGAGATCCCGCCAGCGCGCCGGACCCGGGTTGGCGGCATCCACCGTCACCAGCCGGCCGTTGGGGGCGTCCCGGTTGGTCAGCAGATAAAGGGTGCCGCCCTGGTTGTCCACCAGGCTCACGTCCGCATCCAGATCCCCCTGCACCGTCAGCAGCGGCGCGTTCTCCTGGCCCAGATCCTTCACATAGAGGCGGTTGCCGGAGGTGGAGTTCGCCGCCGAGATGAGCAGGAAGCGGTCATCTTCGGTGACGGTCGCCCCCACGTAGCGGTGGTGCTGGGCCGGGATGGCGCCGAACACCAGCCGGTCATCCTCCTGCGCCGTGCCGAGCCGGTGGAAATAGACCTTGTGCTGATCGGTCCTGGCCGACAGCTCGCTGCCGTCGGGCTTGTCGTAGCTCGAGTAGAAGAAGCCCTCGTTGCCGAGCCAGCTGATGCCGCTGAACTTCACGTCCCTGAGGGGCGCCTCCAGCGGCTGCTTGCTCTCTACGTCCATCAGGTGGATCTCGCGCCAGTCGCTGCCGGCCAGCGACAAGGAGTAGGCCAGGATGCGGCCATCGCGGGAGAAACTCAGCTGATCCAGCGCCGTGGTGCCGTCGGGGCTGAGGGTATTGGGATCGAGGAATACCTCCGCCGGCTTGCCCTCCAGCTGGCGCCACAGGACGTTTTGGTTCTGCAGACCGTCGTTCTTGAAGAAGTAGTGGTAGCGCCCCTCGCGAAACGGCGCCCCCTCCTTGGCGTAGTTCCAGGAGGCGGCCAGCTTCTCCTTGATGGCGGCGCGATACGGGATCTGCGCCAGGTAACCCTGAGTCACCCGGTTCTGGGCCTTGACCCAGGCCTCCGTCTCGGGGCTGCGGTCATCCTCCAGCCAGCGATAGGGGTCGGCCACGGCCTGGCCGAAATAGTGATCCACCTGCTCACCCTGGCGGGTGACCGGGTAGTGAAGGCGCGTATTCCCTGACATGGCATCCTCTCTGGTTGGCTGGCCGCTGCACGCACAGAGCAGTGACAGGGCCAGCAGGCTGACAATGGCTCGCATCGAGGCGGCTCCCTGCGGTTTGAGTGAGCGGGCAGGTTAACAAAGCGCGCCGGATGGCCCAACCCCCCGACCGGTGGCAGAGGGTGGCCCGCCGACACGGGGGAGCCATATGAATTTTTTCGCTTAAGTTTGCCGCTTTATTTTGTTTGTTATCCGGCCCTTGGGTCACAGGATGGAATAAGACACCAGCCAACGTGAGCCATTCAGGATAAAGCATGCCGTACAGCTACCTATCACATCTACGTTGCAGCAAGACCGGCGAGATAGTGAATGCCGATCAGCCCCAGCAGTTGAGCCCGGTCGGTGCCCCCTTGCTGGCCAGTTACGACCTCGAGGCCCTGAAACAGGCCTGGCACCCGGCCGCTCTGCTGGGGCGCCCCGCCAGCCTGTGGCGCTACCACGAGCTGCTGCCGGTGCGCGACCCCGCCCAGGTGATCACCCTGGGGGAAGGCTTCACCCCTCTGCTGCCCCTGCCCGCTTTCGGCAAACAGATCGGCATTCCGGATCTCTGGATGAAGGATGAGAGCATCATCCCCACCGGTTCTTTCAAGGCCCGCGGCGCCGCGGTCGGCGTCTCCCGCGCCCGGGAGCTCGGCATCACCCACTTCGCCATGCCCACCAACGGCAACGCCGGTGCGGCCTGGGCGCTTTATGGCGCCCGCGCCGGCTTGCGCAGCACCATAGTCATGCCCCAGGCGGCACCCGCCATCACAAGACTGGAGACCTCGCTGGCCGGTGCCCGCCTCTATCTGGTGGATGGCCTCATCAGCGACGCCGGTCGCCAGGTGGCCGAGGCGGTGGCCGAGCAGGGGCTGTTCGATGCCTCCACCCTCAAGGAGCCCTATCGCATCGAGGGCAAGAAGACCATGGGGCTGGAGATAGCAGAGCAGCTCGGCTGGACCCTGCCGGACGTCATCCTCTACCCCACCGGCGGCGGGGTTGGTCTCATCGGCATCTACAAGGCGCTGCGGGAGTTGCAGGAGCTGGGCTGGGTCAAGGGGCCGCTGCCGCGACTGGTGGCGGTGCAGGCGAGCGGCTGCGCGCCCATCGTCCAGGCCTGGCAGCAGGGGGAGCGCGAATCGCGCTTCTGGCCCGATTCCCAGACCCTCGCTTTTGGCATCAACGTGCCCAAGGCGCTGGGGGACTTTCTGGTGCTGGACGCCCTCTATCGCACCGAGGGGTGCGCCGTCGCGGTGGACGATGGCGCCATCCAGCGCGAGATCCGTCAACTCGCCGCGCGCGAAGGCAGCTTCGTCTGCCCGGAAGGGGCGGCCGCCTTCGCCGCCGCCCGCCAGCTGCGGGAAGCTGGCTGGATACAGGGGGGCGAGCGGGTGGTGGTGCTCAACACCGGCGCCGGCATCAAGTACCCTGACGCCATCACGGTCGTGCCCCAGCGGCTGCGCCGCGACGGGAGGATCCCGGCATGAGCTTCGACTGGTCCTTTGTTCTCACTACCCTGCCGACGTTCGGCCAATCGGTCTGGGTCACCTTGCAGCTCGGCGCCATCGTGATCCTCACCTCACTCGCCGTGGCGCTGCTCAACGTGACGCTGCAAAGCCTGCACAAGCCCTGGCTGAACGGAGTGATCCGCGCCTATGTGGAGCTGGCCCGCAACACGCCGCTCTTGATCCAGCTGTTCTTTCTCTACTTCGGGCTGCCGGCGCTCGGAATCTCGCTCTCCGGCTTTGCCACGGCGGTGATCGCCATGACCTTCCTCGGCGGCGGCTACCTGACCGAGGCGCTGCGGGCAGGGGTGCAGGCAATCCCCCCCAGCCAGCTGGAAGCGGGCCGGGCCATCGGCCTCTCCCGCTGGCAGCTGCTGCGCCACGTCCAGCTGCCCCAGGCCTGGCTCGCCAGCTTGCCGGCGCTGTTTGCCAACTTCATCTTTCTGCTCAAAGAGACCACGGTCGCCTCGGCGGTGGCGGTGCCGGAACTGCTCTACACCACCAAGAACTACATCGCCCTCTACTACAAGACCTACGAGATGCTGGCGGTGCTGACCTTGATGTGCGTGCTGATTTTTCTGCCGCTCTCCCTTGCCCTGCGCGTCGTTGAAAGGAGGCTGCAACATGGTCAGTTCGGTCATTGAGCAACTGATGAAGGCACCTATTGTCCTGCAGCCGCCGTCACTCGCCACCCATGCACAAGAAGGGAGGGATCACTATGGCCAGTCCGGTCACTGAACAGTTGGCGCAGGCGCTGCCGCTGCTGGCGGTGGGCGCGGGTCAGACCCTCGCCATCTCCCTGCTCGCCATCCTGTTCGCCACCCTGGGCGGGGTCGGTTACGGCGTGCTGGCCCAGCAAGGGGGAAGGCTGACTCGGGGAGTGCTGCGGGTCTATCTGGAGCTGTTTCGGGTGGTGCCCGTGCTGGTCTGGCTCTACCTCTTCTTCTTCGGGCTGCCGATCTTCTTTGGCGTAGACATCCCGGCCTTCTGGTGCGCCGTGCTGGTGCTGGCCCTGTGGGGGGCCAGCGAGGTGGGCGAAGTGGTGCGCGGCGGCCTGGGATCCCTCGCCCGCGGCCAGCAGGAGGCTGGCCTGGCGCTCGGGCTCTCCCGCTGGCAGCTCTATCGCCACGTGCTGCTGCCCCAGGCGCTGCAACGGCTGACGCCGCCGACCATCAACATCTACACCCGCATCATCAAGACCAGCTCCCTGGCGGTGCTGATCGGGGTGGTGGAGGTGATCAAGGTGGGCCAGCAGATCATCGAGCGCACCTATGGCTCGCTGCTTATCTACGGTCTGCTGTTCCTGTTCTTTTTTCTGGTCTGCTATCCGCTCTCGCTCGCCTCGCGCCGGCTGGAGCAACAATGGGGTAACGCGGTATGACACCTCTGCTTGAGCTCAATGCTGTCAGCAAACAATTCGGCCAACACCGGGTACTGGATGAGGTCAGCCTCACGGTGAACCCGGGGGAAGTGATCGTCATCCTGGGGCCGAGCGGCTGCGGCAAGAGCACCTTGCTGCGCACCCTCAACGGGCTCGAACCCATTCAGGGGGGCGACATTCGCTTCGACGGAGAGTTGCTGGATGCCAGCACCGACTGGCAGCGGCTGCGCCAGCGCATCGGCATGGTGTTCCAGAGCTATCACCTCTTCCCCAACCTGACGGTGCTGGAGAACGTGCTGCTCGGCCCTGTGCAGGTGCAGAAGCGGGAGCGGCAGGAGGCCCTGCTGCAGGCGGAGCAGCTGCTGACCCGCATCGGTCTGTGGGAGCGGCGCCATGACTATCCGCGCCAGCTCTCCGGCGGCCAGCAGCAGCGCATCGCCATCGTGCGGGCCCTGTGCATGAACCCCCAGGTGATGCTGTTTGACGAGGTGACCGCTGCGCTGGATCCCGAGATGGTGCAAGAGGTGCTGGAGGTGATCCGGGATCTCGCCGGCAGTGGCATGACCCTGCTCATCGTCACCCACGAGCTGGCGTTCGCCCAGGCGGTGGCCGATCGCATCGTCTTCATGGACGGCGGCCACATCCTGGAGCAGGCCGCCCCCCATCAATTTTTCGACAATCCCAGGAGCCAGCGTGCCCGCCAGTTCCTCGCCAAGTTTTCTTATACAACTGTCAGCAAACGAAAGGAGTCAGCATGAAGATAATTACCTCGGTCCTGTTTAGCGCCCTCATCGGCCTGGGCCTCGCCAGCGGCGCCGCCCAGGCAGAAGACGGTTCCCTCGCCAAGATCAAGGCCCGCGACAAGCTCATCGTCGGTGTCTTCACCGACAAACCGCCGTTTGGCTATGTGGACGAGAAGGGCAACTACGTCGGCTTTGACACCGATCTCGGCCGCCGCTTCGCCAAGGATCTGCTGGGGGACGAGAACAAGGTCGAGTTCGTGGCGGTGGAGCCCGCCAGTCGCATCCCCTTCCTGCAGAGCGACAAGGTGGACCTGATCCTCGCCAACATGACGGTCACCCCGGAGCGGCGGCAGGTGGTGGACTTCACCAACCCGAACCTCAAGGTCGCGGTGCAGGTGCTGGTGCCGGAAGGCAGCGACGCCAAGAAGCTCGACGATCTGGCCGGCAAGCGGCTTATCGTCACCACCGGCACCACGGCCGACATCTGGCTGACCCGCAACCACCCGGACTGGAAGGTGCTCAAGTTCGAGAAGAACACCGAATCCCTGCAGGCGCTGGCCCAGGGCCGTGGCGATGCCTATGCCCAGGACAACCTGGTGCTGTTCAGCTGGGCCAAGGAGAACCCGGGCTATCGGGTGCTGCCCGAGAAGCTGGGCTCGGAAGACCCCATCGCCCCGGCGGTGAAGAAGGGCAATATCGAGCTGCGGGACTGGGTCAACGACCGTCTCGCCAAGCTGGGGGAAGAGAAGTACCTGCTCAAACTCTACGACCAGTATGTGCGCGACAAGCTGAGCGCCGATACCGATCCCAACGACGTGATAGTGGAAGGAGGCAAGTGGCAGGGTTGAGCCCTGCCCCCACAGCAGTGCTGAGTGTGAAGTGTGTGATCTTTGGTTCCGTTGGTCTGCAAACCGCAAGGTTTGACCTTTCCAGGCGCCCCCTCCAGGTGGCGCCTTTTTTTTGTTTGCAAGACCCCGGCAGGCGGGACACCCGCTCTGTGAGCCAGCTCCCCCTGCCCCGGGATGCCCTGTGCCATCCTCACTGAAACGGCAGCGGGAGGAGAAACCCATGTGGATAGAGGCCGAGCCCGTCTACGGCGCCCTGGTGTCCCTGGCCATCGGGCTCATCATCGGGCTGGAGCGGGGCTGGCAGGTGCGCCAGCTCGGAGACAACCAGCGCATCGCCGGGATGCGCACCTATGGCCTCATCGGTCTGCTCGGCGGGGTCTGCGCCCTGCTGCTGCCCACCCTGGGCGCCTGGCTGGCCCTGCTCGGTCTGCTGACCGTGGTGACGGGGTGCGGCCTCTCGGTCTGGCTGGCCCAGCGCTGGCAGGGGGAGTTCGGCCTCACCAGCTCGGTAGCCATGGTGCTCACCTACCTGCTGGGGCTGATGTCGGTGCTGCAGAGCCCGAGCGAGGCGGTGGCCTGCGCCGTGCTGGCGGCCCTCCTGATGGGGCTCAAGGGCAAGATCCAGCAGGGGATGCTGTTCTTGAGCGAAATGGAGTTTCACGCCACCCTGCGCTTTCTGCTCATCTCCCTGGTGCTGCTGCCGGTGCTCCCCGATACCGAGATGGGTCCCCTCAATGCCTTCAATCCCTTCAAGATCTGGCTCATGGTGGTGGTGATCGCCGGCATCTCGTTCTGTGGTCACTTCGCGGTGCGCCTGCTCGGCACCCGCTCCGGGCTGGTGCTCACCAGCATGCTGGCGGGGCTCGCCTCCTCCACCGCCCTCACCCTGCAATTTGCCCGCCTCAACAAGGAGCAGGGAGGGCTGGAGCGGCTGCTGGCCACCGGCATTCTGCTGGCGGGAGCCACCATGTGGCTCAGGCTGCTGGCACTGGTGCTGATCATCCACGGAGAGCTGGCGCTGCGTCTGGCCGCCCCCCTGCTGCTGCTGGCAGCCATCGTCTACGGCTTTGCCTTCTGGTTCTGGCGCCAGCGGGAAGAGATGCCGGACGGCCCGGTACAGCCCGAAACCCGCAACCCGCTGGATCTCGCCACCGCCATCAAGTTCGGTCTGCTGCTCGCCCTCATCGGCTTCATGGCCACCCTGCTGCAAAGCAAGGTGGGCAACTCCGGGGTCTATCTGCTGTCGCTGGTCTCCGGCATCACGGACGTGGACGCCATCACCCTCTCCCTCTCCCAGCTCGCCCAGAAGGAGCTGGCCCTGGAGGTGGCGGCCAGGGGCATACTGCTCGCCGGGCTGGTCAACTCCCTGGTGAAAGGGGTGCTGGCACTGGTGATTGGCGGACGCAGCCTGGGGCGGCGGGTCTTGCTCCCCTACCTCGTCTCCATCCTGCTCATCCTGCCCCTTGTCCTGTGACGTGATGGCGTGATGACAGGATGACGGGGATCACCTGACGGGCCCGGCACTCTGACACCCCCTCCCCTTGTCGCGTATACTGCCCCCTCTTGCAGCAGGAGGAGATGACCATGGCAAGCGACTGGGACAAGGTATTGGCGGGGGGCGCCCTGGACAGCCAGAGCGAGGAGATAGCGAACGACCGCATTCGCGGCCAGGCGCTGCTGAGCCGGCTCAACGCCTCACCGGCGGGGGATCACGTCCTGCGCCAGCAGATCTGCCGCGACCTCTTCGCCCACTGCCCCGACTCCTGCTGGATCAGCACCCCCTTCACCTGCGAATTCGGCCGCAACATCCACATCGGCGAGAAGACCTTCTTCAACTTCAACGTCACCATACTCGACGTGGGCGAGGTGCACATCGGCAACCATGTGCTGCTGGCCCCCAACGTGCAGATCTACACCGCCACCCACGCCATGGATCATCTGGAGCGACGCAACTGGACCGCCTACAACAAGCCGGTGCGGATAGGCGATGACTGCTGGATTGGCGGCGGGGCCATCATCTGCCCCGGCGTCACCATAGGGCCCCGCTCCATCATAGGGGCTGGCGCCGTGGTCACCCGGGACATCCCGGCCGACTCGGTGGCGGTGGGCAACCCGGCCCGGGTGATCCGCACGCTACACCCGGGCGAGACCCGGGATCCGGCGTGCCTGTCATGATGGCCCTTGCCCTGCTGCCCCTGGGTTGGGCAGGCTGGCTCGGCCTGCACGATGCCAACTGGTGGCCGCTGGCCCTGATCCTGCTGATGAGCCTGCTGACCCTGGTCGTCTACGCCTGGGACAAACGCCAGGCCATTCGTGGCGGCTGGCGCGTGCCCGAGGCCCGCCTGCATCTGCTTGAGCTGTGCGGCGGCTGGCCTGGCGCCCTGGTCGCCCGCCAGTGGCTGCGCCACAAGACCCAGAAAGGGAGCTACCGCCTGCGGTTCTGGGCCATCGTCTGGGGGCAGTTGCTGCTGCTCGGGATCTGGCTCGGCTGGCCGATCTGGCAGGGGATCTGAGCCGACGCGCTGACAATGCCCCTGTCAGCCCAGTTACCCACGGGTCAGACAGGGGGGCTGCACAATCGCCCCTCCACGACAGGCAATGCAAGCAAGATGAATCGGGAACTGCATGACATGCCAGGAAAGGCCCCGCGCCCATCCCCCCGCACACCATGCCAATCGAATACGGCACCTCGTACGACGCCCATCCATATGGAGGGCACAAAGCATGAATAGCCGATTGAAAATGACTCCCATAAAATTGTATCAAAACATGTCTGAGGGGAATTTAGCAAGATCCATTCAGAGTTGGTTCATCAAAACCAGTTAAATAAAAAAGCACTTTGAATGCTTTGAATGCATCGCACAATATAATTTGTTACAGGATATTTCAGACGGAAATACAAGTAATTCCATTCAGAATTAATTCATACTGAAAACCAGCGCAAAGGAATAACAAAAGTACATTTTTATAATGCTGGTCGTGATTAATATCGTGGGTTATTATTCGATCACATTATAGAGTTACCAAACACAGCCGCCTTAAAGATCGTCTCACATACTTTTTCGTTGGCACGTTGCCACATCCTTGCATAGCTGTAACTCGCCCCCTGTTTATGATTGCCCAAGCCCTCAAGCTTGCTCCAAAAATATAAACCTAGAGGACCTTGCTATGACAAAGATGTTACGGTCATATGTCGCCCTATTCTTCTCATTTTTATTACTGGGTTGTAATGGTAATAACAATGACTCATCTACTGTAATACCGCCAGATATCTCTATATCCGGATTGCAGATCACCCCCGCCGTTTCCTCCCTGCCGGTTGGCTTGAGTGAACCACTCAAAGGGGAAGTCATTCTGTCCGATGGCCAGGTGCTGGATGTCACTGCTGATGATGCCGTGAGCTGGCGTTCCAGCGACCCGGCCGTTGCCACCATCAGCAGCAGTGGCACCGACAAAGGCAGGGTGACCGGCGTGTCCGCAGGAACCGTCACCATCACCGCTTCCGGTGAAGCCAATGGCCAATCCTTCAGCGCGACTGCCGAGGTGACGATTACCAATGCCATCGTAACCCAGCTACAGATCACCCCCGCCATTTCTTCTCTGCCGGTTGGCTTGAGTGAACCACTCAAAGGGGAAGTCATTCTGTCCGATGGTCAGGTGTTGGATGTCACTGCTGACGATGCCGTGAGCTGGCGCTCCAGCGACCCGGCCGTCGCTACCATCAGCAGCAGTGGCACCGACAAAGGCAGGGTGACCGGCGTGTCCGCAGGAACCGTCACCATCACCGCTTCCGGTGAAGCCAATGGCCAATC
>NZ_JBFOCV010000044.1:0-1625 GCF_040907975.1 Aeromonas sp. s10 | reverse complement strand
AATTGTTTTTGATGCTCGATGCTGTGAGTGCCCACACAGATTGCTTGATTCAAATTGTTAAAGAGCGACGCAGCTTTTGGCTGCTGCGGGAGTGGAATTCTACTCAACCGCCTTCTCGAGTCAAGCCTTATTTTCAAAGGCTTTTCGAGGCTATCGACTCAGGCTTTGCGTTGCTGCTTGCCCTGTCGATGGAGGCGCATTATAGGGAGCGAATTCGTTCTGGCAAGGGGATAATTGCAAAAAGATGGCTTCCATCGTTCAATCGCTCACAAAGCCACCAAAAAGCATCTTAATCCAGCGAAATCAGCCTGCGACAGGTGCTGCAACGGCAAAATCATGCAGGTTGTCGTAGATGGCATCGGCCAGTTCAATCCCCGCATCAGTAATCGGCTTACCCGTTCTGACCATTATCTTGTGACCGACCTTGGCATTGATGGCCACCTTCAAGTCTGAAGGTTTGTCACCCACCATATAAGAGCGGCTCATATCGATACCGAGCTCCCGCTGGGCAAGCAACAACATACCCGGTTCGGGTTTGCGGCAGTCGCAGGGGGCACCGTGGTTCGGGTGATGGGGGCAGAAGTAGATACCATCGAGATCCACATCGCGATCGGCCAATGACCAATCCATCCACTCGGTCAGGTTCATGAAGTCATCTTCAGTGAAGTAACCACGGGCAATGCCGGATTGGTTGGTCACCACGACCAACAAATAGCCTTTTTTCTTCAGCAATTGCATCGCCTCAATCGCCCCGGGCAGAAAATGGAAGTCATCAACCTGGCTGACATAACCCGTGTCTTTGTTGATGACACCATCGCGATCCAGAAAAATGGCGGGTTTACTCACAGCAACTACCTCTATAGATGATTTCGCAAAAGTATCTCACAAGCCATTTAAAGCCCCAAAAGTAAAAGGGGTGGCCGAAGCCACCCCTTTTATGTGTGCATATAAAGTATCGATTAAGCGATAACTTTAGCTACAACACCAGCACCTACGGTACGGCCACCTTCACGGATGGCGAAACGCAGGCCGTCGTCCATCGCGATCGGGGCAATCAGGGTAACAACCATCTTGATGTTGTCGCCCGGCATTACCATCTCTACGCCTTCCGGCAGTTCGATGGTACCGGTCACGTCGGTAGTACGGAAGTAGAACTGCGGACGGTAGCCCTTGAAGAACGGGGTGTGACGACCACCTTCTTCTTTGGACAGCACGTACACTTCGGATTCGAACTTGGTGTGCGGCTTGATGGTGCCCGGCTTGGCCAGTACCTGACCACGCTCTACGTCTTCACGCTTCACGCCACGCAGCAGTGCGCCAACGTTCTCACCTGCACGACCTTCGTCCAGCAGTTTGCGGAACATTTCAACGCCGGTACAGGTGGTCTTGGTGGTATCTTTGATACCAACGATTTCCACTTCTTCACCAACCTTGACGATACCGCGCTCTACACGACCGGTTACTACGGTACCACGGCCTGCGATGGAGAAGACGTCTTCGATAGGCATCAGGAACGGCTGGTCAATGGCACGCTCCGGCTCCGGAATGTAGGTGTCCAGGTGGCCAGCCAGTTCCAGGATCTTCTCTTCCCACTGAGCTTCGCCTTCCAGCGCTTTCAGTGCGGA
>NZ_JBFOCV010000043.1:0-184095 GCF_040907975.1 Aeromonas sp. s10 | reverse complement strand
GTGTGGCATTCGCCATGCGAGAGTAGGACACTGCCAGGCACCCAATACAAGAAACCCCGCTCACTCGAGCGGGGTTTTTTATTGCCTGAAATTCACGTTATCCATCCATATCTGGTTGATTTACCACCACGATTGTATCGTTATACAACCTGATCAGCACAGGGCAGCTCCATGTTGACTATCCCATCTTCCAGCTGAATATCGATCTTGAAACCGAGCCGTTTGGCCAGATTGATCATGCCGCGATTGCTGGGCATGGTCATGCCAGATAGCTGGCCTATGCCACGCTCTCTGGCATAGCGCACGATCTTTTCCATCATCAACTTGCCGAGTCCGAGCCCTTTCAAGTCTGAGCGGACCAGGATGGCAAACTCCGCATCCGATTGATCCGGGCTGGCAATGGCTCGCACCACTCCCACGATCTGCTGGCTGAAAGGGCCGTCCTGACCCACGGCGACGAAGGCCATTTCCCGGTCATAATCGATCTGGGTCATACGGGCCAGCTCCTCATGCCCCAGCTCCCCCACGTCGGCGAAGAAGCGTTTGTACCTGTCTTCATCAGACACCTGCCGCACGAACTGCTTGTGGGCCGGCTCGTCTTCGGGGCGAATGGGGCGCAGCAGCACATGACTCTGATCTTTCAGCCAGGCACCCTCTTCCAGCTCGGTGGGATAGGGGCGAATGGCCAGTGGCAGCACTTGTTGCCCTCGCTCTGCCAAGGCGAGCCGGGCATCCAGGATCACCATCTCTTCGCCACAGGCCTGCAGCGGGTGCAGATCCAGTTCTTGTATCTCGGGGAAGGCCAGCAGCAGCTCGGAGAGCTGGCACAGCACCTGGCCGAGGGCGTCGATATCGAGCCGTACCGGACTGGCCTGCTCGCGGATCTTGCCATCCTTGAGGGCACCAATGATCTGGTAGCGAGCCAGAGCCTGGTTGAGGGGAGGAAGGGCCGCGACCATGTCGCGGGGCTCGGCGCCGGATTCCCCGAGTAGGATGACGGGGCCGAAGACAGGATCCTGCTGCAAGCGGATCCGTAGCTCCAGACCCCCGCTGCGGCGTGCCATGCGTTGTACCAGAAGCCCTTCTATGCGGGCGCCAGGATCGTGCTGACGTACCCTGTCCAGAATGGCATCCGCCGCCTGGGCGACTTCCGCCGAGGTGCGTAGGTTCAGCATGACACCGTGTACATCGGATTTGTGGGCGATGTCGGGAGATCGCAGCTTCACCACTACGGGGTAGCCAATCTGTTCTGCAGTCAGTGCGGCCTCGATGGCATCGGAGACGATCCAGGTCGCGAGGGTGGATAGCCCGGCTGCCTGCAATATGGGATGGGCCAGGTGGGTGTCCAGCACCCGCTGCTGGCGGTCCAGCGCTTGCCCAAGGAGCTGCTGGCAGCGCTCGACATCGAGCCTGTCGCCCTGCAGGGAGGCCGGTGTTTCCATCAACTGTTTCTGGTTGCGGCGATATTCCACCATGTGCATGAAGGCCGTGACGGCGCTTTCCGGGGTGCGATAGGTCGGGATGCCCGCCTCGTTGAACAGGCGTCTCCCCTCCAGGGCGGAGTATTCGCCTGCCCAGTTGGTCAGTATGTTGAATCGTCTGGCCCTGGGGTGCTGTTTGAGGAAATTGATCAGGCTGCCGGCCAGGGTTGCCCCGCGGGCGGTGAGGGAGGGGGCGTGGATCAGCAGTATGGCATCGGCCCCGTCCCCTTGCAGCAGATCGTCCAGCGCGGTTCTGTAGGCCTCCACATCGGCATCGCTGCCTATGTCCAGGGGTGGCATCGCCAGCTTGCCTCCCCGAGACAGCAGTACGTCTGCGGCCATGTTGGCGAGGCCGCGCCCATTGGAGAGGATGGCGAGCCGCTCCCCCTTGAGGGTCAGGGAGTGGCTCAGGGTCTCGACAGTGGCAAACAGTTCGTGGGTATCCCGGACGCGCAGCATGCCAGCCCGGCGGATGGCGGCATCATAGACATTGTCGAGACCGTTGGCCGGGTCGTGCCGACCGCTCTTGAGGATCAGGATGGGTTTGTTACGCGAGGCGGCACGGGCGGCGGAGAGAAAGTGCCTGGCATCGTGCAGCTTGTCCATGTAGATCAGGATGGCGCGGGTCGTCCCGTCCCGGGAGAGCTGATCCAGCAGTTGGCCAAAGTCGATGTCGCAATGATCGCCCAGGGAGATGAAGGCCGAGAAGCCGATTTCGCGCTGCTTGGCCCAATCCAGGATGGTGGTGCTGACCGCTGCCGACTGGGAGAGAAACGCCACCTGTCCCGGAGTCGCTGCAATGGGGGAAAAGCTGGCGTTGATACCCTGCCCGGGGAGCAGCATGCCCATGCTGTTGGGGCCGAGCAGCCGGATGCCGTATTGCTGGCACAGATGCTTGAGCCGCAGGCGCTCGTCAGTGGAGAACTGGGCGGCCAGTATGATGGCGGCTCCGGTTCCTTTCTTGCCGAGCTCCTCGATGAGCGGCAGTACCCGTTCGCGCCGGGTACAGACGATGGCGAGATCGGGGGAGAGGGGAAGGCTCTCTATGTCCGGATAGGCGAGCACGCCAGCGATGGCCTGGCTGCGGGGGGCTACGGGTAGTATAGGGCCCTGGAACTGACCCGCCAGCAGGTGCCGGATGACCACATGGCCTGCTTTCTGCGGATCACTGGAGGCGCCGATGACGGCGATCGAGTGAGGTTTGAAGAGCCGATCCAGGCCGCTTTGTTTCATGGGCACTCCTCGTGGTGGCCCCCGGGGCGAGGGGGACGGATGGTGCCAGTCTAATACGCTTTGCGTGCGGGTTCTGTGACCGATTGCGGATCACGATCTGGCCAGTGCGCTGGCGCGCAGATAAAAGCGCAGCTCCCCCTGAATGCATTGCACCGTGGCGAGGTGCCTGTCCTGGAGATAGATCTCCTGCTCCCGATCGAGTTCATGGCGCTGGACCCCGAGGCTTTGCAGATATTCTGCGAACAGGATGGCACTGCGGATTTCGACAAGATGCTGGCTCACGCTCTATTCCTTGATGGTGGCTGGATGGTGCCGGCCAGTGTCCCCTCTTCTCCCCCACTTTCATACTGATACATTTGACACTCACTGTGGCTCCGACGCCTGCCGGATCAGCGAAGGCCTCCCTGGCCGCGTGCGGTGTCCCAGAAGGCGCGGATCAGCGGTTCTTCCAGCCGCTTCTTGAGCACGGCGATGCCGACGTCGAACGCCTTGAGCGCCGGTTTGGGCTCGACCACACGCACCTTGTCCCCCATGGGGCTGTGATCGATGACGGCGGCAGGCACGACACCCACACCGAAGCCGAGGGCCACCATGGCGACGATGCCCTCGTTGCCCGCCACTTCTGCATAGATGTTGGGAGCTATCCCTTTGTTGCGAAACCATTGATCACAGCGCTTTCGGGCCAGCCCCTGTTCGGAGAGGATCAGCGGCAGGCGCTCCCAGTCAGGTTCGCCCTGGGGGAACCACTGACCCTGCTGGGGGGCATTGCGGGGGGCGATGAACACCAGAGGGACTTG
The DNA here is from genome assembly GCF_040907975.1 of Aeromonas sp. s10. Lineage (NCBI taxonomy): Bacteria > Pseudomonadati > Pseudomonadota > Gammaproteobacteria > Aeromonadales > Aeromonadaceae > Aeromonas > Aeromonas sp. s10. The sequence goes on along the minus strand of NZ_JBFOCV010000043.1, from coordinate 180,584 downwards.
TTGCAGGCTGGCGAATTCCAGCTTGGACGAGAGCGCATCCGGCCTCGCTGCGATGGCGAGATCGGCTTCGTCAGCCAGGATCTTGTCCACTGCCAGTGCCGGGTCGCCGGTCTCCAGCTTGATCTCCAGCTGGGGATAACGGCGACGAAAGCGTTCCAGTACCTCGGGTAGCAGAAAGTAGCTGGCGGTAACCGAACAGAACACCCGCAGCCGCCCTTGCAGCGGCTCGTCGCTGCGCTTGAGCTCCTGTTTGAGTTGGCGCCACTCCTGCAGCAAGGCACCGCCAAACTCCCGCAGCTTTTCACCAGCAGGGGTGAGCCGCACCGAGCGGTTGTCCCGCTCGAACAGCACGCAGCCGGTCTCCTGTTCCAGTCGCTGGATGGCGCGGCTCAGGGTGGAGGGGCTGACCGCCATGGCATCGGCGCTTTTGCCGAAGTGGAGGGAGTCGGCGAGGTGGAGAAACAGTTCGAGATTGCGAAGGTCCATCTTTTTATTCCTGCGGCGTTGTCAGGCGCCCTGTAGCACGATGGCTCGGCGGCGGGAGATTGCGGGAAATCACATTTCAATTCCTGCAACGTACTGTTTCGAATATATCAGTTCAGGCAATAAGTGTCCCGCGCTATAGTGGTTTCGACAACGCCGCCATCCGGCATGGAATCAATCGAACGGAGCAATCACCATGGCTAACTATTTCAACACCTTGAACCTGCGTCAGCAGTTGGCCCAACTGGGCAAGTGTCGTTTCATGCAGCGCGAAGAGTTCGCGGACGGCTGCAACGTGCTGAAGGGCAAGAAGGTGGTGATTGTGGGCTGTGGCGCCCAGGGCCTGAACCAGGGTCTGAACATGCGCGACTCCGGGCTGGACATCTCCTACGCCCTGCGCAAGGCCGCCATCACCGAGAAGCGCGCCTCCTGGCAGAAGGCCACCGACAACGGCTTCGCGGTCGGCACCTATGAAGAGCTGATCCCGACCGCCGATCTGGTGCTGAACCTGACCCCGGACAAGCAGCACTCCGACGTCGTCAAAACCGTGATGCCGCTGATGAAGCAGGGCGCCGCTCTGGGCTACTCCCACGGCTTCAACGTGGTGGAAGAGGGTCAGCAGATCCGTGCCGACATCACCGTCGTGATGGTTGCACCCAAATGCCCGGGCACCGAAGTGCGTGAAGAGTACAAGCGTGGTTTCGGCGTACCAACCCTGATCGCCGTCCACCCGGAGAACGATCCCCAGGGTGAGGGCATGGCCATTGCCAAGGCGTGGGCCTCTGCTACCGGTGGCGACCGTGCCGGCGTGCTGGAATCTTCCTTCGTCGCGGAAGTGAAATCCGATCTGATGGGCGAGCAGACCATTCTGTGCGGCATGCTGCAGGCCGGTTCCCTGCTCTGCTACGACAAGCTGGTTGCCGAGGGCACTGACCCGGCCTATGCCGGCAAGCTGATCCAGTTCGGCTGGGAGACCATCACCGAGGCCCTGAAGCAGGGCGGCATCAGCCTGATGATGGACCGTCTCTCTAACCCGGCCAAGCTGCGTGCCTTCGAGCTCTCCGAGCAACTGCGCACCCTGATGCGTCCGCTGTTCGAGAAGCACATGGATGACATCATCGCCGGCGAGTTCTCCCGCGGCATGATGGCTGACTGGGCCGAAGACGATGCCAAGCTGTTCGGCTGGCGCGAAGAGACTGGCAAGTCCGCTTTCGAGAATGCCCCTGCCTATGCTGGCAAGATCGCCGAGCAGGAGTACTTCGATAATGGCGTGGTCATGGTGGCCATGGTCAAGGCGGGTGTCGAGCTGGCGTTCGAAACCATGGTGGCCTCCGGCATCTATGAAGAGTCCGCCTACTACGAGTCTTTGCACGAGCTGCCGCTGATCGCCAACACCGTCGCCCGCAAGCGTCTGTACGAGATGAACGTGGTCATCTCCGATACCGCGGAGTACGGCAACTACCTGTTCGCCAACGCCGCCGTGCCGCTGCTGCGTGAGCACTTCATGCCGACCCTGCAAGCAGGGGACCTGGGCAGTGCCCGTGCCGAGAGCAAGGCGGTGGACAACCTGGCCCTGCTGGCTGCCAACGAAGCGACCCGCAACCACCCGATCGAGAAGATCGGCCAGACCCTGCGTGGTTACATGAAGGACATGAAGCGTATTGCCGTTGGCGGTTAAGCCTTCGCTGAGCGGCATCGGAAGGGGCGTGGATGACGATCCCCGTTACTGGCTGGCTTAGACACCTGGCCTGTCGTCCGGATGATGCAAACAGACAGATTGAAGCCTATAAAAAAGCCCCGCTCATCGAGCGGGGCTTTTGCATTCTGGAGGGCGCGAGCAATCAGGCCTTCCAGGCTTTCCAGGTGTTGATCAGGCCGTTGGTGGAGCCGTCGTGGCTGGTGACGGCCTCATCGGTGCCCAGCTCCGGCAGGATCTTGTTGGCCAGCTGTTTGCCCAGCTCCACACCCCACTGGTCGAAGGAGAAGATGTTCCAGATTGCGCCCTGTACGAAGATCTTGTGCTCGTACATGGCGATCAGGGCACCCAGCGTCTTCGGGGTCAGGCTCTTGAACAGTATGCTGTTGGTCGGGCGGTTGCCTTCGAACACCTTGAACGGCACCAGATCCTTGACCTGCTCTAGCGTCTTGCCGGCGGCCAGGAACTCGGCCTCCACCGCTTCCTTGCTCTTGCCGAAGGCCAGGGCCTCGGTCTGGGCGAAGAAGTTGGCCAGGAGCTTCGGATGGTGGTCACCGATGGGGTTATGGCTGATGGCCGGCGCCAGGAAGTCGCAGGGGATCAGCTTGGTGCCCTGATGGATCAGCTGGTAGAAGGCGTGCTGGCCGTTGGTACCCGGCTCACCCCAGATGATGGGGCCGGTCTGGTAGTCCACCGGATTGCCGTCGCGGTCCACGTACTTGCCGTTGGACTCCATGTTGCCTTGCTGGAAGTAGGCAGGGAAGCGATGCATGTACTGATCGTACGGCAGGATAGCTTCGGACTCGGCACCATGGAAGTTGTTGTACCACAGGCCGATCAGGGCCAGCAGTACGGGCACGTTCTGTTCATAGGCGGCAGTGGCGAAGTGCATGTCCATCTCGAAGGCGCCTTGCAGCAGGGCCTCAAAGTGCTCGAAGCCGAGGGAGAGGGCGATGGGCATGCCGATGGCGGACCAGGAGGAGTAGCGGCCGCCGACCCAGTCCCAGAACTCGAACATGTTGTCGGTGTCGATGCCGAACTCGGCAACGGCCTTGCCGTTGGTCGACAGGGCGGCGAAGTGCTTGGCAACGTGGGCCTTGTCACCGGCATGACCGAGGAACCAGTCGCGGGCGGTCAGGGCGTTGGTCATGGTCTCCTGGGTGGTGAAGGTCTTTGAGGCCACCAGGAACAGGGTGGTTTCCGGATCGATCTTCTTGAGCGTCTCGGCGATGTGGGTGCCGTCGACGTTGGAGACGAAGTGCATCTCCAGGTGATTCTTGTAGGGGCGCAGGGCCTCGGTGATCATGACGGGGCCCAGATCGGAGCCACCAATGCCGATGTTGACCACGTGCTGGATGGCCTTGCCGGTATAGCCCTTCCACTCGCCACCGATGACCTTCTCGCAGAAGCCCTTCATCTTGGCCAGTACGGCGTTCACTTCCGGCATCACGTCCTTGCCGTCAACCTCGATGGGACGGTCGGAGCGGTTGCGCAGGGCGGTGTGCAGTACGGCGCGCCCTTCGGTCATGTTGATCTTGTCGCCGTTGAACATGGCGTCGATGGCGCTGCGCAGATCGGTCTCGCCAGCCAGGTTCACCAGCAGCTTGAGGGTCTCTTCGGTGATCAGGTTCTTGGAGTAGTCGACCAGGATGTCGCCACCGAAGGTGAGGGAGAACTTGTCAAAACGCTTGGGATCCTGTGCGAACAGATCCTTGAGACGCATCTCCTTGTTGGCTGCAAAATGGGCTTCCAGTGCCTGCCAGGCCTGGGTCCGGGTTGGATTGATATTTTTCATAGGATTATCAGTCTTCCAAGTTGTGTTTGAACCTTGCAGGCAAGGCTCCCGCCAAACCTTATTATGCGAGCATTATACCGGGCACTCCGTGCGCCCCGTGTAACAGAGCATTACCAATTGTCTGCAACGAGGGAGTGTACAACCAAAACAGTGCGATTATGAGTCACTCAGTACCCCGGGATCTTGCGTTCGCGCATGCTTGTTCGGGTTGAAAAGGCTTTCATTTCAAGGGGAGCGCGGCCGTGGCTCTGGAAAGCTGGCGTGACAGATCAAAGGGTATTCAACAGACGCTCATCGGACGGTTTTTTGAGCAGGCGCAAATGGTGGGCAACAGACGCTGGCTATCATATGAGCCGAATGGACGAGATCTCCCAGGGATGGCCAAGGTATGGAATCAATGGTGTGGAATGAGGAGATCGAGATGAAAGCCCTGTTATCCCTGTTTGCCCTGAGCCTGATCGCCACCGGCCTCATCGGTTTGCTGACCCTGACGCTGGCCAATGCGGCGCCGACGTTGGAGATCCGCGTACTGGCGGTGATCGGAGCCGTGCTGGGGGGTTATGTGCTGATGCAGCCCCTGCTCAACCGGGTTGCACGCCGGCTGGGGTGAGAACGCGGTGCGACCTGGTGCGCAAGACCGGCCTGTGGCCGGTTTTTTCATGTCACAGAAGGCAGAAACGACAGTGCCAGCCCGAAGGCTGGCACTGGAGAGCGCACACCGAGGATCAATCCGCCGTCTTTTGCATGTGGACCACACGCTGGGGAAAGGGGATCTCGATGCCCTCGGCGTCGAAGGTGAGCTTCACCTTCTCGTGGAAGTCGAACCAGACGCCCCAGTAATCGCCGGTCTTGACCCAGGGGCGCACCACGATATTGACCGAGGAGTCGGCCAGCGCGGCAACGGCAATGGTGGCGGCCTGCTCCTTCAGGATGCGGGGCTCTTCGCTCACCAGCCGCTCCAGGATCTGTTTGGCCTTGCGCAGGTCGGAGCCGTAGCCGATGCCGAATGTCATGTCGACGCGGCGGGTATCCATGCGCGAGTAGTTGACGATGGTGCCGTTTAGGATGGCGGAGTTTGGCACTACCACCATCTTGTTGTCACCCGAGGTGAGGGTGGTGGTGAAGAGCTGGACCGATTGCACAACGCCATTGGTGCCTGCCACCTCGATGAATTCCCCAGCCTTGATGGGGCGGAAGATGATGAGCAGGAAACCGGCGGCAAAGTTGGAGAGAGAGCCCTGCAGCGCCAGACCGATGGCCAGACCGGCGGCACCGATAATGGCGACGAAGGAGGCGGTCTGCACCCCGACCCGGCCCAGGGCGGCGATCACTACGAACACCAGGATGGTGTATTTGAGGATGCTGCCGACGAAGTGGGTGACGGTGGTGTCCAGCTTGCGGGTCTGCATCACCTTGACCACGCCACCGCTGAGAAGGTTGGCGGCAATGTAACCGACCAGCAGGGTGATCAGGGCGGCGGCGATGTTGACCGCATACTCGATGATCAGTCCCTGGTTGTTGGTCAGCCAGGTCTGTGCTTCGGTAATGATCTCGGGTTCCATAGGATGTCCTGTTGGTGTGAAGATTTATGGCAGATGAATCTAACACTTGAGCGCGACAAGCTGGGTCGCATCTGGTGCTTGTCTCTTCTTTTGTGCCACAAAAAGCAAGGGAGGCCAAGGCCTCCCGTTTTGTCACAACCCTGCTGGCGCAGGGACGCTCGGCATGTGCGCACTCAGCTTTGCAGCTGCTGGCTGCGGATAAACTGCCACTGATCTTCAAACCCGGCGGTGGGTTTGATTGTGAACTCGGAGCGGACGTGCATTGGTGGATGCGGTCTGCTGGCTCAGCTTTGCAGCAGCTGGCTGCGGATAAACTGCCACTGATCTTCAAAGCCGGCAGTGGGCTTGATTGTGAACTCGGAGCGGACGTGCATTGGTTGATGCGGTCTGCTGGCTCAGCTTTGCAGCAGCTGGCTGCGGATAAACTGCCACTGATCTTCAAAGCCTGCAGTGGGCTTGATTGTGCACTCGGAGCGGACGTGCATTGGTTGATGCGGTCTGCTGGCTCAGCTTTGCAGCAGCTGGCTGCGGATGAACTGCCACTGATCTTCAAAGCCGGCAGTGGGCTTGATTGTGCACTCCGAGCGGACGTGCATTGGTTGATGCGGTCTGCTGGCTCAGCTTTGCAGCAGCTGGCTGCGGATAAACTGCCACTGATCTTCAAAGCCGGCAGTGGGCTTGATTTTGAACTCCGAGCGGACGAACTGGCTGATGCGGCCCTCGGTATAGGCCAGCAGCAGGTTGGCCAGCATGGTCTCGTCGAGCTGGAAGCCCTGGCCTTCCCGCAGCCGTTTCTCGCGCAGTACCTGCTTGATCTGGGTCTCCAGCTTGTCGAACAGAATGCTGATGCGATCCCGCAGCCGATCGTGTTCGCCCAGCAGGGCATCGCCATTGAGAATGCGGGTGATGCCGGGGTTGCGCTCGGCGAACACCAGCAGCAGCTGCAGTATGTGATGGCAGCGGGCCATGGTGTCCTTCTCTTCGGCCATGATCAGGTTGACCCGTGACAGCAGGGAATCCTCGATAAAGTCGATCAGCCCCTCGAACATCCTCGCCTTGCTGGGAAAATGCCGGTAGAGGGCCGCCTCGGACACGCCCACCTCGGCCGCGAGGCGTGCCGTGGTGATGCGCTGGCCCGGGCTGGTTTCCAGCATGTGGGCGAGTGCCTGCAGGATCTGATCGCGCCGACTCTGTTTCTGGTTACTGCTTGCCATGGATTCCCCTAAAAAAACAATGGCTTGATTCTATTATTTGGCACGTGCCCCAGGGGGCCGTGTGGTCTTGTTATTGGCGACCAGAAGAACCAAACCCGCCTTCACCCCGTTCACTCTGATTGAATTCGTCGACCAGCTGGAAGCTAGCCTGTACCACCGGCAGGATCACCAGCTGGGCGATGCGCTCGCCAGGCTGCATGGTGAAGCTGTCGTTGCCACGGTTCCAGACCGAGACCATCAACTGACCCTGGTAGTCGGAGTCGATGAGGCCGACCAGGTTGCCCAGCACGATGCCGTGCTTATGGCCGAGGCCGGAGCGGGGCAGGATGGTGGCGCACAGACTCGGATCCTGGATGTGAATGGCCAGCCCGGTTGGCACCAGCGTGGTGTCGCCCGGGGCCAGGGTCAGCGGGGCATCCAGCAGGGCGCGCAAGTCCATGCCAGCGGAGCCCGGTGTGGCGTAAGCGGGCAGCGGGAAGTCGGTGCCGATGCGGGCATCCAGGATTTTCAGTTCAATTTGTGTCGTCATGAATCTTTTTCAATTGGATCGCCTGGCGATCGGGTGGTACTGCAGGAGCCTGGGGCTCCCGGCATGTTCAATGGGCTCAGGGTCGATAATGGCGTGCAATCAGGGCGACAAGATGACGGGCGAGCGTCAGCTTATCGGCCAGGGGCAGGGCGGCTTGACCCCCTTGCCAGAAGACGGTCAGGGCGTTGTCATCGGCATTGAAACCCTGGCCTGCACGGGACACATCGTTGGCTGCGATCATGTCCAGCCGCTTACGTCGAAGTTTGTCGAGGGCGTATTGTTCCACATCCACGGTTTCGGCGGCAAATCCGACGGTGAAGGGTTTGTCTGACAACGCCCCCACATCGGCGATGATGTCGGGGTTTTTGACCAGGGTCAGCTGCATCTGGTCGTTGTCGCCGGTCTTCTTGATCTTTTGCTCGGCCACCTGGGCGGGACGGTAGTCGGCGACGGCAGCGCAGCCGATAAAGAGGTCGCACTCACCGACCCGGCTCATCACTGCTTCGTGCATCTGCAGGGCACTCTCCACATCGATGCGGGTAACGCCGGCCGGGGTGGCCAGTGCCACCGGGCCGCTCACCAGGGTCACCTCCGCGCCCGCTTCGCGCGCGGCGCGGGCGATGGCGTAGCCCATCTTGCCGGAGCTGTGGTTGCTGATATAGCGCACCGGATCCAGCGCCTCGCGGGTCGGCCCGGCGGTGAGCAGCAGCCTGACGCCTGCCAGGAGCGGTTCGGCGGCGAGCTGCTGGCAGCAGCGTTCCACCAGTTCCAGGGGATCCAGCATCCGGCCCGGGCCCACATCGCCGCAGGCCTGGCTGCCGGAGTCTGGCCCCCACAGCTGAATGCCGCGCTCGGCGAGGGTCTGAAGGTTGGCCTGGGTAGCGGCGTTGCGATACATCTGCTGGTTCATGGCTGGCGCCAGGGCGACAGTCGCCGGGGTGGCCAGGCAGAGGGTGGTGAGCAGCTCGTCCGCCATGCCGGCGGCCATGCGGGCCATCAGATTGGCGCTGGCGGGGGCGATCAGCACCAGATCGGCCCACTTGGCCAGCTCGATGTGGCCCATGCCCGCCTCGGCAGCCGGGTCCAGCAGACTGTCGGCCACCGGGTGGCCTGAGACGGCTTGCAGGGTCAGCGGGGTGATGAACTCCTTGGCGGAGCGGGTCATCACCACTCGCACCTCGGCCCCCTGATCTTTCAGGCGACGTACCAGTTCGGCACTCTTGTAGGCGGCGATCCCGCCACTGACACCCAACAGGATGCGTTTATCGGCCAATCTCATCTGCTGCTTCTCTTCCGGCTCACTCTGACTGGTCGGCTAAGATAGCACAGGCAATGGGTGGCGACAGAGGCTGACATGGGGGAGTTGTGGTCGGGCTCGCGGGATTCTTTGCTATGTTTTCTCTCAATAGCCATGAGGGAGAGACAAATGAGCATCAAGGAGTGGCCGGAAGAGGAGCGCCCGAGGGAAAAGCTGCTGCGCCGAGGAGCGGCGGCGCTCTCCGATGCCGAACTGCTGGCCATCTTCCTGCGCACCGGGGTCAGTGGGTTGAGTGCGGTGGATCTCTCCCGCCAGTTGTTGCAGCAGTTTGGTTCCCTGCGGGCACTGCTGGGGGCCGATCAGCAGGATTTTTGTGGCGCTCACGGGCTGGGACCTGCCAAGTATGCCCAGTTGCAGGCGGTGCTGGAAATGGGGCGGCGCCATCTGGCCGAACAGTTGCAACGGGGAGAGGCGCTCACCTCGCCCGGGCTTACCCGGGACTTTCTGCAAGCCCAGTTGCGGGATCGGGGGAGGGAGGTGTTCGCCCTGCTGCTGCTCGACAACCAGCACAGGGTCATCCGGTTTGTCGAACTTTTTTACGGCACCCTCGACTCGGCGAGCGTCTGGCCCAGAGAAATCGTGCAGATCGCGCTCAAACATAATGCAGCCGCCGTGATTCTGGCGCATAATCACCCGTCCGGCGTGGCCGAGCCCAGTCGGGCGGACCGCCAGATCACGGATCGGATCCTGGCCGCCCTGGCCCTGGTCGATATCAGAGTGCTTGATCACCTGGTGATCGGTGATGGCATCACGGTTTCTTTCGCAGAGCGTGGTTGGTTGTGACTGGGCTCTGGCACTGTATTAGTTGATCTTTGATCACGGATGCTGTATAAAATGCCGCCTTCTGTTTGCCCCGCAATCGAAGGCCAGCGGGGCAGATATTTGCTCGAGCAATGAAGTAAGATTTGGAGAGACTGACATGTCTAGAGTATGCCAAGTAACCGGCAAGCGCCCGGCAGTTGGTAACAACCGTTCGCACGCTAACAACGCTACCAAGCGTCGTTTCCTGCCGAACCTGCACACTCACCGTTTCTGGGTTGAGAGTGAAAAACGCTTCGTGAGCCTGCGCGTATCCGCAAAAGGCATGCGTATCATCGACAAGCGCGGCGTTGAAGTGGTTCTGGCTGAACTGCGTGCCAGCGGCGTTAAGGTATAAGGAATTAGATCATGGCTAAAGGTATTCGCGATAAGATTCGCCTGAACTCCAGCGCCGGTACTGGTCACTTCTATACCACTACCAAGAACAAGCGCACCATGCCCGAAAAAATGGAGATCAAGAAATTTGATCCCGTGATTCGTCAGCATGTGATCTACAAAGAAGGCAAAATCAAGTAATTACTTGGTTTCGCTGCAAAAACCCGGCCTCGTGCCGGGTTTTTTTATGGCTGGAATTCAGTACACTGCCTATTCGAAGGGAGGCTAGCCATGTTCAAACTGAGCCGCAAAGGCTGGAACAACGTGATCATCGTGGTCGTGTTGATCGTCATTACCCTGTTGCACCGGCTGGAGCAGGCCCAGCAGGAGAACAGTGCCAAACGCGCGCGTCCGCTGTTGCCGGAGAGTGCCGTGGTGTTGACCTGGCAGGGGCCGAGCTGGCAGATAGAGCGTATCGGCCAGGGTTGGCGCAGCGTGCCGGATCTGGGGCTTGGCAACGCCCAGCTGGCGGCCCGCATCGAGGCGTGGCAAGGCTGGCTGCTGCCCCCCGGCGAGCCCGTGCGCGGCACCCCGGTGACCCTCAAGATCTGGATCGCCGGACAGAGCGATCCGGTGGAAGTCGGGCTCTATCAGGACGACGGCAAGTTTGCCGCCCTGCTGCCCTCCTCGACCTGGCTCAGCTTGAGTCAGGCGCAATACCGTGACCTGATGCGTCCCATTCCCTGAACGAGAACGAGAGATCGCCCATGCCTGAATTACCGGAAGTCGAAGTCAGCCGCCAGGGCATCTCCCCCTGGCTTACCGGCATCAAGGTGACCCGCGTGGTGGTGCGGGACGGCCGCTTGCGCTGGCCCGTGCCCGGCGAGATCCAGGAGCTGGTGGATCTCGTCATCCACCGGGTCAGCCGCCGCGCCAAATACCTGTTGCTGGAGACCGACTTCGGCACCGCCATCCTGCATCTCGGGATGTCCGGCAGCCTGCGGGTGCTGGACATCGGCACCCCGGCCGAGAAGCACGATCACGTGGATATCGAGCTGGCCAACGGCAAGCTGCTGCGGCTCAACGATCCACGCCGTTTTGGCGCCCTGTTGTGGACCCGCGAACCGGCCGAGGCCCATGCCCTGCTCGCCAAGCTGGGGCCGGAACCCCTCACCGATGCCTTCCATGCCGATTACCTGCGGGAGCGGGCGAAGGGGCGCAGCACCGCCATCAAGCAGTTCCTGATGGACAATCATGTGGTGGTCGGGGTGGGCAACATCTACGCCAACGAGGCGCTCTATGCCGCCGGCATTCATCCCAGGCGGGCGGCGGGCAACATCAGCGCCGAGCGGCTGGGCACCCTGGTGAGCGAGATCAAGCGGGTGCTGGCCGAAGCCATTCACCAGGGGGGCACCACCCTCAAGGATTTCACCAGCGCCGACGGCAAGCCAGGCTATTTCGTGCAGCAGCTGCAGGTTTACGGCCGTGGCGGCCAGCCCTGTTTCCACTGCCACACCCTGCTCACCGAGGTGAAGATGGGCCAGCGAACCACGGTGTTCTGCTCCCACTGCCAACGCTGAAAGAGGGGTTTTTGAGCCGGAACCGGCCAAGTTGTAAGAGAGTATTTCCGGTCTGTTGAAGCGGCGTCAGCCCATGACTACTATCTCGCCAGTTCAGGCTGCGAGGTAATAAAATGACAGCTAAATCAATAGACTGGGAACATTTATCCCGGCAGGGGCACTATTGTGCCCACGATATGGCCCGCTTCCTCTATCCCGAAGACAGCGCCCGCAAGACCTTCAATCGCGGCAAGTTTTTGCTGCGCAGTCTGCTCTACCGTGCGCAGTTGAACCGGGTATTCGAGCTGTTCCAGAGCGCCCCCCTGCGAGCGCTTCCCGCCCGCCACCCCGAGCTGCTCGACAAGCCGATGCGCCCCTATCGCTTCGCCTGCTCGACGGTGAACCAGCGGGTCAAGATGGTGGAGGATCACTACCGCCTGCTGCTGGGCCTGTACCCCGAGCTCATCGACCCGCTCTATCTGGGGGAGGGGATAGTGCTGGGCCATTATCCCGATGGCGGCTGGCGCATCGTGCTGCGTCACGACGGCACCTTCCGCCGGGAGGCGGAGCTGGCCCTCTCCATCGTCAACGCGCGGGGGGAGCGACTCTACAGCTGTGCCTTCTCCCTGGCGGGCAACGAACAGGAGCTGGCCCTGGTGATCGGGTCGGTGCAGGGGCCAGAGCCCTGTGTCGAGCAGCCCCAGGAGCAGGTGCGGGCATTGACCCGGGCGGGTCAGGGTCTGAGACCCAAGTCGCTGGTGGTGATGCTGGTGATGGCGCTGGCCGGGGCCATGGGGGCCCACCGGGTCTGTGCGGTGCGCATGAAGGCCCACATCTTCCAGGCAAGACGGTACAGCAAGAAGAAGAAAGCCTGCCTGCAGGCGGACTACGACGAGCTGTGGCAGGAGTTTGGCGCCCTCGATCAGGACGCCAACTTCGTGCGGCTGCAACCCGTGGTGCGCAAGCCGCTGGAGGAGATCGCCTCCAAGAAGCGGGCCATGTACCGGCGCCGTTACGAGTGGCTCGATCAGCTGGAGCTGGCGATCCGCCAGCAGTTTGCCCGCAGCTAGGCGTGCAGTGCGTTGATGCAACAAGGGCTACCCGCGGGTAGCCCTTGTTCGTTTCTGCCCATCAGGGGAGGGGATTAGCGCTGCTGTCTGGCGGCGATGGCCTGAGCCACCAGGGGGTCGACGAACTGGTGGATGTCACCTCCGTGCAGCGCCACCTCCTTCACCAGGGTGGAGGAGATGAAGGAGTTCTCCTCCGCCGGGGTAAGGAAGACGCTCTCCAGGGTGGGCATCAGGCGACGGTTCATGTTGGCGAGCTGGAACTCGTATTCGAAGTCGGAGACGGCGCGCAGGCCGCGGATCAGCACGTTGGCCTGCTGCTCCCTGGCAAAATCCACCAGCAGGCCGGAGAAGCCCACCACCTTGACATTGGGCAGGTGAGCCGTCACCTGCCGGGCCAGCTGAACGCGCTCCTCGAGATCGAACAGCGGCCGTTTGCTCGGGCTGTTGGCCACCCCGACCACCACCTCGTCGAACAGTCTGGCGGCGCGGCCAATGAGATCGGTATGGCCGTTGGTGATGGGATCGAAGGTGCCGGGATAGATTACCTTGTTGGTCATGCTGCTGATTCCTGAAACCGGAAAACTGGTCGCATTATAGGGGCTGTTGCCGGTTTGTCGCGACCGGGATGGCGCGGATTTCTGGCGCTGAGCGGCGGCCGGGGTCGCACAAATCGGAGCCTCGTGGCGTCTTCGCTTGAGAATCGCCCTGCATCAGGCAAGAATACCCGCATCGCGCATCAAGCCTCCTTCGCTGGTGACAGGGAGCATAGGGATTTTTTATGAAACGTATTCTGGTAGTCCGCAATGACAAGATTGGTGACTTCATGCTGGCGTGGCCGAGCTTTGCCATGCTCAAGCGCTCCATGGAGTGTCATGTGACTGCCCTGGTTCCCGCCTACACGGCGCCCCTGGCCCGCCTCTGCCCCTGGATCGACGAGATCATCCTGGATCCGGGTGCCCGGGCCGACAAGGAGCAGCAACGCGCCCTGCTGGCGCGCATCAAGGCGGCCGCCTTCGATGCCTCCATCTGCCTCTTCTCCAACACCCGCAATGCCAAGCTGGTGTGGAAGGCGCACATTCCCTACCGGCTGGCCCCGGCCACCAAGCTGGCCCAGGTGCTCTACAACCAGCGCCTGGTGCAGCGCCGCTCCCGCTCCCAGAAGCCGGAGTACGAATACAACCTGGATCTGGTGCGCCGCTTCCTCGCCGATCAGCATCAGACCGTGGTAGAGCCACAAGGACCCTACCTCGGCTTTGACCCCGAGAGCCTGCTGCAGGTGCGCGAGCAGGTCGCCGCTCGTCTCAGGCTCGACGCCAGCCGCCCCTGGCTGATGGTGCACGCGGGCAGCGGCGGCTCGGCCAACAACCTCTCCATCGAGCAGTACTCGCGCCTCATCATCAAGCTCAACCAGGCCTGTCCCGAGTTGCAGTGCGTGCTGACGGCAGGCCCGGGGGAGGAGGGGAAGGCGGAGCAGTTGGCGGCCGAACTACTGGCCCATGGGGGCAACGGCTGGATCTATCGCTCCGACGAGGGGCTGCCGAAGTTCTGCCAGGTGATGGCCAACGCCGCCCTGTTCGTGGCGGGCAGCACGGGGCCCCTGCACATCGCCGCGGCCATGGACGTGCCGACGGTCGGCTTCTTCCCGGCACACCGTTCGGCGACGCCGCTGCGCTGGCGGCCGCTCAACGGCGAGGGGCGCCATCTGCCCTTCAGCCCGCCGGAAGACAGCGACCACCCGGAGGACATGAGCCAGCTCGATCCCAAGGCCATGGCGGCAGAGATCGCCCGCTGGGCGCCGCCCTTCTGGCGCGCCGAGCGCTGAGAGCGCACACAGAACATACAGACAGGGCCCCGCGGGGCCCTGTCTGTATGGGGATGCTCCCTGCTGGCAGACCGGCCGACCGGGCGTGGCTCCCGACAGCCCCTTGACGGACCTGTCCGGACCCCTGGCAGGGGAAACCTGTCGGTATAAGCCGGAGTCGGGTCATGTTGCCAATATCCATGCATTCGGCTTATAGCGGCCAGTTTTCGTCCGTGGCGCCCAGGTTTGCGCCGTGAGCGGCCCGGCGAGGGCTACGCCCGCTCCATGGCAATGGGGTTCGCCCCTTGTCCCGCTGGAACAAGGGGTGAGTGATTAATGCGATGTTTGAGGCGCGATGCCCTATTTCGGTTGCTGGGGCTGCTGGCGAACCCAGAGATCGGCGTATTTGACGAAGGTGGAGTGGGCGGAGAGGATGGCCAGCAGCAGGCCCTGCTTGCCGTCGAGGAAACCGGCCTTGAGCAGGTACATCTTGAGGAAGCAGCCGACGGCGTGGACCAGCCCCTGGCCGAGGGATCCCTTCTTGCCGCGGGCGGTGCGCTGATCGGCCCAGGCGCGGGCGTAGCCGGCGGATTTGACCAGGTAGTGTTCCAGATCCCGGTAGGTGTAGTGGAGGAGGTCGCCCTGCAGATTGACGATCTTCATGTTGGCGCGCACCTCCACCTTCTCGTGTACCAGCGCCTCGTTGTAGCCGGTCAGCGCCTTGGGGTAGAGGCGCAGCACCCGATCCGGGTACCAGCCGCTGTGGCGGATGAAGCGGCCGAACACCCAGGAGAGGCGCGGGATGGAGTAGATGGTGTCGCTGGCCGGGTTGGCCATGACCCCCTGGATGGCTTCCCTGAGTTCGGGGGTGAGCCGCTCGTCCGCGTCCAGCCACAGCACCCACTCCGACTGGACATGGGACTGGGCGAGGCGGCGCTGACGACCGAAACCGGGCCAGGTGGTGTTGACGAAGAAGCGGGCGCCAAATTCGGCGGCGATGGCCGGAGTGTCATCCTGACTGCCGGAGTCGAGAATGACGATTTCATCCGCCAGGCCTTCGAGGGAGGCGAGGCAGGCACGGAGGTTGTCGGCTTC
This sequence comes from Aeromonas sp. s10, assembly GCF_040907975.1. Classification (NCBI taxonomy): domain Bacteria; kingdom Pseudomonadati; phylum Pseudomonadota; class Gammaproteobacteria; order Aeromonadales; family Aeromonadaceae; genus Aeromonas; species Aeromonas sp. s10. Next base: position 165,328 of record NZ_JBFOCV010000043.1, on the reverse strand, counting down.
GTTCTTGACGATCAGGACGGCCGCCAGGGTCGGTTTTTTCACAGGCAAGGGACTCTTGTTGGTGCCCGGCGGGCGGGTCATGCTCGGATTGGCGCCCATTCTAGCCTAAAACCCCGCGCGGGGCATGACCCGAGGGCCCGGTGGGCCCGCTTTTGAATGCGGGGGAAGGGGGATCTCTGCTACCCGGCAGTCGGTGGCCCAGGGCACGCCGTGTCCGGGTCGAAGAGGGCCTCAGGAGGGATGCGCGGGGGAGCCGATCCTGCCAGGGAGGCGGTTTGCGGGAGCAGACGGGTATCTTCTGTTATTTCTTCGGCCTTTCTTGGGGCATAATCTCGCCCAGTAATGATCAACAGCCGGGCCAGTCCCGAGAGAAGACGCGCGATGAAGATATTGGTGATCGGCCCCTCCTGGGTCGGCGACATGGTGATGTCCCAGAGCCTCTACAAGGCGCTCAAGAGCAACCACCCGGGCAGCGAGCTCCATGTGATGGCGCCGGCCTGGTGCGTTGCGCTGCTGGAGCGCATGCCCGAGGTGGACAAGGCCATCCCCATGCCGCTTGGCCACGGTGACTTCAAGCTGGGGGCACGCCGCCGCCTTGGCAAGCAGTTGGCCACGGAGCAGTACGATCAGGCCATCATCCAGCCCAACTCCATGAAGTCGGCCCTCATCCCCTGGTTTGCCAGGATCCCGGTGCGCACCGGCTGGAAGGGGGAGCACCGCTTCGGTCTGCTCAACGACATGCGCAGCAACAAGCAGGCCTTCCCGCTGATGGTGGAAGGCTATGTGGCTCTGGCCTACCCCAAGGGGCAGATGAAGAGTCGGGACGACATTCCCGCTATTCCCCATCCCTCCCTGCACGTGGATCTCATCAACCAGGGCAAGGCGCTGGAGCGGCTCGGCCTGAATCGTGCCCGCCCTGTGCTGGTACTCTGTCCGGGGGCCGAGTTCGGCCCGGCCAAACGTTGGCCGGAAGGGCACTACGCCGTGGTGGCGCAAAAGCACCTCGACGAGGGATGGCAGGTGTGGATCTTCGGTTCGGGCAAGGACGTGGACGTGGCCAACACCATCCGCGATCGGATCAACCCCCTGTCGCGCCCCAACTGCCACGTGCTGGCGGGCAAGACCAGCCTGCACGAGGCGATCGATCTGATGGCGCTGGCCGGTCGGGTCATCGCCAACGACTCGGGCCTGATGCACGTGGCGGCCGCCCTCAACCGGCCGCTGATCGGCGTCTACGGCTCCACCTCGCCCCTCTATACCCCACCGCTGGCGGACAGGGTCGAGATCGTCCACACCGACATCGAGTGCCGCCCCTGCTTCAAGCGCACCTGCAAGTTCGGCCACCTCAAGTGCCTGATCGAGCTGATGCCGGAACAGGTCATCGAGGCGGGAAATCGGCTGGAGCGTGGGGAAACGGCAGATCTGACCATAGTGCGGCAGCCGGTGGAATCCTCCGCTGCTGAACCAGGTAATAGCTAGCATGATCTACCGGTTGCTCTACAACCTGCTGATCCACCTGGGGTTGCCCCTGGCGCTGCTGGCGCTCTACAAGCCCAAGAAAGGCAAGCCCGGCTTCGGGGCGCGCTGGGCCGAGCATCTGGGACGATTGCCGCCGACCGGACAGGAGGCTCCCCTCTGGATCCATGCGGTGAGCGTGGGGGAGACCCTGGCCATCACCCCCTTCATCCGCGCCCTCAAGGCCGAGCGCCCCGAGCTGCCCATCCTGCTCACCACCACCACCCGCACCGGCGCTGAACAGGCGGCCAAGCTCGGGGATCTGGTGGTGCACCGCTATGCGCCTCTCGACTATCCCTGGGCCATCTCGGCGTTTCTGAGCACCGTCAAGCCCCGTGCCCTCTGGGTGATGGAGACCGAACTGTGGCCGAACTGGCTGGCGGCCTGCGAGGCACGGCACCTGCCAGTGACCATCCTCAATGCCCGCCTCTCGGAGCGATCCTGTCAGCGCTATGGTCGCTTCCAGGGGGCCTTCGATGCCTTGAGCCGCCCGCTGACCCACCTGCTGTGCCAGCATCAGGACGATGCGGATCGCTTCCATCGGCTGGGCATAGCGCGCAACCGGCTGGCGGTGACCGGATCCATCAAGTTCGACATCCAGTTTGGCGACGAGGTGCAGGCCAGGGGCCGTGCCCTGCGCCAGCAACTGGGGGAGGCACGACCTGTCTGGATCGCCGCCAGTACCCACCAGGGGGAAGACGAGCAGGTGCTGGCCGCCTTCGATCGGGTGCTCAAGGCCCATCCCTCCGCCCTGCTGATCCTGGTGCCGCGCCATCCCGAGCGTTTCGATCGGGTGGCCGAGCTGTGCGCCCCCTACGGTTGCGTGCGGCGCACGGCGGGCAGAGCGGTCGGCGAGAGGGACAAGATCTACCTGGGTGACACCATGGGCGAGCTACCGCTGATGCTGGCGGCGGCGGATCTCGCCTTTGTCGGTGGCAGCCTGGTGCCCGTGGGCGGTCACAACCTGCTGGAACCGGCGGCGCTGGGCAAACCCTGCTTGACCGGCCCCGTCTATTTCAACTTCAGCGACATCACCCGCCAGCTGGTGGCCCAGGGGGGCGCGGCCGTGGTGGCGGACGCCGAGGCGCTCGGCCACCGGGTGAGCACCCTGCTCGGCGATGCCCCTGCTCGCCGCGAGATGGGGGAGCAGGCCCGCGCCGTGGTGCTGCGCAACCAGGGGGCGCTGGCACGCACCCTCTCCCATTGCCTCGCCAGCCTGGAAAGTGACGACTGAGGCGGGGCGGCGTGGTGGCCGCCCCGCCAGCATGTCTGCCAAACCCCGGGAGACAATCCGCGTCCCTTTCCTTTATGCTCTGCCCTTTGCCCCTGACCCTGTGATGCCCCGATGAACCGCGCTCCCCTGCTGTTGATGATACTGGTCACCCTGCTGGCCGCCGCTGGCTGGCTCTTCTCGAAAGAGGCGATTCGCGAACTGCCCACCGCCGCCTTTATCGGCAGCCGCTTCCTGCTGGCCGCCCTGCTGCTATTGCCGCTCGCCTGGTTGCGCGAGCCGCCCCCCAGTGGCTCACAGCTGCTGCGCGCCGCCGGGTGCGGCACTTTGCTCGGGGCCAGCCTGCTGTTCTGGGTTACCGCCATCAGCCAGAGCGATGCCCTCGGCAGTGGCGCCTTCATCATGAGCGTGGCCACCCTGATGGCGCCGCTCGCCGCCTGGGCCGCCTTCAAGGCCAGACCCGGCCGCCACTACTGGCTGACTCTGCCCGTGGCTGTCGCGGGTCTGCTGCTGCTCTCCAGCAGCACCCACTGGGGCGTGTCGCTCTCCCTGTTCTGGTTTCTGGCGGCGGCCGCCACTCTGGGGGTCCAGCTCGCGGTACACCGCCACTTCGCCCAGTCCATTCCCCCTACCTGGCTCACCTGCATCCAGCTGGCGGTGACCGGACTGCTCGGCACCCTGCTCTCCCTGCTGACCGAGCAGTGGCCCGCCAGCATCGGCACTGGCATCTGGGGCTGGTTTGCGGCCAGCGTCCTGATCGCCACCACATTGCGCTACTGGCTGCTCACCCACGCCCTGAGCCGGATGACCACGGCCCACGCCGCCCTGCTGATGCTGCTCGAACCGGTCTGGACCCTGATCTTAAGCACCCTCTTCTGTGACGAACCGCTGGGCCCCGCCAAGCTGGCCGGCGCCGGCCTGGTGCTGGGCGCGCTGGTGCTCTACCAGCTCCCCCTTCTGCTGCGCAGCCGAAGGCTGAAGTCACCGGTCTAGCCTGAACGGGCGAAAAACCTAAGTGGTTCGGAAAAGCGAGAGGGTCTGCATGGCAGACCCTCTTTGCGTGATGGCACATGTCGGGCTCCCTTTGCTAGGGGTTACCATCAGTCAGGCGGCTGAGCGCTGCGGGAAACGAGCATAAAAAAGCCCCCGCGTGGCGGGGGCTGGTGCATCGATGAGGGAGATCACTCGATGTTCTGGATCTGCTCGCGCATCTGCTCGATGAGGACCTTCAGCTCGACGGCGGACTGGGTCACCTCGGCGTTGATCGACTTGGAGCCCAGCGTGTTCGACTCGCGGTTGAACTCCTGCATCATGAAGTCGAGGCGACGGCCGCAGGCGCCACCCTTCTTCATGATCTTGTTGGTCTCGCTGATGTGCATCTCCAGGCGATCCAGCTCTTCGGCCACGTCGATCTTCTGGGCCAGCAGCACGATCTCCTGCTCGATGCGGGCAGGATCCAGCTCCACCTTGGCCTCGGCCAGGCGGTCGGTGAGCTTCTGGCGCTGCCACTCGATGATCTGCGGCAGGTGCTCCCGCACCTTCTTCACTTCTACCTGGATGCCGGCCAGACGCTGTTCGATCAGCGCCTTGAGGTTGGCCCCTTCGCTGGCGCGGGAGGCGAGGAAATCTTCCATGGTCAGGTCAAACCCGCCGAGCAGCTCGGTGGCGACCACGTCCATGTCCTGCTCGGCGGCAGCCATCACGCCCGGCCAGCGCAGCACGTCGACCGGGTTGAGCTGGCCCTGGCCCGCTTCCTTCATTACCCAGTTGGCACTGTCGATGATGAGCTTGGCCAGCTCTTCATTGATGTGCAGCTGGCTGGCAGCGGCTTGCGCGGCCTCGAAACGCAGGTTGCACTCCACCTTGCCGCGCTGCAGCTTGGCGCGGAAGCGCTCACGCAGAACCGGCTCCAGGCTGCGCAGTTGTTCCGGCAGGCGAATGTAGGTCTCCAGATAGCGCTGGTTGACCGAACGAATTTCCCAAACGGCTGTGCCCCAGTCGCCCTTGAGTTCCTTGCGGGCGTAGGCGGTCATGCTGTGAATCATTGATTGTTCCGGGCTTGATGAAGTGTGCGGCCAGTATACTCAGCCAGGCCTGCTCCGTCAGCCGACGAGGTGGTTTTAGCGGCTGATATTTGAGTAGCGATCGCTTATACTCCTGCGCCAATTCAGCCAGCCCAGAGGTCAGTCCCATGTCCCGTCCCAGCGATCGCAGCGCCGCCCAGGTGCGTCCGGTAACCATCACCCGCCACTTCACCAAGCATGCTGAAGGGTCCGTGCTGGTGGAATTCGGCCACACCCGCGTGCTCTGCACCGCCAGCGTCGACACCAGCGTGCCGCGCTTCCTCAAAGGCAAGGGGCAGGGGTGGGTCACTGCCGAGTACGGCATGCTGCCGCGCTCCACCCACTCCCGGATGAACCGCGAAGCGGCCTCCGGCAAGCAGAGCGGCCGCACCCTGGAGATCTCCCGTCTGATCGCCCGCTCCCTGCGCGCGGCGGTAGACTTGAGTGCCCTGGGCGAGCACACCATTACCGTTGACTGCGACGTGTTGCAGGCCGACGGCGGTACCCGCACCGCCGCCATCACCGGGGCCTGCGTGGCGCTGGTGGATGCGCTGAACTGGATGATGGAGAAGGGGCTGATCAAACAGAGCCCGCTCAAGCAGATGATCGCCGCCGTCTCCGTCGGTATGTTCGAAGGGGAGGCCATCTGCGATCTGGAGTACATCGAAGACTCCGCCGCCGAGACCGACATGAACGTGGTGATGACCGAAGATGGTCGCATCATCGAGGTGCAGGGCACCGCGGAGGCCGAACCCTTCACCCACGAGGAGCTGCTGGCCATGCTGGCCCTCGCCAAGGGCGGCATCGCCGACATCATTGCGCTGCAGAAGCAGTCACTTGCATGATTTTAAAAACGCGGCATTGACCGCGTTTTTTTATACCCCCACACAAGACAACGACAAGCCAAGCAAGGAGCCAGAATGAAAGCCTACCAGCGTCAATTTATCGAGTTCGCCCTGGAGAAGCAGGTCCTCAAATTCGGTGAATTTACCCTGAAATCCGGTCGTAAAAGCCCCTACTTCTTCAACGCCGGCCTGTTCAATAGCGGCCGCGATCTGGCCCGTCTCGGCCGCTTCTATGCCGCCGCCCTGATGGATGCCGGCATCGAATTCGACGTGCTGTTTGGCCCGGCCTACAAGGGGATCCCCATCGCCTCCGCCACCGCGGTGCAGCTGGTGGAGCAGCACGACGTGGACGTGCCCTGGTGCTTCAACCGCAAGGAGGCCAAGGATCACGGCGAGGGTGGCAATCTGGTGGGCAGCCCGCTCAAGGGGCGCATCATGCTGGTGGACGATGTCATCACTGCCGGCACCGCCATCCGCGAATCCATGGATCTGATCCAGGCCAACGGCGCCTCGCTGGCTGGCGTGCTGATCGCGCTGGACCGTCAGGAGAAGGGCAAGGGCGAGCTCTCCGCCATTCAGGAAGTGGAGCGTGACTACGGTGCCCACATCATCGCCATCATCCAGATGAGCGATCTGATCCAGTATCTGGAAGAGAAGCAGGCCGAACAGCCGGAGCTGGCGGCGCAACTGGCCGCCATGAAGGCTTACCGCGCCCAGTACGGTATCTGAGTCGCCGCGCATACCGCGCAATAGTTGAAGGCGGCGCCCGTTTGTTCTCTGGCAGCAAACGGGCGCCGTTTTTTCATCTGCAAAAAGTGGATCATGTGGCTTGAGCTTACCCTTACAGTAAAGGTTAGGGTTTGCCGGTCGGCGTTTTGTGGTGCCGACGGGTTCCGGGGAGGAACAACATGACCACTCATCTTCAATCACCCATTCATCTGCAGTTGCCGCTCAGCGGCATGAGCTGCGCCAATTGCGCCGGCCGCATCACGACCGCCCTCAACAAGCTCGATGGGGTATCGGCCACCGTCAACTTCGCACTGGAGCAAGCCGCCATCGAGCTGGCCAGCTCTGACCGTTTGCCGGCGGTGCTGGAGAGCATCAAGGCGCAGGGTTACGACTACGGCAGTGAGACCATCCTGTTTCAAATCACCGGCATGACCTGTGCCGGTTGCTCGGCCCGCCTGAACAAGATGCTGGCGGCGCTGCCCGGCGTCATCTCCGCCGACGTCAACTTCTCCATCGAGCAGGCTCGTATCGTGCTGGTACCCGGGATGCAGACGCCCGCGGCCCTGCGCGAGCAGATCGAGGCCCTCGGCTTTGGCGCCCAACTGGCGCAAGGCTCGGCCAGCGGCCGCCGCCAGCAGTTGCTGGAGCGGGAAGCGCAGGAGGCCGCCAGCGCCCGTCAGGCGCAAACCCGGGTCATCGTCTCGGCTTTGCTTACCCTGCCGCTGCTGGTGGGGATGCTGGCCATGGCCGGTCTGCTGCCCTGGCATCTGCCCGCCTGGCTGGAGCTGGTGCTCGCCACCCCGGTGCAGTTCTGGATTGGGGCCCGCTTCTATCGCGGCGCCTGGCTCGCCATCAAGAACCGCTCCGCCAACATGGATGTGCTGGTGGCGACCGGTACCAGTGCGGCCTACTTCTACAGCCTCTATCTGCTGCTTAATCTGGGGGTGGCCGCCAGTGGCCAACTCTACTTCGAGGCGAGTGCCATCATCATTACCCTGATTTCCCTCGGAAAACTGCTGGAAGCGCGAGCCAGACGCAGCACCCAGTCCGCCATTCGCGAGTTGATGGCGCTGCGGCCGGAAACCGCCACCGTCTGGCGCGGCGAGCGCTGGCAGAGCGTCGCCATCGACGAGGTGCTGCGCGGCGACAGGCTGCTGGTGCTGGTGGGTGAGCGGGTGCCGGTGGATGGCAAAATCATGAGCGGCGCCAGCGAGCTGGACGAGTCGATCCTCACCGGTGAGAGCCTGCCGATTCCGCGCGGTGAGGGCGACAAGGTGCTGGGCGGTGCCATCAACCGCTCCGGCGTGCTGGAAATTGAAGCCACTACGGTGGGGGAGGACTCCAGCCTCAGCAAGATCATCGCCCTGGTGGAGAGTGCCCAGATGGGCAAGGCGCCGCTGCAACAGCTGGTGGACAAGGTCTCCGCCGTGTTCGTGCCGGTGGTGATGGCCATCGCCCTGTTCACCCTGCTGGTGTGGTACGCCATCAGCAACGACTTCGGTCAGGCGCTGCTGGCAGCGGTGGCCGTGCTGGTGATCGCCTGTCCCTGTGCGCTGGGGCTGGCGACGCCGGCGGCCATCGTCACCGGTACCGGGGTGGCGGCGCGCCACGGCATTCTGATCAAAGATGTCGATACCCTGCAAAAGGCCCACGCCATCAAGGCGCTTATCTTCGACAAGACCGGCACCTTGACCCAGGGCCGGCCCGTGCTGGCGAGCTGGAGCGGCAACGATGAGCAACTGCGCCTCGCTGCCGCTCTGCAGCAGGCGAGCGAACACCCGCTGGCGCTGGCCATGCGCGAGGCGGTCGACAAGGAGACTACGCTGCCCCAGCCGGAGGCGGTGGAGGTGCGGGTCGGTGCCGGTATTGTCGGTCAGGTCGCCGGTCATACGGTCGCCATCGGCAATGGCTCTTTGCTGGCCCAGCTCGGCATTGAGGTGCCCGCGCAGGATAAACCGCCTGCCGACGGCGCGACCCGGGTCTGGGTGACCATCGACGGCGTGGTGGCCGGCATTGCGGCGCTGGCCGATACCCTGCGCCCCGAGAGTCCGGATGCCATCGTCACCCTGCGTCAGCGCGGCATCGCCAGCTGGCTGGTGAGCGGTGATGGACCGGTGCCGGTGGCCCATATTGCCGCCAAGCTGGGGCTGGACGGGGCCTTTGACTCCGTGCTGCCAGCCGGCAAGGTGGAAAAAGTCGAAGCGCTGCGGGCGCAAACCAGCGGGCTGATCGCCATGGTGGGAGACGGGGTGAACGACGCCCCGGCGCTGGCGGCGGCGGATGTGGGTATCGCCATGGGCTCCGGCTCCGACGTGGCGATGGAGACCGCCTCCATCACCCTGATGCGATCCGACCCGCGGCTGGTGGCCGATGCCATCGACATCTCGGCGGCCACCTGGCGCACCATCCAGCAGAACCTGTTCTGGGCCTTCGTGTTCAACATCATCGGCATTCCGCTGGCGGCACTGGGTTACCTCAGCCCCGAGCTGGCGGGGGCGGCCATGGCCCTGAGCAGCATCACCGTCTTGAGCAATTCCCTGTTATTGAAGCGCTGGCAGCCCCGGGCGGGCAGCCTGCGTGCATCTGAATCCCAAAGGAGTCATTCATGAACATCAGCAAGGTCGCCAAGGCCACCGGCCTGACCGCCAAGACCATCCGCTACTACGAGAGCATCGGCCTCATCTCGTCGCCAGTGCGCAGCGACAACGGGTATCGCAGTTATACGGATGCCTCCCTGCGGGAGTTGCGCTTCGTCAAGCGGGCGCGGGAGACCGGCTTCAATCTGGAGGAGTGCCAGGAGCTGCTGGCGCTCTATCGGGACGAGCACAGAACCAGTGCCCAGGTGAAGAAGCTGGCCCAGGAGAAAATCGTCGATCTGCGCTCCCGCATCGCCGGTTTGCAAGCCATGCTCAGCGCCCTCGAGGAGGTGGTGAGCTGCTGTCACGGAGATGCGAATCCCCAGTGCCCCATCCTCGACGAGCTGGAGAAAGGGTGAGGGAGGGTTGCGCCATTCGACCCTGCAGAAAAGGGTCTGTCGGGGCCTGTGCGGGAGAGGACGCGCTGAGTGGCAGCTTAATAGCGGTCGATTGATTGTTGAGCAGGAAAGGGGAGTGTTAAACTGTGCGGCTCTTGTACAGGGAGTACCCAGTTGACACAGAGTGTGAAATATCAGGTGCGGCGGGCCATCATGGTCCAGCTCTATACCCATGCCTCCTTCAGCCTGCCTTGCCTGGGGCTGCTGGCGATCAGCTGGAGCCTGCTGTTCCACGATTACCTGCCGGCCAGCGAGTCGCTGGGCTGGCTCGGTCTGGTCCTGCTGCTGTTGCTGGGGCGCTGGTGGCATCTGCGCTGGCGCCAGCCCAGGCTGGCACAGCTTCCGCTGCCGGTGCTCGAGCGCGAGCTCTTTGTCGGGGTGACCATCACCTCCATCGTCTGGGCACTGGGCGTGCTTCTCTACATGGACAAGCTGCCCGACACCTATCGTGCCGCCATGATGATGCTCTCCAGCCTGATCCTGACCGGCAGCGCCATCATGCTGTTCGGCAGCCGTCGTACCCTCTATGGGGCCGTGCTGCCCCTCGGGTTTGCCATGTTGTTCGAGCTCAGTGGCGGCAACACCCAGGAGCGTATCGTCTCCTGCATGCTGGCGGGGTATCTGTTCGTCTTTCTGCCGACCCTGCTGCGGCGCCTGCGGCGGGATCAGGTGGCCTCTCTCTACCACAGTTTTTCCAATGCGGATCTGGTGGCCGAGCTGAAGGCGGTCTCCGAGCACCTCAAGCTCACGTCCCGCCTCGACGGTCTGACCGGCATCGCCAACCGGGCCCATCTCGACGACTCCCTGGCGCGCGCCTGGCGTCGCTGCCACCGTGCCAGGGCGCCTCTCTCTCTGGTGCTGGTGGATGTGGACTACTTCAAGCAGTTCAATGATCACTATGGTCACCAGGTGGGGGACCAGTGCCTGCAACAGGTGGCGAGCCTGCTGGCCGAAGTGCTGCGGCGGGAAGACGATCTCGCTGCCCGTTACGGCGGAGAGGAGTTCGCCCTGCTGCTGCCCTGCACCACCTTGCAGGGGGCCATGCAGATCGCCGAGCAGGTGCGTACCTCGTTGCGAGCCCTCGGCATTCCCCACCACAAATCCCGGGTCTCGGGGCGGGTCAGTTGCAGCTTCGGGGTGGCGACCCTGGTGCCGGATCAGCATCACTCCATTGCCGAGCTTATCCAGAAAGCGGATGCGGCGCTCTATCAGGCCAAGCATAATGGCCGGGATCGTATCGAAGTAGCCTTGATGGGTAAGGTTGCCTGAGTTTCACAAGACAGATTAAAGAGGTCGTCTATGCAATGTCATCGTATCGAAGAGCTGCTGGAACTGCTGCAGCCTGCCTGGATCAAGGAGCAGGATCTCAGCCTGGTGCAGTTTGTTGCCAAACTGGCCGAGGAGGCGGGATTTGACGGTCCCCTGTCCGCACTGACCGACGACATGCTGATCTACCACCTCAAGATGCGGGAATCCGACAAGCAGGCGATGATCCCGGGGCTGGCCAAGGATCACGTGCCCGACTTCAAGGAGGCCCTGCTCAAGGCACGCGGCATCAAGTAATCCGGGCGTCACATCGCCATCAGAGAAAGGTTTCAAGAGAATCCGTGAAAAGGCGCATAGTCAACTGGCTATGGGCCTTTTTTGTTGCCTGAAATTGCGACGGGACTCGAACTATAGATACATTTAACCCACACAATTAGCAGGTTGTTTAAGATATAATCGCTTTCATAACAATATGAGTGGAGCGATGTGTTGCAATGGCCGACAAGGACAAGATCGACATCAAGGATGTGACCGGTGACGTCACCGGGACCTTCAATCCCAACACCTTCAAGGCGGGAGATGACAGGTTCAACCCCGGCAACCGCATCTATGTCCGCTCCCAGACCGGCTACTGGCAGCGGGTGCGCAAGGCCATGGGCTGGTTCTTCGTCGCGCTCTTTGTCCTCCTGCCCTGGCTGCGTTATGACGGCCGTCAGGCGGTGCTGTTCGATCTGGAGCACCAGCAGTTCCACATCTTCGGTGCCACCATCTGGCCGCAGGATCTCACCCTGCTGGCCTGGGTCTTCATGATCGCGGCCTTCGCCCTCTTCTTTGTGACCACCTTCCTGGGCCGGGTCTGGTGCGGCTACCTCTGTCCCCAGACGGTGTGGACCTTCCTGTTCATCTGGTTCGAGGAGAAGCTGGAAGGGGCCGCCAACAAGCGTCGCAAGCTGGATGCGGCGCCCTGGAGCGGTGAGAAGCTGGCCCGGAAGGGCGCCAAGCACCTGGCCTGGATCCTGCTGTCGCTGGGCACGGGGCTGACCTTCGTCGCCTACTTCCAGGATGTCTTCCACCTGGTGCCCGATTTCTTCACCCTGCAGGCGGGAGGCTGGGTCATCTTCTGGGTGCTGTTCTTTGCCGCCTGCACCTATGGCAACGCCGGCTGGATGCGCGCCATCATGTGTATCCACATGTGCCCCTATGCCCGATTCCAGTCCGCCATGTTCGACAAGGACACCTACATCGTCGGCTATGACAGCCAGCGTGGCGAGACCCGCGGCGCCCGTGGTCGCAAGGCCGATCCCAAGGCTCTGGGGCTGGGGGACTGCATCGACTGCGACCTCTGCGTGCAGGTCTGCCCGACCGGTATCGACATCCGTGACGGTCTGCAGTACGAGTGCATCAACTGCGGCGCCTGTGTCGACGCCTGCGACCAGACCATGGAGCGGATGGGGTATCCGAAAGGGCTCATCAGTTACACCACCGAGCACAAGCTGGCCCACAGTGAAACCCAGGTGGCGCGGCCCAAGCTGATTGGCTATGGCCTGGTGATGGTCGTCATGCTGGGGGTCTTCGTCTATAACGCCATGTCCATCATGCCCATGGGGCTCGACATCCTGCGGGATCGCAACCAGCTGTTCCGGGAAAACAGTGAAGGGCTTATCGAGAACACCTATACCCTGAAGATCCTCAACAAGACCCTGAACTCCCAGACCTACCGGCTGGACGTGGAAGGGCTGCCGGAGTACCAGTGGTTCGGACCCCGCGAGGTGACCCTGAAGGCGGGCGAGATCTATACCCTGCCGGTGAGTCTGGCGGTGGATCCCTTCAACCTGAAGCGCCCCACTCTGGACGTCCAGTTCGTGCTCAAGCGGGAAGGCGCGGCGCCGGACGACAGCAAGGGGACCTTGCGCCAACCGAGCAAGTTTATCAGCAGGTTGTGACGGCAAGGCGCACCGCCATGCACGGAAACGGCAGACAGTGGTGATAGAATGGGGCGCAACAGCGCCCCTTTTCTATGGTGGATGACATGCGTTTCAACTATTCCGACCTCAATCCCGATCTCATCATGGATGCCATCGATCTCAGCGGCTTGCGCATCGACTCCGGCCTTATCGAGCTCAACAGTTACGAGAACCGCGTCTATCAGTTCCAGGATGAGGATCGCCGTCGCTACGTGGTGAAGTTCTACCGCCCCGGTCGCTGGAGCCGGGCACAGATCCTGGAAGAGCACGCGTTTGCCGCTCGCCTCTGTGAAGCTGAGATCCCGGTCGCCGCTCCCATTGCCTTTGCCGGCGAGACCCTGCTGGAGCATCAGGGCTACCCGTTTGCCATCTGGCAGAGCGTCGGGGGGCGTCAGTTCGAGGTGGACAACCTGGACCAGCTGGAGTGGGTGGGGCGTTACCTCGGTCGCATCCACAGCGTCGGTGCCAGCCATGCCTTTCATCACCGGGTTCCGCTGGATGTGGAGAGCATGCTGCACGAGCCGCGTCAGTTGCTGGCGGCAGGCGAGTGGTTGCCGAGCGGGCTGGCCAAGTCCTTCTTCGGGGTGCTGGACGAGCTGATCCGGCACGTATGCGACGCCATGACCCTGGATGTGGCGCGCATCTCCCTGCATGGGGACTGCCACCCGGGCAACATCCTGTGGCGTGACGGCCCCCTGTTTGTCGACCTCGACGATTGCCGCACCGGCCCCGCCATCCAGGATCTCTGGATGATGCTGAACGGGGAGCGTCATGAGCAGCAGATCCAGCTCGATACCCTGCTGGCGGGGTATGAGGAGTTCATGGAGTTCGACCCGCGGGAGCTGGCGCTCATCGAGCCGCTGCGCGCCATGCGCATCGTCCACTACATGGCCTGGCTGGCAAGACGCTGGGAAGATCCCGCCTTCCCCCGCCACTTCTCCTGGTTCAACACCGAACATTACTGGCGCCAGCAGATTGCGGCCCTGCATGATCAGCTCGAGGCATTGAAGGCCCCGCCGCTCAGCCTGATGCCGCAGTGGTAGGGGCGTGAGCCCGGCAGATCGCCACGCCACGGGGCGTCCGCTGGTGGTGTCGCCCGTACCATTGCCACAGCGGCAAGGTGCCCGTGGGAGGCGGGATGGCGGTCCCGCCTGTCTGCCTTTGCCATTGACGGCACGAGGGTGAGGCAATAGGCTTGGACTGCTTCGGTTCGCCGGGCGTGCCTCACAGTGATCCCTTAACAGGAAACGTCATGAAAAAAGTACTATTTTTCCTCGCTGCCATGCTGATGATCCCCATGGTTCACGCCGCCCCGCAATTCAAGGAAGGTGTCAACTATGACGTGGTCAGCCAGACCGGCAGCGCCCAGCCGGAAGTGATGGAGTTCTTCTCCTATTTCTGCCCACACTGCGCCAAGTTCGAGCCGATTGCCGAGGATCTGAAGAAGAGCCTGCCGGAAGGCGTGCCGATGAAGAAGAACCCGGTGGCCTTCCTGGGCCGTGAAATGGGCCCCGAGATGCAGCGTGCCTACGCCGTCGCCAATCTGCTGAACGTGGAAGGCAAGCTGACCCCGGCCATCTTCGACAAGATCCACACCCAGCGCCAGATCCCCCAGAGCCGCGCCGACGTGAAGCAGGTCTTCGTGGACAATGGCGTGCCGGCCGAGGAGTTCGACGGTGCCGTCGACAGCTTCGCCGTCTCCGGCATGGTCTCCCAGTTCGATCGCAACACCGAGAGCTACAATGTGCGCGGTGTGCCGGCCTTTCTGGTCAACGGCAAGTACATGGTGAAGATTGAATCCATCACTTCCCAGGAGCAGTTCAACCAGCTGGTGAAATTCCTGCTGGCCAAGAAGGACTGATCATTCCTGAGTCGATACAAAAGCCCGCCGGTGCAAACCGGCGGGCTTTTTGTTTGGCGTCTCGCGGGCCTGACTCAGACCCCGACGTGGAAGGCCTGTTTGAGGTTGCGAATGAAGTCCGCATCCCGGCAGAGGGTCTTGCCCGGGCTGTCGGAGATCTTGGCGACCGGGCCGCCGTTGCACTCCATCAGCTTGAACACGATGTTCATCGGGCTGACGCCGGGCAGATCGCAGGTGAGCTTGGTGCCGATGCCGAAGCTGGTGTTGATGCGGCCGCGGAAGTGGCGCAGCAGCTCGACGGCCTTGTCGAGGTTGAGCCCGTCGGAGAAGACCAGTGTCTTCTCGGCAGGGTCGATGCCGAGCCGCTGATAGTGGCTGATGGCCTTCTCGCCCCACACCACGGGATCACCGGAGTCGTGGCGCAGCCCCTGGTAGCGGCTCGCCAGCTCGAAGTCGAAGTCACGCAGGAAAGCATCCATGGTGATGCAGTCGGTGAGCGCGATACCGAGGTGGTTGGTGAATTCGTCCAGCCAGCTGGTGAGGGCGGCGCGCTGGCTGAGCTCCAGCGGGAAGCCGAGCTGCTGGTGGGCCTGGAACCACTCGTGAGCCTGGGTACCCACCGCGGGCAACCGGTACTTCTGGGCCAGCAGGTAGTTGCTGGTGCCGCGAAACGCCGGCAGCCGCTCCTTGAGACGACCCACCACGGCGTCTTGTACCGCGAGGGAGAAGCGGCGACGGGTGCCGAAGTCGATGAGGTTGAACTCGCTCATCTCCTCCCGGCTCAGTTCCCGCTCCAGCTTGTCGATCTTCTGATCGAGCCGCTCCAGTGCCTGGCTGACACCGAACTGGGGATAACGGAAGCGGTTACGCATCTCGCTGATGATGGCGAGCACCGGGATCTCCCACAGGATCACGTCCTGCCAGGGGCCTTCGACCCGCACATTGATGCGGCCATCCTGCTCGAACACCTTGAGCAGGGAGGCGTCCAGAGGCTTGCGGCGCAGGTGGTCCAGGTAGTCGGGCGTGAAGAAGGGGCGTTCGGCCAGGAAGTCGAGTTCGGACCGGGTCAGGCGCAGGGAGCCGGCGAGGCGCAGTTGTTCCTCGATCTGGCCCATCATGGGCAGCAGATCTTCTTCGTTGCGGCTGTGGAACTCGGCGACGACGTCGGCATCCGGATAGCGATGGAACACCGCCTGCTGCATGTGCAGCTTGTAGGCATCGGTGTCGAGCAGGCTGTGGAGGATGGGAGGCATATCAGGCTCCTGTGATGAGTGCTGCGCGGGCAACGCACTTTGGCTGCATCTGTGACGGGTGGGCGCCGGTGTCGGGTGGGCAGTGGAAAATGGAAGGCATATCAGGCATCCAGCAGGCGTTGAATGTCGGCCAGGGTCTGGGCCAGCTCGGCGCCGGCCTCGATCATCCGGGTGCGGGCCTGGTCGATTGTCTCGGGGGCGATGCCGCGGCAGGCGTCGAGGTGGACGATGACCCGGAAACCGGCGCGACGCAGTTGCAGCACGCTGGTCTTGACGCAGTAGTCGGTGGCGAGGCCGCCGACCAGCACGGTAGTGACGTCGCGGGCTTGCAGAAACTCGATAAGCCCGGTGCTGCGCAGTTCCGCCAGGTCGTGATAGCAGACGCCATAGGGATGCAGGTCCGGCTCGACCCCCTTCCAGACGAAGAAGTCGTAGTCGATGGGGGCGGGCAGGCCGTCGAGCAGCTCGAACCCAGGTGTGCCGGGCACGCAGTGGGCCGGCCAGGTGAGATCGGCATTCGCCAGAGCAAGGGGTTGCAACATGGCGCCGGGTTCGGTCACCACCCAGGGGGCGTTCGCGGGGTGGGCATCCTTGCTGCCGGTTCGCAGGGTGGCGAGGGCAGCCTGGGCATTGAGCGCCGCCACTATGGTATCCCCGCCAGCGACGGGCAGCTCGTTCGGGCAGAGGGGGGTGAATCCCTTCTGCGCATCAATATCCAGGCTGGCGATGATTCCCATGGATGGCTCCTTCACATAATATTCTTGTGATATTATCTACCAAACATTATTAGAAGGCGAGCAGGTCGACCAGGATGCCGAGAATGAGTCTGGATATGGTGGTGCTGCGGTTGCGCGAGGAGCGGCTCGAGCTGCTTCTCGAGACCCGGGATCGCCCCCCCTTTGCCCACTGCTGGCAGTTGCCGGCCCTGCGCATCGACGAGGCCCGGGATCGGGATCTGGACGCGGCTCGCCATCGCCTGTTGGCAGAGTGGGGGCTGGAGCACTGCTACAGCGAGCAGGTCTGTACCCTCGGCAACCTGGAGCGGGATCCCCGCGGCTGGTCCACCACCCTCGTCTATCTCTGTCTGGCGGATCCCGATGGGGGGGCGGTGCGCGGTCGCTGGCATCCTCTGGACGATCTGCCCGGCCTGCAACTCGCCTTCGATCACGGCAAGCTGGTCGCCATGGGGCTGGAGCGGCTGCGCATCAAGAGCCGTTACAGCACCCTGCCGCTGCATCTGCTGGGGGCAGAATTCACCCTCTCCGAGGTGCAACGGGCGTTCGAGATCGTCCTGCAGACCCCCATGAACACGGCCGCATTTCGCAAGCGGCTCCACCGTGCCGACATCCTGGTGGACACAGGGCGCAAGCGCACCGGCAAGCAACGTCCCGCCATCCTCTATCGGCTGGAGACCCCCTGTTGCGTCATGTTCGATCAGGTGATGCACGGTGCGGAAGCATAAGCCGATGTCTGCGAAAGCCGGATTGTCACCCCATAGCGGATCTGGTGCACTGGCACCTCACACAGGAAGTGAAAGCATGGGAGAGACGAGAATGCACAAGGTGCTGGTGAGCGCCTGTCTGCTGGGGCAGCCAGTACGTTACGACGGCCAGAGCAAGGGGATTGTCAGCGACTGGCTGCAGGCGCTGGGAGCCGAGGGGCGGGCGCTGGCCTTCTGCCCCGAGGTGGCGGGTGGCCTTCCGACGCCACGCCCCCCTGCCGAGCGCCAGGGGGAGCGGGTGGTCACCGAAAGCGGGCTGGATGTGACGGAGGAGTTCGATCGGGGCGCCGCCCTTGCGCTGGCCCTCTGTCAGCAGCAGGACATTCGCTTCGCCCTTCTGAAGGAGGGGAGTCCCTCCTGCGGCAGCGGTCGCATCTACAATGGCAGCTTCGAAGGGGTTTCACTGGCGGGAGAGGGCAAGACCACGGCTTTGCTGCGCCGCCATGGCATCGCGGTGTTCAGCGAGGATCAGCTGCCCGAGCTGGCCTCAGCGCTCGCCTTGGCTGCCTGCGGATCGGTCTGAGCCGCCGCATCGGCCGCCTGCCACTGAGCCAGCATGTCGTCTTTTTCCTTCCAGCGTGCGTTCAGCCACTCCTGGAAACCGCGTTTGAACTGCTTGTCGTTGAAGTAATCCCCCACCAGTTGCTCGTCCACCGGCAGCTCCTCGATCCGCACCCGGATGCGCTTCATCTTCCCCATCAGGAAATCCTTGAAGGGGGTGTCGGGGTTGTCCGGGTAGCTGATGGTGACGTTGATCAGGCTGTCGAACTGATCGCCCATGGCTGCCAGGGTGAAGGCGAGTCCTGCCGCCTTGGGGGGCATGAGATGGCGATAGCGGGAGCGGGTGGCCTCGCGCTTCTGATCGGTGAAGCGGGTCCCCTCCACGAAGTTGATGACGGTGGTGGGAATGTGGCGAAACTTCTCGCAGGCGTTGCGGGTGGTCTCGATATCCTTGCCCCGCAGATGCGGATTTCTTAACAGAAACTCTCTCGAATAGCGGCGCATAAAGGGCATGTCCAGCCCCCAGCAGGCGAGCCCCAGCAGCGGGATGTAAATGAGCTCGTGCTTCATGAAGAACTTGGGCACCGGCAGCCGATTGCGAAACAGGTGGCCTAGCACCACGATATCGGTCCAGCTCATGTGGTTGCTGATGATGAGATACCAGCCATCCTTGCGCAGCCGGGTATTGTCCTCAATCTGCCAGTCGATGCGGGTAGTGAGGCGGATCACCAGGGCGTTGCAACCGAGCCACAGGCCCATGAAGCGATTGTTGAGCCGGCTGCAGGCGCGACCAAAGGCCGGCACGGGCAGCAGCAGTTTGGCCAGAGAAACCAGCAGGATCAGGCTGGCACACAGGGCGGTAAACAGTATGGTCAGGCCGGCGCTGATGAACAGCACCAGGGGGCCCGGGAGCAGGTTTGGCATGAGTGTCTTACTGCGTCTTGTCCGCCAGCAGCTTATCCAGAGTCTGGTCCTTCTCGTGCCAGATCCCGTTCAACCACTGTTGAAACTCTTGTTGGAACTCGGGGTCATTGAAGTAATCCCCCACCAGATTGCGTTCGATCGGCAGAAAGCGGACCCGAACCTTGATCTCCTTGACCCGACCGCACATGAAGTCCCAGTAGCTGGGGACGCCGCCGGGATAGGCGATGGTCACATCCACCAGCTTGTGCAGTTGATCCCCCATGGCCGCCAGGGTGAAGGCGATGCCCCCTGCTCTCGGGTGCAGCAGATGACGATAGGGTGCCCCTTGCTTGTCGTGCTTGCCGACGGTGAAGCGGGTCCCTTCCACGAAGTTCATCACACTCACCGGCATATGGCGGAAACGGGCACACGCCTTGCGCGTGGTTTCTATGTCTTTTCCCCTCAGATGCGGGTGCTTTTCCAGAAATTTTCGGGAATAACGCCGCATGAATGGGAAATCCAGCGCCCACCAGGCCAGACCGAGAAAAGGTACCCAAATCAGTTCTTTCTTGAGGAAAAACTTCAGGAAGGGGATTTTTTGATTAAAAATCCGCTGCAATACCAGTATGTCGACCCAAGATTGGTGGTTGGCAATCACCATATACCACTCATTCCGGCGCCCTTTGTCCACTCCGACCACATCGAAAGGGGTGTTGATAATGGTTTTCTGGATCAGATTGTTAAAACCTATCCAGTGGGTGGCGCAGCCGTCCAGGAGGGTGTTGCAGAGACGTCGCGCCCCCTGGAAGGGCAGCAGCAGCTTGATGAGGCCAAGCAGCAGGACGGGGACAAACCAGAACAGGGTGTTGATGAAATAGAGCAGGGTCGAGAGGCTGCCGCGCAGTCGCTCTATCAGCTTGTTGGGCATGGTGGAATCCGTCTTCGTATCGGTGGATGGCAACCAAGTGGTCAGATCTGTTGCCATAATATCAGCCGGCCCACGACTAGACCATGGTGGCGCCCTTTCCGGGTCGGGTGGTGGCTGCTGCCGTTCCCCCGCTCACTGGCCCCCGCGCAGCCGCGACAACAGCCTATCCATGGCACGATAGCCCAGGGCTTCGATCAGATGCGCTCTCTCGATGGTGGCGTGCCCCGCCAGATCGGCGATGGTGCGCGATACCCGCAGGATGCGGTGCCAGGCCCGGATGCTGAGCCCCAGCTTC
Organism: Aeromonas sp. s10; assembly: GCF_040907975.1. Classification (NCBI taxonomy): domain Bacteria; kingdom Pseudomonadati; phylum Pseudomonadota; class Gammaproteobacteria; order Aeromonadales; family Aeromonadaceae; genus Aeromonas; species Aeromonas sp. s10. The sequence continues at coordinate 145,439 of NZ_JBFOCV010000043.1, read as the reverse complement.
TGGATGGCACCTTCCAGAAACTCGGCATCCTGTGGCGATAATCTGCAAACATCTTCGATTTCACGACTATCCAGCAGGTTGTTGAGTTTTCCGCTGCGACTCAGCATGCGCTCTCGCGCCCCCAGCACCCGTTCGCGTATCTGCTGGCTCGATTCCCCCCGCTCCGCCTTGCCGGTCAGGCTCCCCCTGGGTAAGAGCGGGACCTCTACCGTCAGATCGAACCGATCGAGAAAGGGGCCGGAGAGCTTGCCCAGATAGCGCAGGATCTGATCCGGGCTGGAGCGGGTCTGGCCGTCGCCATAATGGCCGCAGGGGCTGGGATTCATGGCACCCACCAGCTGGAAGCGGGCGGGAAAATCCACCTGGCGGGCGGCACGACTGATGGTGATGTGCCCGGTCTCCAGCGGCTCGCGAAGGGAGTCGAGCACCTTGCGCTCGAACTCCGGCAGTTCATCCAGAAACAGGACCCCGTTGTGGGCGAGGGAAATTTCGCCAGGCCTGGGATGGGTACCCCCGCCCACCAGCGCCACCGCCGAGGCGCTATGATGGGGCGTGCGATACGGCCTGTGGTGCCAGTGGCCGGCGCGGGGGGTGAGGCCGCCGATGGAGTGGATGGCGGCGGTCTGCTGCGCCTCCTGTTCGCTGAGCGGCGGCAGAATGCCGGGCAGACGGCTGGCCAACATGCTCTTGCCGGTGCCGGGGGGGCCGATGAACAGCAGGTTGTGGCTGCCGGCTGCGGCGATCTCCAGCGCCCGCTTCGCCTGGGACTGACCGATCACGTCCTGTAGATCCGGCACGTCGGGCAGGGTCTCCGCGCTCTGGGGTTCCGGCAGCGGTAGTTCGTACTGGCCCGCCAGCCAGGCGGTGACCGCCAGCAGCTGGTGGGCGGTGCGCACCTCGGCATCCTGTATGAGGGAAGCCTCCGGACCGTTCTCCCGTGGGACCAGCAGGGTGCGCCCCGCGTCGCGGCAGGCGAGCACCGAGGGGAGCACCCCAAGCACGGGGCGGATCTCGCCGGTCAGGGCCAATTCCCCTAAAAATTCGTGATCGAGTAGGTATTTTGCAGGTATCTGCTTGGATGCGGCGAGAATGCCGATGGCGATGGCCAGGTCGAAACGGCCCCCCTCCTTGGGCAGATCCGCAGGTGCCAGGTTGACGGTGATGTGCTTGGCCGGAAATTCGAAATTGCCGTTGAGCAGGGCGCTGCGCACCCGATCCCGCGACTCCTTCACCGAGGTTTCCGGCAACCCCACCATGTTGAAGGCGGGCAGGCCGTTGGAGAGGTGCACCTCCACCGTGACTTGTGGCGCCGCTATCCCCAGGCTGGCACGGCTATAAACAACAGCTAATGACATAAATACCGTCCTTGGTTTGATGTATATGCTGGTTAACCGTTTTTTATTAGTTTTTTGTTCCAGTTGTCAGGTTTCAGAGCAGTTAAAATCAGAGTCTTGTCAGGTAAAAAGTGCTTGCCCAATAAAAATCACCGTGCTAGTTCTAATAGCCATTCGCGGCAAGCTCCGCTCCCATTTCACAGGATTTCCGGTTGTAACTATGAACATGGCCTCCCGTTTCGTCAGCATTATTGTGGTCCTAGTGGTGATTATTATCTCACCGCTCGGGGCTCGTTTGGCTGCACGGAACAAGGGATAGACCCACCACCGGACAGAACGAAACAAGCGACCCCCGAGCCTCACGGCCCGGGGGTTTTTTTTCGACCAAAGGACAGGATTTTCCACATGAACGGCGCGCAGTTTTTGGTACAGGCTCTCAAAAAACAGGGTGTGACCCAGGTGTTTGGTTACCCGGGCGGGGCCATCATGCCGGTCTATGACGCCCTGTATGACGGTGGCCTGGCCCATCAGCTCTGCCGCCACGAGCAGGGTGCCGCCATGGCTGCGGTGGGTTATGCCCGCGCTTCCGGTCAGGTGGGGGTCTGCATCGCCACCTCTGGCCCCGGCGCCACCAACCTGGTCACCGGCCTCGCGGAGGCACTGCTCGATTCGGTACCGCTGGTGGCCATCAGCGGCCAGGTGCCCTGCGCCGCCGTCGGTACCGATGCCTTTCAGGAAGTGGACGTGCTCGGCATGTCCCTCTCCTGCACCAAGCACTCCTTCATGGTGACTGACCCGGCGGATCTGGGACGGGTCATTGCCGAAGCCTTCGCCATCGCCACCGAAGGGCGTCCGGGCCCCGTGCTCATCGACCTGCCCAAGGATGTGCAACTGGCCGCCGTTCCCTCTCAAAGCCCGCTGTTTGCCGTGGAGGAACCCGACCCCCTGAATCCGGCCGAACTGACGGTCGCCCGTACCCTGCTGGCCGGAGCTGAGCGTCCGGTACTCTACGTCGGCGGCGGGGTGGGCATGGCCAATGCCGAGCAGCAGCTGCGCGACTTTGCCGCCACCACGGGGATGCCGGCGGTCACCACCCTCAAGGGGATAGGTGCCCTCGACCCCGACAGCCCCGTTTATCTGGGCATGCTCGGCATGCACGGTACCAAGGCCGCCAACCTGGCGGTACAGCAGTGCGATCTGCTGGTGGTGGTAGGCGCCCGTTTCGATGATCGGGTGACCGGCAAGCTGGAGGAATTTGCCCCCGAGGCGAAGGTGATCCACCTGGATGTGGACGCCGCCGAGTTCGGCAAGCGCCGCGCCGCCGATGTGGGGATCACCACGGATCTCAAGCGTGTGCTGCCCGCCCTGGCGATGACGCTGACCCTCGACCCCTGGCGCGAGCACTGCGCCACCATGGCTCGGGAATACGCCTTCCGCTACGACCATCCGGGTCAGGCCATCTACGCCCCGGCCCTGCTCAAAGAGCTTTCAAGCCAGCTGCCTGACACCAGCGTGGTGGCCTGCGACGTGGGTCAGCACCAGATGTGGGTGGCCCAGCACATGCGTTTCAACAGCCCGCGCAACCACCTCTCCAGTGCCGGCCTCGGCACCATGGGCTTCGGCCTGCCCGCCGCCATCGGCGCCAAGATGTCGCGCCCCGATGACGAGGTGGTGCTGGTGAGCGGGGACGGCTCCTTCATGATGAACGTGCAGGAGCTCGGCACCATCCGCCGGGCCCGGCTCAAGGTGAAGATGGTGCTGCTGGACAACCAGCGCCTCGGCATGGTGCGCCAATGGCAGGAGCTGTTCTTCGACGGTCGCTACAGCGAGACCAATCTGTCCGACAACCCCGATTTCGTCGCCCTGGCTGCCGCCTTCGGCATTCCCGGCGAGACCATCACATGCAAGGAAGAGATAGGTCCGGCACTGGATCGCCTGCTGGCGAGCGAGAGTGCCTATCTGCTGCATGTGGCTATTTCAGAGGAAGAAAATGTCTGGCCCCTGGTTCCGCCAGGAGTCGCCAACCACAAGATGATGGAGCAACGCCCATGAACCAGCTCAATACCAGCACCCTGGAAATCCATGCCCAACCCAGACCCGAAGTGATGGAACGGGTGCTGCGGGTGGTCCGTCACCGCGGTTTCAATCTCTGCGCCCTCAACATGGAGCAGGATTGCCAACAGTTGCGGATCACGGTTACTGTCGAATCGGTACGTCCCATCCAGCAGTTGTGGAGCCAGCTGGTGAAGCTGGTGGATGTCTCCCGGGTCGATGCACTGGAACAGCAACCCCGGATCAGAGCTTAAGGAGCCAAGCCAATGTCACAGCCTTCCCAATCCGCCGCCCACCCCCAATACATCTGGTTCAACGGCAAGCTGGTCCCCTGGCAGGATGCCCAGGTGCATGTCATGAGCCATGCCCTGCACTATGGCTCCTCGGTGTTCGAGGGGGTGCGGGCCTATGACACTCCCAAGGGGACCTGCATCTTCCGCCTGCAGGAGCACACCCGCCGCCTGTTCGACTCCGCCAAGATCTACTGGATGGACGTCCCCTACAGCGAGTCTGAGGTGAATGAAGCCTGCCGCACCGTGGTGCGCGAGAACGGCCTGAAGAGCGGCTACCTGCGCCCGCTGGCCTTTGTCGGCAACGTGGGGCTGGGGCTGCATCCGCCGCTGGATGCCAAGGCCGACCTCATGGTCGCGGCCCTGCCCTGGGGCGCCTACCTCGGTGAAGAGGGGTTGAAAAACGGAGTGGATGTGTGCGTCACCTCCTGGAACCGGCTCGCTCCCAACACCATCCCGACCGGTGCCAAGGCGGGGGGCAACTATCTCTCTTCCCAGCTCATCAGCCGCGAGGCCAAGCGCAACGGCTTCGCCGAGGGGCTGGCGCTGGATGTGAACGGCTATCTGAGCGAAGGGGCGGGGGAGAACCTGTTTCTGGTGAAGAACGGCGTGCTGTTCACCCCGCCCGCCACCGCCGCCATCCTGCCCGGCATCACCCGCGACACCATCATGACGCTGGCGCGCGACTTGGGTTACGAGGTACGCGAGCAGGCGCTGCCCCGTGAAGCGCTGTACGTCGCAGACGAAATCTTCATGACCGGCACCGCCGCCGAGGTGACCCCGGTGCGCTCGGTGGATCGGATGAAGGTGGGCGCCGGTTGCCGTGGCCCGGTGACCGAGCAGTTGCAGAACGCCTTCTTCGGCCTGTTCAACGGCAAGACCGAAGACAAGTGGGGCTGGCTGACGCCGGTCAACGACTGATGAGAGCGGGGAGGCGTCACGCCTCCCCGAGTCGCTTCCGGTGAAGGCTCCCCGAGGTGCCTTCACCAGGATCGATTCCCGATCCGCGAATCACACATTCATGTTGAAAGACAATGCGCCCCAGGGGCATTCAGGGAGTAGAGACAATGCCGAAGTTGAGATCCGCCACCACCACCCACGGACGTAACATGGCCGGGGCCCGCGCCCTCTGGCGTGCCACCGGCATGACAGATCAGGATTTCGGCAAGCCCATCATCGCCGTGGTCAACTCCTTCACCCAGTTCGTGCCCGGTCACGTGCACCTCAAGGATCTCGGCCAGCTGGTGGCCCGGGAGATCGAGGCCGCCGGCGGCGTCGCCAAGGAGTTCAACACCATCGCCGTGGATGACGGCATCGCCATGGGCCACGGCGGCATGCTCTATTCCCTGCCGTCCCGGGAGCTCATCGCCGATTCCGTGGAGTACATGGTCAACGCCCACTGCGCCGACGCCATGGTCTGCATCTCCAACTGCGACAAGATCACCCCGGGGATGCTGATGGCTGCCCTGCGCATCAACATCCCGGTGATCTTCGTCTCCGGCGGCCCCATGGAAGCGGGCAAGACCAAGCTTTCCGACCAGATCATCAAGCTGGATCTGGTGGACGCCATGATCCAGGGCGCCGACCCCAAGGTCTCCGATGCACAGAGCGATCAGATCGAGCGCAGCGCCTGCCCCACCTGCGGCTCCTGCTCCGGCATGTTCACCGCCAACTCCATGAACTGCCTGACCGAGGCACTGGGTCTCTCCCAGCCGGGCAATGGCTCCCTGCTGGCGACCCACGCCGATCGTGAGCAACTGTTCAAGCTGGCGGGCCAGCGCATCGTCACTCTGGCCAAGCGCTGGTATGAGCAGGACGATGCCTCGGCACTGCCGCGCAACATCGCCACCAAGGCGGCGTTCGAGAACGCCATGGCGCTCGACATCGCCATGGGCGGATCCACCAATACCGTGCTGCACCTGCTGGCGGCAGCCCAGGAGGCGGGCGTCGACTTCACCATGGCCGACATCGACCGCATGTCCCGCAAGGTGCCCCAGCTGTGCAAGGTGGCGCCTTCCACCCAGAAGTACCACATGGAAGACGTGCACCGCGCCGGCGGCGTGGTTGCCATCCTGGGTCAGCTGGAAAAAGCGGGCCTGGTGCACGGGGATACCCGCAACGTGCTGGGCACTTCCCTGGTGGAGCTGCTGGCCGAATATGACGTCAGCCGCAGCAATGACAAGGGGGTTCACGACTTCTACCGTGCAGGCCCTGCCGGCATCCGTACCACCAAGGCGTTCAGTCAGGATTGCCGCTGGCCCGAGCTGGATCTGGACCGCGCCGAGGGGTGCATCCGCTCCTTCGATCACGCCTACAGCCAGGAAGGTGGCCTGGCGGTCCTCGCTGGCAACCTCGCCCTCAACGGGGCCATCGTCAAGACCGCCGGGGTGGACGAGGAGAACCTCACCTTCCGCGGCCCGGCCCGGGTATTCGAGAGCCAGGAGAGCGCGGTGAGCGGCATTCTGGACGGCACGGTGAAAGCCGGTGAAGTGGTGGTGATCCGCTACGAGGGCCCGAAAGGGGGCCCCGGCATGCAGGAGATGCTCTATCCCACCACCTATCTCAAGTCCATGGGATTGGGCAAGGCGTGTGCCCTCATCACCGACGGTCGCTTCTCCGGCGGTACCTCGGGTCTCTCCATCGGTCATGTCTCCCCGGAGGCGGCCTCTGGCGGCACTATCGGTCTGGTGGAGGATGGCGACATCATCAACATCGACATCCCGGCCCGCAGCATGGTGCTGGAGGTGGCAGACAGCGTGCTGGCTGCTCGTCGCGCCGCCGTCTCTGCCCGTGGCTGGAAGCCGGTCGATCGTCAGCGCGAGGTCTCCTTTGCCCTGCGCGCCTACGCCATGTTCGCCACCAGCGCCGACAAGGGCGCGGTGCGCGATCGCACCCTGCTGGGGGAGTGAGAGGATGAACTGTCATGATATGGGCGCATTGCGCGCCCTTCGCCACGAGACGGGGGTATAAACCATGGTCTCTGCGGCGGATTATCTACGCAAGGTACTGCTCTCCCCCGTCTACGAGGCGGCGAGGGTCACCCCTTTGCAAACCCTGAAGAAACTCTCCGAGCGGCTCGGCAATCACGTCAGCCTGAAGCGGGAGGATCTGCAACCGGTTCACTCCTTCAAGCTGCGCGGCGCCTACCACAAGATCGCCACCCTGACCCAGGAGCAGAAAGAACGCGGCGTCATCGCCGCCTCTGCCGGCAATCACGCCCAGGGGGTCGCCCTGTCGGCCGCCAAGCTCGGCATCAAGGCGATCATCGTGATGCCCAAGACCACGCCGGACATCAAGATCGACGCGGTGCGCCGTCAGGGCGGCAACGTCATGCTGTTTGGCAACAGCTTCGATGAGGCCTACGGAGAGAGCCGCCGACTCGCCGAGTTGGAGGGCTACACCCTGATCCCGCCGTTCGACGACGTCGAGGTGATCGCCGGCCAGGGCACCATCGGCAAGGAGCTGCTGGAGCAGGACACTCACCTCACCCACGTCTTCGTGCCGGTGGGGGGCGGCGGCCTGGCCGCCGGGGTGGCGGTCTACATCAAGCAGCTGCTGCCGGATGTGAAGGTGATCGGGGTGGAGGCGGAGGGGTCCGCCTGCCTCAAGGCGGCGCTGGCGGCCGGCGAGCCGGTCAATTTGGAGCGGGTCTCCCTGTTTGCAGACGGGGTGGCGGTCAAGCGCATCGGCGAGGAGACCTTCCGCCTGTGCAACCAATATCTGGACGAGGTGGTGACCGTCTCCAACGATCAGATCTGCGCCGCACTGAAAGACATCTTCGATGACTGCCGCGCCATCGCCGAGCCGTCGGGGGCCTTGTCCCTGGCGGGACTCAAGGCTTACAGCGAGCGCGAGCAGGTCAAGGGTGGTCGGATGGCGGCCATTCTGTCCGGCGCCAACGTCAACTTCCACAGCCTGCGCTACGTCTCCGAGCGCTGCGAGATCGGTGAGAAGCGCGAGGGCATGCTGGCGGTGACCATCCCCGAGCGCAAGGGGGCCTTCCTCGACTTCTGCCGTCAGCTGGGGCCCCGCATGGTGACCGAGTTCAACTACCGCTACGCCGATGCCGAGCAGGCGTCGCTGTTCGTTTCGGTGCGCCTCACCGGCGGTGACGAGGAGCTGGGCCAGATCATCGATCAGCTCGGCGGCAATGGCTACCCGGTGGTCAACATGACCGAGAGCGAGCTGGCCAAGAACCACGTGCGCTACATGATTGGCGGCCGCCCGGCCCGGCCCCTCGGTGAGCGTCTCTACAGCTTCAAGTTCCCGGAGCAGCCGGGGGCCCTGATGCGCTTCCTCGAGACCCTGGGCTGTCGCTGGAACATCAGCCTGTTCCACTACCGCAACCACGGCGCCGACTACGGCCGGGTGCTCTGTGCCTTCGAGCTGCCGGACGAGGACGTGGCGGCTTTCCACGATTACCTGCACGAGATTGGCTACGGCTGGAAAGAGGTGAGCGAGGATCCCGCCTACCGGCTGTTCCTGGCGAGCCAGGGCAGTCAGTGAGCGGGGGCCATCCCCTTGCCAGATGAAAAACGAAGAGCCCGGCTCTTCGTTTTTTTATGGGCAACGCGCCGGCCCCCATGATTGGGGGCACGGTGGCTGATAATGTCGCCAATATCACACTCCTGAGTCCCTGGTCGTTTGAGGCTGGTTGCAGATGGGATAATCTGAATGCGGGGCATGGGTTCAGGGCCCCGTCAGGGAAGAGAGACGCAGCCGCGTCATAACAATTCATTGCAGGGGCTCATCCATGAACAGATCTATGCTCGCCGTCCTGATCGGCGCTTTGATGGCAACAGGGACGGTGCAGGCTGCCGCCCAGGACAACACCTGGTATGTCGGCGGCAAGGCCGGCTGGTCAAATTATTACGGGGTGGATTACAACGCTCAGGTCGAAGAGCTGTTCGATGCGACCAAGGTGAACGAGAACAGCGATGATCTCGGTCTGGGGCTGTTTGCCGGTTATCAGGTGAACAGAAACGTGGCGGTTGAGCTCGGCTATGACTGGCTCGGCAAGTATCAGGTGGACAAGCACTACTCGGGCAACGGAGTTGATTTCGCACTCGATGGCGAGGCCAAGGCCCAGATGGTGCAGGCCACCATGAAGATCATCCTGCCTGCAACCTCGGCACTGGATATCTACGGCCGTCTCGGGGGGGCCTATGCCTGGACCGAGAGCTCACTCAACGTCAGGGCCAGCGATGGCACCAGCAGCCTCTCCGAATCCCATGAGGGCAACAAATATCATGGTGCCGCCTTTGTCGGGGCGCTGGGGGTCGAATACGCCATCGACAAGGATTGGGCCGCCCGCCTCGAATACCAGTACACCACACCCCTTGGCAAGACTTCCCTCGACGAGTCAGGCATCGAGATGGACAACGGCCTGCTGTCGGTCGGCATGCTCTATCGCTTCGGCCAGATCGGCGACGAGCCGGTGGCACCAACGCCTGCGCCCGAACCTGCGCCCGCCCCGGCCCCCGTGCTGGTGGAGAAGCAGTTCAGCCTGGATTCCGATGTGCTGTTCGAGTTCAACAAGGCGACCCTGAAGCCGGCCGCCAGTCAGGCCCTCGACAACCTGTTTGCCCAGATTCTGGCGGCCAATCCGAAAGACGGGGTGGCGACGGTGATCGGTCATACCGACCGCATCGGCTCGGAGGCCTACAACCAGTCCCTCTCCGAACAGCGTGCCCGCACGGTGGCGGATTATCTCATCGCCAAGGGATTGTTTGCCGACAAGGTGCGTGCCGAAGGGCGGGGAGAGTCTTCGCCCGTGACCGGGGGCAGCTGCCCTGATGGCGCCAAGGCGCAGATGATCGCCTGCCTGGCCCCGGATCGCCGGGTCGAGGTGCGCCTGACCGGGGTCTCCCAGGTCGCCGAATAAGCCATCTTTGCCTTGCTATTAAACAACGAGGGGGCCAAGGCCCCCTCGTTGTTTATGTGGGTGTGAGCCGTGACGTTTGCAGCCGCTTGGCGCAATGACTCACCATGATCAGCAGCAAGGCGCCGGGCAGCACTGTTTGCCAGAGGAAAGGCCAGGACTGGGTGGTGAGCATGATCAACAGTGGATTGGCTCCGGCGGGGGGGTGGATCAGCCCCAGTCCCTGCATGAGTGCAATGGACAGGCCCACACCCAGCGCCAGCTTGAGTTCCATCGGTAGCGGGAGCAATTGCACCAGCAACCCCACGGTGGCCGATAGCAGATGGCCTCCCAGCACGTTCTGCGGACGGGCCAGCGGACTGTCCGGCAGGGAAAAGAGCAGCACACAGCTTGCCCCGAACGGTGCCATCAACAGGGTTGACTGCCAGCCCATGTCCAGCCAGCCGAGCAACATTATGGCCAGGCAGGCACCGAGCCCTGCCAGCCAGGCACTTCGCCATCGTCTTGTTTCCATCTCCTGTCTCCTTGTCTGTGCCGGATCACTTGATCCAGCCTGCGACATTAGGTAGACAGATCGGTGTACTTCAAGAGGAAAGTCACCATGAGCGAAAAACGGCAACAGCTGATGACGACAGCCTATCGGTTGTTCAATCGTCACGGCTTTCACGCCACCGGCATCGATCGCATCTGGGCCGAGGCGGGCAGTACCAAACGTACCCTCTATCGCCACTTCCCCACCAAGGATGCCTTGATCGAAGCCGTGCTGATGGCGCGGGATGCGGAGTTCTTTGCCCTGCTCGATGCCAGGATGGATGGGGTGTCGGGGCGGGAGGCCAGGTTGCTGGCGCTGCTCGATGGCTTTGCGGACTGGTTTGGTCGCAGTGACTTCTACGGCTGCAACTTCATCAACGCGAGCGCCGAGTTCTCCGATCCTCGCCATCCGGTGCGCAAGCTGGTGGTGGCCCACAAGCGGGCGTTGCTGAACTGGGTCAGGGAGGCCCTCGAATGCACCGAGGTGCAGGCCACCGGATTATGCCTGCTGCTGGAAGGGGCCGTGGTGATGGCCCACAGCTATCAGCAGCCCCTGGCTTTGGAACAGGCCAGGGTGTTGGCGGAGGCCGTGCTGGCAGAGCCGCGCTAGTTCAGTTCCGTGGGGTCGATATCCAGACTCCAGCGCACCCGCTTGGTCTCGGGCCACCCCTCCAGCTCCTTCACTGCCCAGTCGAGCAACTGGGCCAGCGGTGCCCGGCTGGGCCCCTGCACCAGTAGCTGCATGCGAAACTTGCCCGCCTTGCGCTCCATAAAGCCGCTGATGGGCCCCAGCACCTGCACCTGGGGATAGCGGGCGCTGCGCAGGGTATCGGCGAGGCGACTGAGGAACAGCTGTACCTCGTCGCGGCCGTTGGCCTCGGCCCGGAACAGTCCCTGATGGCTGAACGGTGGCAGCCCCAGCAGGCGGCGCTCTTTCAGCGCCGTGTCGGCGAAGTGGCCATAGCCGTTCTGGGTCAGATCCTGCAGCAGGGCGTGTTCGGGATGGTGGCTCTGCAGCACCACCAGCCCCGGTTTGCTGGCGCGACCAGCCCGGCCCGCCACCTGGGTGTAGAGCTGGGCCAGCTTCTCGGCAGCCCGAAAATCGGCACTGAATAGCGCACCATCCACATCCAGCAGCCCTACCAGAGTCACATCCGGGAAGTGGTGGCCCTTGGCCAGCATCTGGGTGCCGATCAGGATCTTGTACTTGCCCGCTTTGATGTCGCCGAGGTGGGTTTCGAGCTCCCCTTTGCGCCGGGTGTTGTCCCGGTCGATGCGCACCACCGGATATTGGGGGAACACGGTGCCGAGCAGCTGCTCCAGCTGTTCGGTGCCGACCCCGGAGCCGATGAGCTCGTTGCTGCCACACTCGGGACAGTGGTGGGGCAGCGGGCGCACGCTGTCGCAGTGGTGGCAGTGCAGCCGCCGACCGGCCTGGTGCCAGGTGTACCAGGCGTCACAGCGCTCGCAGGCGGCACTCCAGCCGCACTGGTGGCAGATGAGTGCCGGCGCATAGCCCCGGCGGTTGAGAAACAGCATCACCTGGTTGCCCGCCGCCAGGTGCTCGGCCATCAGCTGCTCCAGCTGGGGGGAGAGCCCCGCCTGCAGCCGCACGTTCTTGATGTCGAGGATCACCTGGCGAGCGGTCTGGGCGTTGCCGGCGCGCCGGGTCAGGCTGAGGTGGTGATACTTGCCGCTGCGGGCGTTGTGCAATGTCTCCAGCGACGGGGTGGCAGATCCAAGCAGGATGGGAATGCCGGCGCGATGGGCCCGCATCACCGCCAGATCCCGCGCGTGGTAGCGAAAGCCGTCCTGTTGCTTGAAGGAGCCGTCGTGCTCCTCGTCGATGATGATGATGCCGAGGTCCTTGAACGGCGTGAACACCGCGGATCGGGTGCCGATCAGAATGGCGGCACCACCGTCGCGGCAGGCGAGCCAGGCATCGAGCCGCTCCCTGTCGTTCATGGCGGAGTTCATCGCCACCACGGGCACGTTGAAGCGGCGGCGAAAGCGGTTGATGGTCTGGGGGGTGAGGCCGATTTCCGGCACCATCACCAGCGCCTGCTTGCCCGCCTTGAGCAGGGGCTCGAGGATGCTGAGGTAAACCTCGGTCTTGCCGGAGCCCGTGATGCCGTCCAGCAGGAAGGCACCGAACTTGTTGCTCTGGCTGGTGACGGCGGCCACCGCCAGCGCCTGCTCGCCGTTGAGGCGCAGCCCCTCACCCGGCTCGAAGCGGGTGGCCCAGTCGCCATCATGGCTCGGCTCCAGCGAGCGCTTCTCCAGCAGTCCCTTCTTCTCCAGCGCGGTGAGGGCCGCGCTCTGGATCTCCTCCTGCTTGAGGGCGGAGGGGGTCTGCGGCCCCTTGCGCAGCAAGGCGAGGGCCTGCTGCTGCTTGGCCGCCCGCTTGAGCTCGTTGAGGTCGATGGCCATGCCCGCATCGGTAGCAAACCAGAACTCCAGCTCCCGATAGGCGGCGGGCTCCCCCTTGCGCACCAGCACAGGCAGGGCATGGGGCAGCACCTCCCCCAGCGGGTGCTGGTAGTAACCGGCGCTCCAGGCCATCAGCGCCAGAATGTCGGGCCCCAGCACGGGGGCGCTGTCGAGCACCCTCTTCAAGGGTTTTAATTTGTTGCGGGGGACCTGGCTCTCGGTCGGGTGATCCACCACCAGACCGACCAGGGTCTGCGGGCCGAACGGGATCTCGACCCGGCAACCGGGGGCAGGCAAGGGCAGGGGAGAGAGATAGTCGAAATGACGGCGTAACGGCACCGGCACAGCCACACGAACCAGATCCAGCGTTTGGGAAGAATTCACCAGGGGTTGCCTATTTTTTCTGCGAAGCCACTTGCCTGATCTCAGGCGTTTCCTATATTATTCGCAGCCTTTGAAACTGTGTTCAACAATCGTGTGGTGTCCGACAAGAGATCGGATGGCGACACGGCCTGATAATTGAGGTTGTCCATGAAAGCTGGTATCCATCCTGACTACGTAGCCATCACCGCCAAGTGCTCTTGCGGTAACGTCATCAACACCTTCTCTACCATCGGTAAAGATCTGAACCTGGACGTGTGCTCCGAGTGCCACCCGTTCTACACCGGCAAGCAGAAAGAAGTTTCTAGCGGCGGCCGCGTAGACAAGTTCAACAAGCGTTTCGGTGGCTTGACCTCCAAGAAGTAATCTTGCTTCTGAAGAATTCTGAAAAAGGCGCCCATCGGGTGCCTTTTTTATTGGCCGCCATTCTGTAATTCCCCGCTTTGCCCTATGGTGTGGGCTCAACCAAGGGAGAAGAGCCGATGCGCACATGTCTGGTGATGGGAGCTGCCGGGTACATAGGATCCTACCTGGTGCCCCATCTGCAGGGTCTAGGGTACAGGGTCATCGCCGGGGCCCGTCGTCCCTGCCGTCTGCCGGAGGGGGTGGCGTTTCGCCTCGCCGACAGCCTCAAGCCTGCCACCCTGCCCCCTGCGCTGGCGGGGGTCGACACCGTCTTCTATCTGGTACACGCCATGGGGGCGGGGGCCGGTTTTCACCGGCTGGAGCAGCAGGGAGTGAAGAACTTCGCCGCTGCCGCCCGTGCCGCCGGGGTGCGCCGCATCGTCTATCTCGGCGCCATCCAGCCCGAGCCCTGCAACAGCCGCCATCTCAACTCCCGCCGCTATTGTGGCGAGCTGTTCCGGGATGCCGGCGTGCCCACGGTAGAGCTGCGTGCCGGCATCATCATAGGCCCCGGCTCGGCGGCGTTCGAGGTGATGCGGGATCTGGTGTACAACCTGCCCATGATGGTGACGCCCAAGTGGGTGCGTTCCCGCACGCCCCCCATCGCCCTCTCCAACCTCTTGCACTATCTGGGCGGGCTGGTGGAAGCCGACGGGGTGGACGGCCAGATCTTCAACGCGGCGGGCCCCGAGCTGCTCAGCTACCAGCAGCAGCTCCAGAAATTCGCCGCCCATATCGGCAAACGCTGCCCCATCATTCCGATCCCCTTTTTGAGCCCCCGGCTCTCCGCCTGGTGGCTGCAGTTCGCCACCTCGGTTCCCCAGCCCATCGCCAAGGCGCTGGTGGGGGGGCTCAAGCACGACATCCCGGCGGATGACGGCCCCTTGCGCGCCCTGCTGCCCCAGCATCTGCTCAGCTTCGATGAGGCGCTGGCGGAGAGCCTGGCGCTGGAGCAGAGGCTCGGTGCCGAGCAGCACGGGGAGGAGACGCCCCTTGGTCTGCGCTGGCGCCATCCCGAATATGGCTTCTACGACCGCACCGCCAGCGGGGAGGCGGATTGCCTCGCCGCCCCCGAGGTGGTGTGGCAGGTGTTGCAGCAACTGGGGGGTGAGCAGCGCTACTTCTACATGAACGAGCTGTGGGTGGTGCGCGAATGGATGGATCATCTGATCGGCGGCCCGGCCCGGACCCGGGGGCGCACCAACCCGGATCGCTTCGTGAAGGGGGACATGCTGGACTCCTGGCAGATCCTCGGGGTGGATGAAGGACGCAGGCTGGATCTGTTGTTCAACATGAAGGCCCCCGGCGTCGGTCGGCTGGAGTTCAACATCCAGCCCCTGGAGTCCGGCCTGACCCGGCTGCGGGTGACGGCCCACTGGCATCCGCAGGGGGCCTGGGGGCTGGCCTACTGGCTTGCCATGCTGCCGTTTCACCTCTTCATCTTCCAGGGGATGACGGAGGCCATCGCCCGGCAGGCAGAGGCAAAAGCCGGCATTCCAGTCATGGATTGAAATCGAATCTATAACTAATTGGGTAATTATGGGTGGCATGACATGCTACTGACTAGCGTGTCATTGCTATCCAGCGATATTTTATGCTGTGAAAGGGCGGGGGATTTCTTTATGATCCTCAGCCCTCGCCCGCTGGCGAGCCAACGCATCACTCATTCATTTCCGTATCGGGGTCCCCCATGTCCGATCAGCAGCACGATCTCCGCCAACAGGCACTCGACTACCACGCCCAACCCGTTCCGGGCAAAATCGCCATCGCCCTCACCAAGCCCGCCGAGACCGCTCGCGATCTGGCGCTGGCCTACAGCCCGGGCGTTGCCGAACCGGTACGCGAGATCGCCGCCAATCCGGCCGATGCCTACCGCTACACCGGCAAGGGCAACCTGGTGGCCGTCATCTCCAACGGCACCGCCATTCTGGGGCTGGGCAATCTGGGCCCGCTGGCCTCCAAGCCGGTGATGGAGGGCAAGGCCCTGCTGTTCAAGCGCTTTGCCGGCATCGACGCCATCGACATCGAGGTGAAGCACGAGACCAGCACCCAGTTCATCGATACGGTGGCCGCCATCGCCGACACCTTTGGCGGCATCAACCTGGAAGACATCAAGGCCCCCGAGTGCTTCGAGATTGAAGAGGCGCTGATCGCCCGCTGCGACATCCCGGTGTTCCACGATGACCAGCACGGTACCGCCATCGTCACCGCAGCCGGGCTGCTCAACGCGCTGGAAGTACAGGGCAAGGAGATTGGCACCAGCCGCATCGTCTGCATGGGCGCCGGTGCCGCCGCCACCGCCTGCATGGATCTGCTGATCAAGTGCGGGGCTGCGCCGCACAACATCTTCATGCTGGACCGCCAGGGTGTGATCCACAGTGGCCGCACCGATCTCAACCAGTACAAGCAGCGTTTCGCCAACGACACCCCTCTGCGCACTCTGATGGATGTCATCGACGGGGCTGACGTCTTCGTCGGCGTCTCCGGCCCGGACGTACTGCCTGCCGAGGCGGTGGCCCTGATGGCCCCCAACCCGGTGATCTTCGCCTGCTCCAATCCGGACCCCGAGATCAAGCCTGCCCTGGCTCACGGTGTGCGCGGGGATCTCATCATGGGAACCGGCCGCTCGGACTACCCGAACCAGATCAACAACGTACTCTGCTTCCCCTTCATCTTCCGCGGTGCCCTCGACGCCCGTGCCAGCCGCATCAACGATGCCATGAAGATTGCGGCAGTGGAGGCGATCCGTGCTCTGGCCAAGGAGCCGGTGCCCGCCGAGGTGCTGACCGCCGCTGGCGTGAGTGAACTCGCCTTCGGCAAGGATTACGTCATTCCCAAGCCCATGGACGCCCGCCTGCTGCCGCGGGTTGCCCGTGCCGTGGCGCTGGCGGCGGTTGCCTCCGGGGTGGCCCGCATCGAACTGCCAGGGGATTACATGCTGGGTTGAGTCACGGCAAGTACGCAAAAAACAGAAGGGGCCCCTGTCGGGGGCCCCTTTTTCATGGCGGGAGCGGGCGGCTTACTTGGTCTTGGGAGCAACCTTGACGGCCGGCGCCTTGGCGTGGGCAGCCTTGTGATGCTTTTTCACGACCTTGGTCTGGGTGGCGTGGGGAGCGGCGGCCTTGGTCGGGGTGGCGGCCATGGTGAAGCCGGAGGTCAGGGCGAAGACAGCGGCCAGAGTCAGGGGGATCAGCTTGTTCATATTCCAGTTCCTCGTTCGGTTTGATGACATGGAGCGTTTCTCCATGACTTCATCCTAGGGCTGTTCGACCTGCGGTTCAGTGAGCGACTGGTGACGGTTTGTATCCAAATGTACGGGCAGGGTCAGGCAGAAGCGGGCACCGCTGCGGCTTGGCAGCAGTTGCACCTCGCCGCCGTGGTGGTGGGCGATGCTGCGCACGATGGCCAGCCCCAGCCCGGCGCCGCCGGTGCGTCTGTCCCGGCTCTGATCCAGGCGCACGAAGGGCTCGAAGATTTGCGGGGCCAGCGCGGGATCGATGCCGGGGCCATCGTCGGCCACCTCCAGCAGATAGTCGTCCCCCTGTCGCGCTATACAGAGGCTTGCCTGGCTGGTGGCATGGCGCAGGGCGTTGCCGATGAGGTTCTCCAGCGCCCGGTCCAGCAATCGGGTGTCGCCGCGCCAGGGCAGAGCCATGGCCGGGCGCACGAAGTCGAGCCGCTTGTCCGGCCGCAGGGCCTGCCAGTCGGCCAGGCGGCTGCCGGCCCAGCTGCCGAGCTCCAGATCGCTGCATTGCAGCGGCAGTTCGGGGCGATCGAGCCTGGCATAGGTGAGCATCTCCTCGATGAGGGCATCGAGGGCGCCGAGGTCCCGCTCCAGTCCCTGCTGCTCCTCGGGTGAGGGAGGCTCGGCCAGCATGGCGAGGCGATAGCGCAGCCGCACCAGGGGGGAGCGCAGCTCGTGGGCGATGGCGTCGGTCAACTGTTTGCGACTGGCCAGCATGGCCTGCAACTGCTCCGCCATCTGGTCGAAGGTGCGGCCAACCCGGCTCAGGCTGCTGCCGGGCGGCAAACCGGTGCGACAGGAGAGATCCCCGTCGCCGACCCGGCGGGCGGTCTGTTCGAGTTGTTGCAGGCCGCGCCAGTGGGGGCGCAGCCAGAGCAGGATGGGCAGGCCGAGGGAAAGGCCGATGAGCAGCAGCAGCCCCACGTCCACCCAGTGCAGCTCGTGCAGGTAGGAGAGGTAGGGGACGGGGCCGACGATCAGCACCTTGTCGGTGTTCGGGATGCGCTGCAGGAAGGTGTCATCCTCCTCGACGATGACGATGTTGCCCGCCTCGAGGAAGGCCTGATCCTCGCTGGCCAGGGGCTGGTTGGCGAGGACGCCGATCTGCAGCGGCAGATTGAGCTGGCGGCTCTGCTCGCCGGTGCGGGTGGCCCAGTGTTCCGGCGGCAGCCGGGCCAGCTCGCCAGTGAGCAGGCCGAGGGAGCCTTGCATCATCCGCTCCAGATAACGGTCCCCCGCCCGCTCTGCACTGACCTGATAGACCAGCCCGATGAGCAGAATGGCGAGGGTGAAGCAGCCTATCAGCAGCAGATAGAACTGGATAAACAGGCGTCGCATCGGGGCTCTCCTCTTGCCTGGATTGCGTCTGGGCATTGCCTTGTTGCCCCTCATCCCCAACCCTTCTCCCGCAAGGGGAGAAGGGCGCTGAGAGCATCAAGGTCATTCGGCGGGGCTTATTCCCAGGCCTGGAGCACCAGCAGGTAACCTTCTCTGGCGCACCGTCTTGATCCAGATCGAGTTGTTGCTGTCATTCCCTGGCTTCTGGTGTGCAGGCGTGTGAGACACCAGCTCATTCCCAAGCCTGGGGTACGAGTAGATAACCCTTTTGGCGCACCGTCTTGATGCGGGTCGGGTTGTTGCTGTCATCCCCGAGCCGGCGGCGCAGACGGGAGATGGCCACGTCCATGCTGCGATCCTGGCCGTCGTAGTCGCGCCCCCGCAGGCTGCGAAACAGCGCCTCCCGCCCCAGGATCTGGCCGGCGTGGCAGGCCAGCTCCCACAGGAGGTCGAAATCGGCGGTGGAGAGGGGAATGCTCTCCCCATCGAGGCGCACATCCCGACCCGGGCCGTCTATCTGGAGGCGGCCGAACTGCAGGCGCTGGGGCGGGGCGGCGGGGACCACGGCCTGCTGGCTCTGCCCCTGCTGGCGAAACTGGACTCGCAGCCGGGCCAGCAGCACCGGGGGGGGCGTGGTCTTGAGGATGTAGTCGTTGGCCCCCAGCTCCAGGCTCAGGATCTGGTTCATGTCGCTGTCGAGCGAAGTGAGCATGACGATGGGGCCGGCAAAGCGCGGGCGCAGATCCCGGCACAGGGAGAGGCCATCCTGCCCCGGCAGCATGATGTCGAGCAGCACCAGATCCGGCTGCTCGGCCAGGGCCCTGTCGAGTGCCCGGTCACCCCGGGTCTCCAGCAGCACCTCGATGTCGTGGCGACCGAGCCAACTGCTGATGAGCTGGCCTATCTCGGGATCGTCTTCAACAAACAGAACGCGTGGCATGGTGGCGTGGTTCCCCGGTCATGGCGTGAGTGGGTGTGTCGCCAGCATAACGGCTGCGTCCGCGCTCTGCACCGGGATAACTAATCAATGCGGGGGTTTTTGCCCCTTCTCCCGGGGGGATGGGGGGGCAGGATGAAGCGGTTGGCATCGGGCCGCCCCACTTGTCCCGTGGCGGGTCGGTCCGATGAGGCAGGATCCGCGCCCTTCAGTGGCCAAAGCGGCCCCGGCTGCCATGGGGCAGCCGGGGAACCGCCCGGATCAGCCGCCCTTGCGCTTCAGGTACACCCCGGCTTCCATGTGGTGGGTCCAGGGGAACTGGTCGAACAGGGCGAAGCGGGCGATCTCGTGGGTTTCACCTAGTACGGCCATGTTGGCCTGCAGGGTCTCGGGGTTGCAGGAGATGTAGAGGATGTTGTCGTAATCCTGCACCAGCTTGACGGTGGCGTCGTCCAGACCGGCCCGGGGCGGGTCGACGAAGATGGTGTTGCACTGGTAGGCGCCGAGATCGACCCCCTTGAGGCGGTTGAACTCCCGCTCGCCGCGCATCGCCATGGTGAACTCCTCCGCCGACATGCGCAGGATGATCAGGTTGTCGACACCGTTGGCGGCGATGTTGAACTGGGCGGAGTCCACGCTCGGCTTGGCGATCTCGGTGGCCAGCACCTTGCGAAAGTTCTGCGCCAGAGCGATGGAGAAGTTGCCGTTGCCGCAGTAGAGCTCCAGCAGGTCCCCCTGGCTCCCCTTGGTCACGTCCAGGGCCCAGCCCAGCATCTGTTCGTTGATGGCGGCGTTGGGCTGGGTGAAGCTGTTTTCCACCTGCTTGTAGACCAGCTCGCGCCCCTGCACGGTCAGGCGTTCGATGACGAAGTCATCCCCCAGGCAGATCTTCTGCTTGTGGGCGCGGCCAATCAGTTGCAGCTCGAACCCCTTGGCACGCAGGTCGGCCTGCAGCGCCTCGGCGGCCTGCTGCCACTCGGCTTCCAGCTTGCGGTGGTAGAGCAGGCTGACGCAGATCTGGCCGGACTGGGTGGAGAGATAGTCGATCTGGAACAGCTTCTTGCGCAGCACGGGGTGCGGGCGCAGCCCGGCCAGCAGCACAGGCATCAGCCGGTTGATGAGCAGGCTGGCGGTGGGGAAGCTGTCGACCCGGATAATCTCCTTGGTGGCCGGTGCATACATGCAGTGGAAGAGGTCGTCCCCCTCGTGCCAGATGCGGAACTCGGCGCGCATCCGGTAGTGCTGGGCGGGAGAGGCGTGCAGCTCCAGCGCGGGCGGATTGAAGGGGGCGAACAGCTGGGTGAGGCGATCGCGCTTCTCGTCGAGCTGGGCCTGGTAGTCGGCAGGAGTCCGTCTGCCCTGGGCGTCGGCGGAAGATGGCTGGGATTGAGTCATGGATACCTCGCATGCACCGGGCTGAGCCGGGGAAAGACCGGGGGAAGGCCGCAGCCAACCAAAGGGTGGGGATTTTAAAAGGCCGTTGCGGATTGTCCAAGTTTTTTGTGGTCAAGAAGTGGCCAGTCGGGCCGATAACCGATCCACCACTATAGGCGGGAGAGTAATGATGCAAATTGATGGCATGGGCGCAGCCCAACCCAAGGGAGTGGGCATTGCTCCCAAATCGCCTCAACAGACGGAGTCGAAAACGGCGGACAAGGGGGATGAGGTCTCCCTGAACAAGCCCCCGAAATGGGCCCAGGTGCTGATCCAGCAGGCGCTGCAATTTGCGCTGGAGATCAACGGCCAGGGCTACAAGGCACCCAAGGTGCAGGAACCCCAGGAGATCACCCCGGAGACCCTGTTCGATTTCCAGTCGGTGGCGGACAACGTGCTGCAGTTCGTCACCGGGCGGATAGGCGCGGCCCGTGCGGACGGCAAGTCCGACGACGACCTGACCAAGATGATGGAGCAGGCCCGCAAGGGGGTGGACAAGGGCTTCGGTGACGCCAGGAAGCAGCTCGGTGACTGGGCGGACAACGAGGACATCAAGACCGGCATGGATCAGAGCTACAAGCTGATCCAGAAGGGGCTAGACGAGTTCGAGAAGGAGTTCTTCGGCAAGGTGTCGACGACGGATCTGGGGGATGCCAGGATGGCCAGCCGCCAGCAGGCCCTCCTCGAGATCGAGACCCGGGATGGGGACAAGGTGATGTTGCGCTTCAGCGACAGCTGGCAGTTCAAGTCCCAGAGCGATGGGGGCGGCAGCCAGTTCAGCCTCAAGTCGAGCCAGAGCTTCGACTTCTCCCTGGAGGGGGATCTCGACAGTGCCGAGATGGATGCCATCGGCACCCTGGTCAAGGGGCTGGACGAGCTGGCCGGGCAGTTCTTCAAGGGGGGCGACGGCAAGACTCTGGCTGACGGGCTGAACGGGCTGCAACTGGATGACAGCCAGCTGGTCTCCTACTCCCTCAAGCTCAAGCAATCGGCCAAGTTGAGTCAGACCTACCAGGGGGCCAGTTCCCTGCAGGAGAGCCTCAAGCCCCTGGCGGACTACCTGCCGAGGCTCAGCCGGTTGCAGCAGCAGGCCGACGCCCTGCTGCCCCCTTCCCAGCAGGAGGCGCTGACGCCCACCGTGCTGGCGGCGCGGGGTCAGGATGGGGCGACCCAGGGGGCAGGCTTCATGGGCTTCAACCAGCGGATGCTGGAAGCCATGAGGCTGCTTGGCCAGCAGATGGCGACCGGCTAGTCTGGCGACGCCCCCGTGATGCCGGCGGGGGCGGGGTGTTTGCCAGCCCGTCCCCGGGCTGGCACACTGCCCTTTTCCCCAGCCCGGCGATGCCATGAACCCCAAGAAGCCAAGAGACAAGCGCGAGCTCTGCTACCCCTTCATCTTCGAAACCCAGTTCCAGTGCGACTACGAGATCGCCACCGACGAGCTCTGCTGCCAGGTGGGGGCCGTGCTCTCTCATCTGATGCCGGATGAGGATACCCGGCCCGTGATGGCGGATCTGGCGACCCTGCAGCGGCTCATCTACAACCTCAACGGCTCGGTGCGGGGACGGCTCGGCATCTTCGAGGAGGATCTGGACTGGCTGAAGGGGCGGTACGATCACTACAACGAGGCGAGTCGCGGCCGAGTGACCGGCTTCGTGCTGCCCCAGGGGCCCCAGCCCATTCCCACCCTGCACCTGTGCCGCTGTGGCAGCAAGAAGGTGGTGCGTCTGCTGGTACGCCTGGAAGAGAGCGGCGTGCGCTTCGATCCTATCCTCTATCGCTTCGCCAACCTGCTGGCCAACTTCTTCTTCGTGCTCACCGTCTACCTCAAGCAGGCGTGGGATGTGACCGAAGTCCCCTATGTCAGCATCAACTACTGATGAAGAGATGATGTTTGATGCATTCGTCGCATCACACATGGCGGCGTAGGGTTATTGGATCGAAAAACAGCGATGAGGCAGCATCCGCCACTTCGGTGGGTGCAGGCATAAAAAAAACCGGCGCCCCGAGCGCCGGTTTTCTATTGCCGCGATCCCTAGCTCGACAGCAGTACCCTGGCCGAGTTGGCCGGGATCGTGAGCTGCACCTCCCCCTGCACCACCTCGAACTTGTCGCCGTTGAAGGCGTCGGTGAAGCGGCTGGCGGGGCTGGCGGTCTGCCACAGGGGCAGGCTGATGGTGCGCGGCTCCGTGGGGTGGCGGTTGCAGGCGACCACCACCTGATCGCTTTGCAGGGTACGGGCGAACACATAGCTGTGGGGGCCGGCGTAGAGGGTCTGGATGTCTCCCCGGCGCAGGGCCGGGCGCTGGCGGCGCAGCTGGATCAGGCGGCGATAGTGGTCGTGCAGCACGTGATCCCAGTCGGTGGTATCCCAGGGGAAGCAGCGGCGGCAGTCCGGGTCGTTGCCGCCGGAGAGCCCCACCTCGTCGCCGTAGTAGATGGAGGGCACACCGATGTAGGTGATGAGCAGGGTGGCGGCGAGTCGCATCCGCTGCTTGTCTTCCCCCAGCAGGTGCAGGAAGCGGGCAGTGTCGTGGCTGTCCAGCAGGTTGAACTGGGCCAGCTGGTTCTTGAACGGAATATGGGCCCGCGCCAGCTTGAGCCAGTGATCCAGCTCGGTGGCGCTGATCTTGATGGGGTGATAGGCGATGTCCTGCCCCGCCAGGAAGGCGCGGATGGGGTGGGCGAAGCCGTAGTAGTTCATGGCGCCGTCCTCCTGATCCCCCTGCAGCCACTGGCTCGCTTCGAAGAAGTGCTCGCCCAGCACGTAGGCGTCCGGATTCTCCTGCTTCACCGCGCCGCGAATGGCGCGTACATGGCCGCGATTGCCCTCGGCAGTGCCCCGCTCCCCCAGCATGTGGATGACGTCAAAGCGCCAGCCATCGATCTGGTAGGGGGCGCGCATCCAGTAGCGCAGAATGGCGTTGTCTGCCCGATAAACGGCGTCCTGCACCTGTTCACTTGAGAAATCCAGCTTGGGCAGGCTGCGGATCCCTTTCCAGCTAACATAATCCCCTTCCTGATCGAAGGTGTAGAAGCTGCGCCAGGGGGAGTCCGGGTTGCTCTGGGCGCCCAGCGGTGGGCAGAACCAGGGGTGCTCGGTGGAGGTGTGGTTGACCACCGCATCCAGGATGATCCTCATGCCGCGCTGGTGCAGGTTGCGGGTCAGCTCGGCAAACTGGGCATTGGTACCGAGGTGCGCATCCACCTTGAAGTAGTCCTGGGTGTCGTACTTGTGGTTGCTCGGCGAATCGAAGATGGGGTTGAGGTAGAGCGCCGTCACACCCAGGGATTGCAGGTAGTGCAGCTTGGCGTCGATGCCCGCCAGATCCCCGCCGTAGAATTCACAGGCGCCGTGCCCCTCTTCGTGGCGGCTGACCGGCTCGCCCCAGGCCTTGCTGATGACCGCCTTGCCCCTGTACTCGTACTCGTGATGCTTGACGCTCAGCAACGGGTCGCCGTTGCAGAAGCGGTCGGGGAAGATCTGGTAGAACACCTGATCCTGCACCCAGGCCGGGGGCTGGTGATGGCTGTTGAAGCGGAAATGCTGCTCCCGCGGCGGCATGGCGGCGCTGACGCCTGCCCCGTGCAGCCACCACTGCTCCTCGTCGGTGAGGCACTTGAAGCAGTAGAGGTGGATCTCCTGCCCCCTGGCCAGCGGCAGTTCGACCTGCCAGACCTGAAGCCTGTCCCGGGTGGCGATCGGCGTCATGGCGACCAGATACTCCTCGTTGTCCGGCTCGTGGCGCAGCCACACCTCGCGGATGGGGGCGTCCAGCTCGCTGAACAGGGTGAGCTGCAGGGTGTCGGCACTCTCTTTGAACCAGGGTGCCGCCTGGGGGTGAAACAGGAAGGGATGGGTCATGGTATCTACTGTGTCAGAGAGGCTCAGGAGTGGGGGATGGGCGCAGGCCATCTTATCCCGTCCATGGGCGTGTGTATGTGACGACCGGCCAGAATGAGACGGTGCTTCCGGCTTGGCTGGGCGGTCTGCCGTGACGCTATTGGGTCAGCAAATCGGCAAGGGCGTTGCCCTGTTCGTGCAGCTGCTCCAGCTGATCCGCCAGAATGAGACGGGGATCCGGCTCCTGCTGATCGGCCGTTGTACATCTACTGGGTCAGCAAATCGGCCAGGGCGTTGCCCTGCTCGTGGAGCTGCTCCAGCTGATCCGCCAGGCTGGCGGGATCCAGCCCCAGCTGGTCAGCCAGGGTTCTGGGGAAACGGGCGATGATGGCCTGTGCCGGTACACCGGCCTGCCAGGCGAAGGAGACGAAGACGGCGAGCCGGATGAGCACGGCCTCCTTGCTGACCGGATCGTGGGAGAGGGGGTCGAGCTGCTGGGCGATGGCATCCACGAAGGCGGGCGACAGGTTCCAGCGCCGCGCCAGCTCTGCGCCGAGCTGGGCATAGTCGTAACCCAGCATCTCCCGCTGGGCATCGACCCGGCTGCTGCCTTTCTCGATGGCCAGATTGATGAGCCCCGCCTCTTCCGGCAGGGTGCTCTGGATCAGCAGCTCGCCAATGTTGTGAATGAGGGCGCAGGTGAAGGCGGTCTCGGGATCCACCGAGGTGGTCTGCTGTGCCAGGGTGCGGGCAATGGTGGCGACCTGGAAGGTCTGGGTCCAGAAGTGGAGCTTGTCAAAGCCGGGAGGGGCCTTGAAGCTGCTGATGATGCCGGAGGCGACCACCACGGAGCGCAGGCGGTTGAAACCGAGGCGGATCACCGCCTGTTCGATGGAGGTGATTTCATTGCCACGGCGCAGGGCAGCGGAGTTGGCCATCCGCAGTACCTTGACGCTGATCACCTGGTCCATGGCGATCTTGGCCGCGATCTCGTCGATGCGGGCATTCTCGTCGTTGAAACTCTGCATCAGCTCGTGCAGCAGTTTCGGAATTGTGGGCAGTTGCTTGATCTTGCCAAACAGGCGATCCATCGACATGGCTGAGGCAGCCTCCATTGCTAACAATGCCTCATATTGTGCCACAGCCTGGCCAGTTGTTCCTGCTGGCGAGCGGTTTTGTGAGCCCTAGTACACCCAGTCTTGCAGTCTGTATTCCAAACGGTGCCGTTTTCCCTGGAGGATCAGGGTCTGGGTGGAACCGCTCAGTGTGGCCCCCTCCGTCAGTGTGGCGAGCACGGCCTGCTCTATCAGATCGAGTTCGGGGGGACAGGCCATGGCGGTGCTGCCGAGGCTGGTGACCCAGAGCTTGTTCCCCTTGAGGTGACCCTGGCCGAAGTAGCGGTTGCAACCGGCGATGCCGTTGACGGTGAAGTGCTCACCGATCTCGATGTCGGGGGGATTGCTGCGGCGGCTGGCGATGGCCTGGCCATCCAGCCGATCGAGCACCCAGTGATGGTGTTGCAGGTCTTGCGAGGCAAAGCGGGGAGCACTGCTGCAGGCGCTGAGCAGAAGCAGGGCGAGCAACAGTAGCAGGTATCTGGGCATTGAAGGGGCTCCGGTGGTGGGTATGACAAGCATACCTGTCCCCGGGCCCAGGCGGCAGGGCGAGGGGGGAGGAGCCCGACCGCTTCTGTCGCCCCGGGGGAAGAGGGGGTGTCGGCAAATGGCAACACCCGCCCCGAGCGAACCTGTCTACCGGTTGCCCATGGCTCCCCTGGCCGTCTCAGTCCGCAAACAGGCGCTCGGCATAGCGGGCGAGGCCCGAGGCCACCGAACCGAAGTCATCACCCCCCTCCAGCGGTACCTTGGGCAGTTTCTGCTGGATGAAGGCCTTGATGAGGGGGGAGCGGGCACTGCCGCCGGTGACGAAGACCCGGTCAGGCTGCACGCCTGCCGCCAGGATAGCCTCGTCCATCAGCTCGCCAATCTTCTCCAGCAAGGGGGCGGAAGCACTGGCCAGCTGGGGGCGGGTGAGTGCCGCCTCCAGCCCTTTTTCCAGCTCGTTCAGGGTCTGGTGATTATGCTCGTGGTCGGAGAGGGCGATTTTGCCCTGCTCGGCGCGCCACACCAGTTGATGGCTCAGCTTGTGGGCCCGCAGGCTGGCGAGGCGCGGGAGCTTGCTGCCCGGCTGGCTGTCGAGCTGGAGATCCTGCAACTGACGTGCGGTATCCAGGCTGTAGAAACGGCTCTGGGCACTGACGTCATTGATGGCGGCGGCGTCCCAGAACAGGGGATGGGGCAGTGGCTTGCCGGTCTTGAGGGTCTCGTGCATGCCGAGCAGCGGCATCATGCCCTCCACGGTCAGGCGGATGTCGAAGTCGTTGCCCCCGATGCGCTGGCCGCTGTGACCGAGCAGATCGCCGCTGCGATCCAGCTGGTCACGGTGGCTCGGGCCCATGCGCAGTACGGAGCAGTCGGTGGTCCCGCCCCCGATATCCACCACCAGCACCACCGCATCCTCGGTGAGGCGCGCTTCGAACTCGAAGCCGGCGGCCACCGGTTCATAGAGGAACTCCACCCGCTCGAACCCGGCGAGGCGTGCCGCCTCCCTCAGGATGGCGATGGCCTGGCGGTTGCTCTCTTCCCCCGCCAGTCCCTGGAAGTTGACCGGTCGGCCGATCACCGCCTGGCGGATGGTGCTGCCCGTCTGCTGCTCCGCCTCCCGGCGCACGTGCAACATCATGGCGCAGACAATGTCCTCGAACAGGGCGATTTGGGGAGCCTTGAGGCCATAGGCCCCGAGAAAGGATTTGGGGGACTTGATGTAGTAGCCCTCGTCCGGCTCTTCCAGATAGCGCGCCAGCGCCGCACCGCCGAAGCTCAGCTCGTCGATGAGTCCCTCTTCGCGCATCTGGCGGCGCACCGCCTGGGCCCGGGTCACCACGGGACCGCGCAGCTTGAGGTATTCGCTCTGCTGGACGGGGGCCAGGCCTTCGGCCAGGAGGCCGGCGATGGCGTCCCGGTGGGGGGCGTGCAGGGTGGAGGGAAGGTAATGGGAACCGGAGAGGGTCAGCAGCCTGGGGCTGCCCTGTTCCATCACGGCGACGGCACAGTTGGAGGTACCGTAATCAAATCCGATGAACATGCTGGCCAGACTCCTGTACAAAAAAGGGCTGGTAGCCTACCCGATGCCGCCGGGTCTCACAACCCGGCGGCGGGATCAATGGCGTGGCGACAACGTCTCAGGGATCACTCCACTTCGTTGTCTGAGCGGCCCTGGCTCTCGATGGCCTGGATGTTGCGGAGGGTGGTGTCGGCGATGGCGTGCAGCGCCTCCCGGGTCAGGAAGGCCTGGTGACCGGTGAACAGCACGTTGTGACAGGCAGACAGGCGGCGGAAGACGTCGTCGGTGATCACCTCGTTGGACTTGTCCTCGAAGAAGAGGTCTTCCTCCTCCTCATAGACGTCCAGCCCCAGGGCGCCGATGCGGGCAGTCTTGAGGGCCTCGATGGCGGCGTTGGAGTCGAGCAGGCCGCCCCGGCTGGTGTTGATGATCATCACCCCGTCCTTCATCTTGGCGAAGGCCTCCTTGTTCAGCAGGTGATAGTTCTCCTTGAACAGGGGGCAGTGCAGGCTGATGACATCGGACTGACGGAACAGGGTGTCGAGATCCACGTACTCGGCGCCCAGATCGATGGCCGCCTGGTTCGGATAGGGGTCGCTCACCAGCAGGCGCATGCCGAACCCCTTGAGGATGCGCAAGGTGGCGATGCCGATCTTGCCGGTGCCTATGATGCCGGCGGTACGGCCATGCATGTTGAAGCCCACCAGCCCTTCCAGGGAGAAGTTGGCGTCCCGGGTGCGCTGATACGCCTTATGGATGCGGCGGTTGAGGGTCATCATCAGGCCCACCGCATGTTCGGCAACGGCCTCGGGGGAGTAGGCAGGCACCCGCACCACCTTGAGTCCCAGCTCCTTGGCGGCGGCCAGATCCACGTTGTTGTAACCGGCGCAGCGCAGGGCGATGACCCTGGTGCCGTACTGCGCCAGCTCGGCCAGCACTTCGCGGTCGGCATCATCGTTGACGAACAGGCAGACCACGGGGAAGCCGTGGGCGAGACGGGCCGTCTTGGCCTCCAGCCGCACGTCGAAGAACTCCAGATCGAAACCGTACTGGCCGTTGGCCTGGTGGAAATGTTCTTTGTCGTAGCTCTTGGTACTGAAAACGGCGACTCTCATGGTGCGCTCTCCGTAGATAATGATGTGGTTAAATTACAACAAATAGTGACCGTCATCACGGGATAAGTGGTGCTGTTTCAACCCCAGGGCATGATGGGAACGGCACTGACCGCACTCTTGTACGAACCATCCACCAACTTGGTGCTGTAAGTCAGATAGACAAGGGCATTGCGCTTCTCGTCGTAAAAACGCACCACCTTCTGCTCCTTGAACACCAGCGAGGTGCTGACGTCGAACACCTCTTCCCCCGCCTTCAGCTTGGCGGGCAGGGTGATGGGGCCGATCTGGTGGCAGGAGAGGGAGGCGTGGGAGGGATCTTCCGCCAGCCCGAGTCCACCCTTGACGCCGCCGGTCTTGGGGCGGGCCAGATAGCAGGCGACACCGGCGATTTTAGGGTCGTCGAACGCCTCCACTAGGATCTTGTGGTTGGGTCCGAGCAGCTTGAAGGCGGTGCTCACCTCGCCGACGGGATCTGCCTTGTCGGCCAGCACCGGGCCGGCCATCAGTGCCCCCAGCAGCAGGGGCAGGGTGCGAGCAAGGGTCTGAAGATGTCTCATGGTCTCTCCTGTTGGCCTCCCTCAGAAAGGGATGCCCAAACGACGATAGAGGCTGGCCAGCACCCAGGCGGGGCCTACCAGCAGAAATTGCAGGTCGGTGAGAAAGGAGGGGCGTTTCCCCTCGATATGGTGACCGACGAATTGAGCTATCCAGAACAGCACGAACCCGATGAGGGCAGGCCACAGCAGCGGCCCCTGCCAGACGTGGCAGAAGGCCAGTCCCAGGGCGGTCAGGGCCGTCATCCCCGTAAAGATCGTCAACGACAGCCGCAGGTAGAAGACCAGCACCGGGATGGTCACCAGCCCCGCCCAGTTGAAGGACGCTGGCAGGGGACCGGCGGGCAGGCACCAGAGCAGTGCCAGGATGCAGAGGTAGATGCCTGGCACCGCCACCTTGTGGATGGCCACATTGACGGGGTGTTGATGGCTCTGGCCGTAGTCGCGAAACCAGTCATCCAGTCGTTTCATGGCACCTCCCTGGTGCGCGTATTGAGGCCGGGCGACCTCGCGTTCCTGTGCGTCTGCGGCGGGCTGCGCCCACCGGATGGGATGACCCGCGGCTGATCACGCTCCCGGCGGCGGATATTCCCAATGCCGGGATACCGTGTCCGTTCATGCTCGCAGCGGTGGATATTCTCAACGCCGGATATCGTGTCCGTTTACTCCTGCGACGGTGGATATTTCCAATACCGGAGGCCGTGTCCGTTCACGCTCGCAGCGGTGGATATTCTCAACGCCGGATATCGTGTCCATTTACTCCTGCGACGGTGGATATTCCCAATATTGGGCCGGAATGCTTTTGAGCAAGGGGGTCATGTCGGGATTGGGCAGGGCGATGGTGACTCTCTGCTCCAGATTGGCGCTGGCCAGGGCCTCGCGGATCTTGGGGTTCTCCCGAAAGAACGCCATGAAGCTGCCGTCGGCATAGGCACGCTCGAGGCCGGTCTGGATCGCCTTGGCCAGCTTCGGCGACTCCGGGCTGACGAAGAAGAACTCGGCGAAGGGGTAGCGGATCAGCAGGTGCTGATCGATCACCAGGTTGGGATATTGTGCCGCCAGCTCGCTGCGTTCGGCGAAGATTTCCACCAGACCACGGGGGAAGAAGTCCAGCTTGTCGCCGTCATTCATCAGGCGAAACAGGTTGCTGTAGCGCCCGGCATAGGTGGGAATGCCTGCCAGTTCCAGGATCTTGTTGTCGGCCCAGCCCACCCCCTGGGCGGCTTTCAGTTTCTTGAGGTCTGCCAGGGTGTTGATCTGGTTGAACCGCTCCTGGGCATCGGCGTGGATGAAGGAGAGGCGCAGCCCTTCCAGGCCACGAAACAGCGGGATTGGCACTGCGGTGAGGGAGGATTCCAGCGCGCTGGAGGTACCCATCCAGAACACATTGATGACCTTGCCCTTGGCAAGCGCCTGCTGGAGGCTGTACTGGTTGAGATTGAGGTCGACCCGCTCCAGCTTGTAGGGCTGCCCGGCGTGGTTGAGCGCCAGTTCCAGCAGCTTGAGCTGGTATTCGTTGTCGAGATCGTTGATCGGTCGGCTGGGGACCTTGACGGTGAGCGTCTGTGCTTGTGCCAGCAATGGCAGGCACAAGCACAGCCTGATGAGCCATTTCACGCTTTGATCTCCTGTAGGATCCGGGACTTGCCCGGAGTCTAACAGAAGTTGTCACGCTCTTGCTGTGAAAGGGGCCGGGGATCACCCGGCCGCGTCATCTTCGGGCATGGCCTGCCCTGTGCCCGGCTCGTACCGAGGCCGGGCTTGTTCGCCGCATCAGGCGACGCGACGGAACACGTGAGTGTCGTTGAATTCCTTGGTGCTCTGGCATTCAACACAGAAGCGGGACTCGGGACGGGCCTGCAGCCGCTTGAGAGAGATCTCGTCGCCACAGGATTCGCAATAGCCGAAATCCCCTTCATTGATGCGCTTCAACGCCCCTTTCAGCTTGCGCAGGTGCAACTTGTCGTGCTCGATGCGGTTCAGCTCCAGGCGACGGGCCTCCTCGACACTGGCACGGTCAATTTCATCCGCCATCTCGTTGGTATCGGTGGCGATAGCCTGGCTGGCCTGGGAGTTGAGACGTTCTTCGAGCTCAAGGATTTGTCGCTCGATCTGGCCTTTGTAGAAGGTCAGTTGGTCTTCTGTCATGAAATCACACATACGGTTTGCTACCAGTCAGTTTCCCAATGTTACCCATTGATGGGGGCTGTCTGTCGTCAGACCAAGCCCTTGTATCCCGTTTTGCACCAAATCCATGCAGGAGAGTGCAAATCAGGGCGGGCCTTGTACCAAAAAAACGCAGACATGCAAAGGAAATTGGATAAGGAGTGTGCGCCCTTGCAAAGAAATGGGCCTTCTCCGACAGGGTCTGACTGAGTATCGAACGAGATCCCGCCGCCGTTGGCATCGAGCTTGCAGTGGGCTGATCGTGACACAAAGTGTTTAGTATTTGGTGCCGCGCTGGTCATTATACAGGCCGTTGTTTATAGTTTTTTAAACACCGCTGCTTGACAAAGGCCTTTATCACGGGCTTTTATGGTGTGGTCGATTACATTTTCTTAACAAGGGTGTTCCTTATATTAGACACCCTTGACAATGGCAACCGTAAAGTCGGGGTTTAACATGGACAGTATCAAGGGCTGGATGGAGAGCAATCGCATCACGGAAGTGGAGTGCCTGTTTCCGGATTTCACCGGCAATGCCCGAGGCAAGATCATTCCAGCCAACAAGTTTCTGCGCGAGGGGGGCATGCGGCTGCCCGAGGTCATCTTCACCCAGACGGTGACCGGCGAGTACCCGGATGACGACAGCATGATAGACCCGCTGGAGCGGGACATGCAGCTCTATCCCGATCCCAACACCATTCGTTTCGTACCCTGGGCGCTGGAGCCCACCGCCCAGGTGATCCACGACTGCTTTGACGTCAACGGCAAGCTCATCGACATCGCTCCCCGCTCCGTGCTGCGCCGGGTTCTGTCATTCTACGAGAAGCAGGGTTGGAAGCCGGTGGTGGCGCCGGAGCTGGAGTTCTACCTGGTGACCCGCAACGAAGATCCCGACTATCCACTGGTACCGCCGGTGGGCCGCAACGGCCGCCCGGAAACGGCCCGCCAGTCGTTCAGCATCGATGCGGTGAACGAATTCGACCCCATCTTCGAGGACATGTACGACTACTGCGAGGCCCAGGAGCTTGAGGTGGACACCCTGATCCACGAATCCGGCGCCGCCCAGATGGAGATCAACTTCCTGCACGGGGATGCCATCGATCTCGCCGACCAGGTGTTTCTGTTCAAGCGCACCATGCGCGAGGCCGCCCATCGCCACGGCATCTATGCCACTTTCATGGCCAAGCCCATGAGCAACGAACCGGGTTCCGCCATGCACATCCACCAGAGCCTGGAAGACATGGATGGCAACAACCTGTTTGGTACCAGCGAAGGGGGCAACTCCGATCTGTTCATGCATTTCATCGCCGGCCTGCAGAAATACACCCCGGCAGTGACCGCCCTGCTGGCGCCGAACGTCAACTCCTACCGCCGCCTCACCTTTGGCGAGAGTGCGCCGCGCAACGTGCAGTGGGGGGTGGAAAACCGCACCTGTGGCCTGCGGGTCCCCTTCTCCGAACCGAGCGCACGTCGGGTCGAGAACCGCTTCGCCGGGGCTGATGCCAATCCGTATCTGGCCCTGGCCGCCACCCTGGCCTGCGGCTACCTCGGCATGCTGGAGAAGCTCGAACCCATGCAGGAGATGAAGGCGAGTGCCTATGACCTGCCCTACAGCCTGCCCCGCTCGCTGGAGGAATCGCTGAGCCACCTGGAGCAGTGTGAACCCATCAAGGACATGCTGGGGGAGCGCTTCATCCGCGCCTTCGTGGCCGTCAAACGCAAGGAGTACGAGACCTATTTCGGCGTGATCAGCCGCTGGGAACGGGAATTCCTGCTGCTGAACGTCTGATCTGTCCCCGGGGGAGGCGAGGCCTCTCCCCGTCATATCGCAAGCAAGGGGCCGAAGGCCCGTCTGGCGGGGGCGCCCGCGACCCGGAAGGCACCGAGTAAAGGTGAGGCCCGCTCTCGCAATGGAGAGGGGGGTCACCTGCAATCAACTGGCGACGATGTTCGCCCCATGGAAAGGCATCGAGCAGGCAAGAGAGTGCCAGCCCCGTGAATGGCAGTGACCGGGCAGGCCACCCGTGCCCTCATGAATGGCGACAAGATTCGCCGAATCGAAGGAACCGAGGAGCAAGCAATGCAGCACACCACCCGTGAGTGGCAGCAACTGGAAGCCAGCCATCATCTGCATCCGTTTACCGATTTTCAGGCCCTGAACAAGAAGGGCAGTCGCATCATCACCAAGGCCGAAGGCGTCTATCTGGAAGACTCCGAAGGCAAGCGCATTCTGGACGGGATGGCAGGTCTGTGGTGCGTCAACATGGGCTACGGCCGTCAGGAGCTGGTAGATGCCGCCACTCGCCAGATGCAGCAGCTGCCCTACTACAACCTCTTCTTCCAGACCAGCCACCCTCCTGCTGCCGAGCTGGCAACCCTGCTGGCCGAGATCACGCCTTCCCACCTCAACCACGTCTTCTTCACCGGCTCGGGCTCGGAGTGCAACGACACCGTGCTGCGTATGGTGCGCCACTACTGGGCCAGCAAGGGACAACCTGACAAGCAGGTGATAATCAGCCGCCACAATGCCTATCACGGCTCCACCGTGGCGGGGGCCAGTCTGGGGGGCATGAAGGGGATGCACGCCCAGGGCGGCTTGCCCATTCCCGGCATAGTACACATCGACCAGCCCTATCACTTCGGTGAGGGAGAGGGCATGAGCGCCCACGAGTTCGGTCTGGCCCGTGCCCGCCAGCTGGAAGAGAAGATCCTGGCACTGGGGGTGGACAAGGTAGCCGCCTTCATCGGCGAGCCTATCCAGGGTGCGGGGGGGGTCATCATTCCGCCCGAGAGCTACTGGCCCGAGATCCAGCGCATCTGCGACCAGTACGGCATCCTGCTTATCGCCGACGAGGTGATCTGCGGCTTTGGCCGCACCGGCCACTGGTTTGCCAGTGAAGGTTTTGGCATCAAACCCGACCTCATGTGCCTAGCCAAGGGCATTACCTCCGGCTATCTGCCGATGGGCGCCGTGATGGTGGGGGACAGGGTAGCCAGGGTGCTGGTGGAAGAGGGGGGGGAGTTCAACCATGGTTTCACCTATTCCGGTCATCCGGTCGCCTGCGCCGTGGCCATTGCCAACATCCAGCTTATGCAAAGGGAGAGCATAGTTAAGCGAGTTCATGATAGTATCGGCCCCTATTTGCAGCGCCGCTGGGCTGAGCTGGCGGACCATCCGCTGGTGGGGGAAACCCGTGGAAAAGGCCTGGTCGCCGCGCTGGAAATAGTGCAGGACAAGCAGACGAAACGTCGCTTCCCGGCCGAGCTCCATGCCGGGATGACCTGTCGGGAGTTCTGTTTTAACAATGGCTTGGTGATGAGGGCTGTCGGCGATACCATGATCATATCGCCCCCCTTGGTGATCACCGAGGAACAGGTGGATGAATTGGTCAAACTGGCTAGGCTCAGTCTGGACCTGACGGCTGCAAAGCTGCGGGAATAGGCGGGAACCGGGCAGGTTGGCTTACGCATACAATTTGCTTAGGAGACAAGGACTATGTCTTTTAAAAAGGGAATGATGGCTGCTTCCGTGGCGCTGGTCATGATGAGTACCGGGGCGATGGCCGACGAGAAGGTGCTGCACGTCTACAACTGGAGCGACTATATCGCGCCGGATACGCTGGAAAACTTCCAGAAGGAGACGGGTATCAAGGTGGTCTACGACGTGTTCGACAGCAACGAAGTGCTGGAAGCCAAGTTGCTGGCAGGCAAGTCGGGCTATGACATCGTCGTACCGTCCAACCCCTTCCTGGCCAAGCAGATCAAGGCAGGTGTCTTCCAGAAGCTGGACAAGTCCAAACTCTCCAACTGGCAGAACCTGGACGTCGACCTGCTCAAGGCGCTCGAACCGAGCGATCCGGGCAACCAATACTCCATCCCTTACCTGTGGGGCACCATCGGCTATGCCTACAACGCCGAGAAGGTGAAGGCCGTGCTGGGGGCCGATGCCCCGGTGGACTCCTGGGATCTGGTGTTCAAGCCGGAGAACATGGCCAAGCTGAAGGAGTGCGGTGTCTCCTTCCTCGACTCGCCGACCGAAATGCTGCCGGCCGCCCTGCAATACCTGGGCTTCAAGCCGGACAGCCAGAAGCCGGATGAGCTGAAGAAGGCAGAGGCGTTGTTCCTCTCCATCCGTCCCTATACTGCCTACTTCCACTCCTCCAAGTACATTTCGGATCTGGCCAACGGCAACCTGTGCGTGGCGGTCGGTTACTCCGGTGACCTGCAGCAGTCCAAGGCGCGTGCCGCCGAGGCCAAGAACGGTGTCAGCCTGACTTACACCATTCCGAAAGAGGGGGCAGGCAGCTTCTTCGACATGATCGCCATCCCGGCGGATGCCAAGAACGTCGAGGCGGCCCACACCTTCATCAATTACCTGATGAAGCCGGACGTGATCGCGAACATCACCAACGTGGTGCAGTTCCCGAACGGCAACAAGGCGGCCACGCCGCTGGTGGACGAGGCGATCCGTACCGACCCGGGTATCTACCCGA
Organism: Aeromonas sp. s10; assembly: GCF_040907975.1. NCBI lineage: Bacteria > Pseudomonadati > Pseudomonadota > Gammaproteobacteria > Aeromonadales > Aeromonadaceae > Aeromonas > Aeromonas sp. s10. The sequence goes on along the minus strand of NZ_JBFOCV010000043.1, from coordinate 109,888 downwards.
CGCCGGATACCCTCAAGAAGATCTACACCTTCCCGGATCTGCCGGCCAAGGTGCAGCGTCTGATGACCCGCAGCTGGACCAAGATCAAGTCAGGCAAGTAAGAGTGACGAGTACCCCTCCCGGTCCGCAGTTCGGCCGGGAGGGTGGTGACCACCCGACAGGTTGGACGGCGCGTATGGATGCGCGACTGGCAAAATCACACAAATGAGGACTGATAAGTGCACATGACCAAGATGGCAACGCTGGCCCTGACCCTGGGGTTTGCAAATCTGACCCAGGCAGCCCCTGTGGTTCATTTTTACAACTGGTCCGATTATATCGGCGAGACCACCCTCAGTGACTTTCAGCAGAAGACCGGGATCAAGACCGTCTACGACGTGTTTGACTCCAACGAGACGCTGGAAGGCAAGCTGCTGACCGGACGCACCGGCTACGATCTGGTCGTGCCCTCCAACAATTTCCTGGCCAAGCAGATCAAGGCGGGGGCCTTCCAGAAGCTGGACCTCACCCTGCTGCCAAACCTGAGCAACCTGGACCCCATGCTGCTCAAGCAGCTCGAGAAGGTGGATCCGGGCCATCAGTACGCCGTGCCCTACCTCTGGGGCACCAACGGCATCGGCTACAACGTCGACAAGATCAAGGAAGTGCTGGGTGTCGACAAGATTGACTCCTGGGCGACCATCTTCGAGCCGGAAAACATGAAGAAGCTCTCCCAGTGCGGCGTGGCCTTCCTCGATTCGGCGGACGAGATGATCCCGGCTGCCCTCAACTACCTGGGGCTCAACCCCAACAGCCATGAGCCGGCGGATATCAAGCGGGCCGAAGAGCAGCTGCTCAAGGTGCGCCCCTACGTGGCCTACTTCCACTCCTCCAAGTACATCGGTGACCTCGCCAACGGCAACATCTGCGTGGCGGCGGGTTTCTCCGGCGACATCCTGCAGGCGGCGTCCCGGGCCGAGGAGGCGGGCAAGGGGATCAATATTGCCTACAGCATCCCCAAGGAGGGTGGCAATCTCTGGTTCGACATGATGGCGATCCCGGCCGATGCCACCAACGTGAAAGAGGCTCACGCCCTGATCAACTACATTCTCGAACCGCAGGTCATCGCCAAGGTGAGCGACTATGTGGGTTACGCGAACCCGAACATCAAGGCGGGAGAGTTCATGGACAAGGCCGTTCGCGAGGACGAGTCAGTCTATCCCCCCCAGGCGGTGCTTGAGCGTCTGTATGTGCAGGAAGCACATCCCCGTTCGGTGCAGCGCCTGATCACCCGGAGTTGGACCAAAATCAAATCCGGAACCTAACCTTGGCGCCCATCCCGGGGCGCCAGATTGTATTGATGGATCGGCCCAGGCCGGAATCACCTTTGGGAGTTTGGTAATGGCGATAGCCTCCAGTGCCTACAAGAAAGCCCTCGAGGGCAGCCAGCAGCGTAAAGAAGTGCTGGTCAAAATAGACAGGGTAAGCAAGCAGTTCGACGAAACGCTGGCGGTCGACAACGTGTCTCTCAACATCCACAAGGGCGAGATCTTCGCCCTGCTGGGTGGGTCCGGCTCCGGCAAGTCCACCTTGCTGCGGATGCTGGCCGGGTTCGAGCGACCCACGGAAGGACGGCTGTTCCTCGACGGCGTCGACATTACCGACATGCCGCCCTATGAACGCCCCATCAACATGATGTTCCAGTCCTATGCCCTATTCCCCCACATGACGGTGGCCCAGAACATCGCCTTCGGCCTCAAGCAGGATGGCCTGCCCAAGGCGGAGATCGATGCCCGGGTGGAAGAGATGCTCAAGCTGGTGCAGATGACCCAGTACGCCCGCCGCAAGCCGCACCAGCTCTCCGGTGGTCAGCGTCAGCGGGTGGCCCTGGCTCGTTCCCTGGCCAAGCGTCCGAAACTGCTGCTGCTGGACGAGCCCATGGGGGCGCTGGACAAGAAGCTGCGCTCCACCATGCAGCTCGAGCTGGTCGAGATCATCGAGCGGGTGGGCGTGACCTGCGTCATGGTGACCCACGATCAGGAAGAAGCCATGACCATGGCCGAGCGGATCGCCATCATGCACCTCGGTTGCATCGAGCAGATCGGCAGCCCGATGGACATCTACGAGACCCCGGCCAGTCGGCTGGTGTGCGAGTTCATCGGCAACGTCAACCTGTTTGACGGCCTGCTGGTGGAGGATGAGCAGGACCACGCCATCATCGCCTGTGCGGATCTGGAGCAGCCCATCTATGTGGGTCACGGCATCAGCTCCCGGGCGGAGAACAAGAAGGTCACCTATGCCCTGCGTCCGGAAAAACTGCTGATGAGCCTGCAAAAGCCGGAAGAGATCGAGCATCCGGACTTCAACTGGACCAAGGGCGAGGTTTATGACATCGCCTATCTGGGCGGCCATTCCGTGTATCACATCCAGTTGCCCTCGGGCAAAATCGTTCAGGCTTTCATCGCCAATGCCGAACGCCACGGCAAACGGCCGACCTGGGATGACCAGGTGTTCCTCTACTGGGAAGATGACAGCGGCGTGGTGCTGCAATCATGAAGGCATTGAGACGACTCAAACAGGTGGGAGGGCGGCAGCTGGTCATCGGCATCCCCTTCTTCTGGCTGTTCCTCTTCTTCCTGCTGCCCTTCATCATCGTCGTGAAGATCAGCTTCGCCGAAGCGGACGTGGCCATCCCCCCCTACACGGACGTGGTGAGCTGGGCAGACAATCAGCTCACCATACTGCTCAACCTGGGCAACTACCTGCTGCTGCAGGAGGATGAGCTCTACATCGCGGCTTATCTGGGGTCCCTCAAGATAGCCCTGGTCAGTACCCTGCTCTGCCTGTTGATCGGCTATCCCATGGCTTACGCCATTTCGCGGGCCAACAAGGAGACCCAGACCGTTCTGTTGCTGCTCATCATGATGCCGACCTGGACGGCGATCCTGATCCGGGTATACGCCTGGATGGGGATCCTCAGCAACAACGGCCTGCTCAACAGCGTCCTGCTGGGCATCGGGGTGATCGACGAACCGCTGCAGATCCTCAATACCAACCTGGCGGTCTATATCGGCATCGTTTACTCCTACCTGCCGTTCATGGTGCTGCCGCTCTACGCCAACCTGGTCAAGCACGACCAGAGCCTGCTGGAGGCGGCCTCCGATCTGGGTGCCCGCAACCTGACCCGGTTCTGGCAGATCACGGTGCCACTCTCCAAGAACGGCATCATCGCCGGTTGCATGCTGGTGTTCATCCCGGTGGTGGGCGAGTTCGTCATTCCCGAGATGCTGGGTGGCCCGGAGACCCTGATGATCGGCAAGGTGTTGTGGCAGGAGTTCTTCAACAACCGTGACTGGCCGGTGGCCTCCGCCTTGGCGGTGGTGATGCTGGCGGTGCTGATCATTCCCATCATCCTGTTCAACCGCAACCAGGCCAAAGAGCTGGAGGGCAAGGCATGAGACGTTTCGGTTTTGCCAAGCTGATGCTGTGGCTGGGTCTGCTGTTCATCTACCTGCCCATGATCATCATGGTCATCTACTCCTTCAACGCCTCCAAGCTGGTGACGGTGTGGGGGGGGTGGTCGCTCAAGTGGTACTTCGGCCTGCTCGACAACAAACAGTTGATCGGGTCCGTGTTCCGCTCCCTGGAGATCGCCTTCTACACCGCCATCGCGGCGGTGGCGCTGGGGACGGTGGCGGCCTTCGTGCTGACCCGGATCCCTCACTTCCGTGGCCGGACCCTGTTCGGCGGCATGGTGACGGCGCCGCTGGTGATGCCCGAGGTGATCACCGGTCTCTCCCTGCTGCTGCTGTTCGTGGCCATGGCCCAGCTGGTGGGTTGGCCCGCGGAGCGGGGCATGCTGACCATCTGGATAGCACATACCACCTTCTGTACCGCCTATGTGGCGATCGTGGTGTCGGCGCGGCTGCGGGAGCTGGATCTCTCCATCGAGGAGGCGGCCATGGACCTGGGAGCCAAGCCCTGGAAGGTGTTCTTCCTGATCACCATCCCGATGATCGCCCCGTCGCTGGCGGCGGGTGGCATGATGTCGTTTGCCCTGTCGCTGGATGATCTGGTGCTGGCGAGCTTCGTCTCCGGCCCGGGTTCGACCACCTTGCCGATGGAAGTGTTCTCGGCGGTGCGTCTCGGCGTGAAGCCCGAGATCAACGCCATCGCGAGTCTGATCCTGCTGTCGGTATCCCTGTTCACCTTCGGTAGCTGGTATCTGATGGCCCGGGCGGAGAAACGCCGTCGCGCCGAGATCGCCATGACCACCCAGATGCAGGCAGTTGCCTGACCTGCCCCGTGATAAGATCCGCATTCCCCCATCCGTCAGGAGAATGGAATGCGGATCTCCCTCTTCATCGGCCAGAGCGCCGAACTGAACCCAGAGCAGGCCCCCGGCCTCATCAGTGCCATCCACAAGCAGCCTGCCGACGTCCCTCTGTGGTGCGATTTCCTCGGCCTTCGCGGGGATGAGCAGAGCGACAGACGCCATCATGGCGGCCCGGATCGAGCCCTGCACCATTACCCTGCGGAGCACTACGCCTGGTGGAAAACCTGGCAAACCGCGCTGGAACTGCCTGTACCACGCACACCCTGGCAGCCTGCCGCCTTTGGCGAGAATCTCTCTGGTTCGGGGCTGACGGAGGCGCAGGCCTGCATCGGCGATGTCTATCGACTTGGGGAGGCGCTGATCCAGATAAGCCAGCCCAGATCCCCCTGTTTCAAGCTCAACCAGCGCTTTGGCTATGGCCAGCTCTCCCAGGTGATGCAGCTGAGTGGTCGCTGTGGCTGGCTGCTGCGGGTGCTGGAAGAGGGAAGGGTGGAGCCGCAGGGGGAGCTGACACTGGTGGACAGACCCTACCCTGAGCTGACGGTGAAGCGCACCGCCGACATCCTGTTCAACCAGGTTCGCAACGAGGAAGACCTGCAACTGCTGCTGGAGAACCCGGCGCTCTCTCCCAATTGGCGCCAGCATGCGGCTCATTGGCTGGAACATGGAGTGGTGGCGGATTGGAGCCGGCGTTTGCTGGGGCCGACCGAGTTCAGGTTGCCTCGACAGGGCTGAAGGCAGGCGGAAAGATGCCTTGTGGCGATTTTTGCTGCGACTCGCTGAATTATTGAGCGTAAAGCCGTTTTTTTAGAGTGAATGCAAAAAAAGGCTTGTGTCGGGTCGGGGCTTTCGGTAAATTCTCGCCCCGCAGACATCGGTGTGTAGCGCAGCTTGGTAGCGCACTTCGTTCGGGACGAAGGGGTCGGAGGTTCGAATCCTCTCACACCGACCACATTTGAAAAGGCCGCTCAATGAGCGGCCTTTTCGCATTTGGTCTGTTGAAGCAAAGCTGACATTTCCATTGTCGATTGCTGCAGCTGCTGCTCCGATCTTCCTCATTTGCCCAACTAAAAGGGCCACCGCTCGGTGGCCCCACTGGTGGAGTCTGATCCTGACTCCGGCACTCTAGATTGTGACAATCTCGTTGTGGGTCTTGTCGATGGTGCCCTCCTTGCGCCCCAGGCGCTCATTCAGATATGCCAGTGTTGATGCCGCAATGCCTTGAAACCGTGTTGGGTTTGCAGGGCCGCATGCTTGGGGTACTCACTAATGAAATGTGCTATTCCCTCCATCAGTTGTGAACGCAGCGAAGACACGGGCTCATGCCAGGCTTGCAGGCAGAGATGACCAGGGATCAGCTGCTCTCGATACGCTTCCAGCAGCGATTCCGGCCAGGGCTCGATATGGGAATCGTGACGCAGTAAATAGTGGGCGGCGGGTTCACGGGCATAGATGAACTGAACTTGGGCCAGGTCGCGTTGGCTTAGCGTTTGGCTGCCGATATGGCAAGTCAGATATTTTCCCGTCTTCAGATTCAGGAAGTGACCGCGTTGCCGACAGGCAATGATGCGATACCAGGGCAGGGGTGAACAGAGAGAATACCCCTCCAGCTCCTGTTCCAACCAGTGACGGCACTCTGGGGTCTGCACTTCTTCGCGCATGGCCTCAAGTCGTGTCAGCAAGGCTCTGGATGGTTGGGTAGCCAGTATCGCGCTCATCGTCTGCAATCCTCCCTCTGCACAGAATCCCGACTTTCAGTATGGACCCTGAGCGGAGGAGGGGGTAAGAATTCTAATGATTAAAATCAGCTTAGAAGCGCACTTTTTATGCAATAAAAACCATTAGCCGACGAGGTAGGTCCCCGTGCCGAAGGCGATGTGAGTGCCCTCTTCGTTGTGCAGCTCCATGCGGGCGACCGCGACCTTGCTGCCTGCCCGGATGATGTGGGCGGTGGCGATGAACTCGTTGCCGCGACCGGGACGAAGATAGTCCACCCGCAGATCGATGGTGCCAAGCCGCGAGAAGCGCTCCTTGAGATAGCTGGGGGAGAAGTCCTCCAGCTCGTCGATGCAGGAGGCTGCGACTATCATGCCGCCCGCCACGTCGAGCAGGCTGGCGGTGACGCCGCCGTGCAGTATGTTGTGGAAAGGGTTGCCGATGAGCTTCTGTTCCATCTTGATGCGCAGCTCCACTTTATCGAAGTCGTAGTGGGTGACTTGCATGCCGATCAGCTTGTTGAAGGGCATCTTTTCGGCGAACAGGTTGGCTATGCCACTGAGCGCCATCTTCTTGAGCATCTGTTTCATTCCTTGAGTCCGCCCTGTCATCAAAGCCGAGTAAAAACACCAGCCAGTCTGCAACACTTCCTTAACACTCGCAATGGCAGGTTTATTGTGGGCGGCGGCTGCTTTAGAATGGCGACCCCAAAGGAGAGCCCATGACCGTCATTGCCGAAACCCTGCCTGACCCTCAGCCAGAGAATCCCCTTGCCCTGTTGCAGGCGGTGTTTGGCTATCAGCAGTTTCGGCCGGGCCAGCTCGAGATCATCGAGCAGATAGTGGCGGGGCGCGATGCCCTGGTGCTCAAACCCACCGGCGGCGGCAAGTCGCTTTGCTACCAGATCCCGGCGCTGCTGCGACCCGGGCTCGGTGTGGTGGTCTCCCCCCTCATCTCGCTGATGAAGGATCAGGTCGACACCCTGCGCGCCAACGGCGTGGCGGCGGTCTACATCAACTCGGCACTGAGCCGGGAAGAGATGATCCAGAACTTCGCCGCCATGCGCCGGGGCGAGATCAAGCTGGTTTATGTTTCCCCCGAGCGTTTGCTGCAGCACGAGTTCATGGACCGGTTGGCGGAGCTGCCCCTCGGCCTGTTCGCCATCGACGAGGCGCACTGCGTCTCCCAGTGGGGGCACGATTTTCGGCCGGAATACGCGGCGCTGGGACGGCTCAAGCAGTGGTTCCCCCAGGTGCCGGTGGTAGCGCTCACCGCCACCGCCGACGAGGCGACCCGCAGCGACATGCTGCACCGGCTGGAACTGAACGATCCCTTCATCCACACCGCCAGCTTCGATCGGCCCAATATCCGCTACAGCCTGGTGGAGAAGTTCAAGGCGGCGGAGCAGCTGCTGCGCTACGTGCAGAGCCAGAAGGGCAACTGCGGCATCGTCTACTGCTCCAGCCGCAATCGGGTGGAGGAGGTGGCCGAGCGGCTATCCCGTCACGGCTGCAAGGCGGCACCCTATCATGCCGGTCTGCCGCTGGAGCTGCGTCAGCAGACCCAGGAGGCCTTCCTCAAGGATGACATCGAGATCGTGGTGGCGACGGTGGCGTTCGGCATGGGCATCGACAAGCCCAACGTGCGCTTCGTGGTGCACTACGACATCCCGAAGAACATCGAATCCTACTATCAGGAAACCGGCCGTGCCGGGCGCGACGGCACCCCGGCCGAGGCGCTGCTGCTCTACGATCCCGCCGACATCGGTCGGGTGCGCCGGCTGCTCGACAACATCGAAAACCCACAGCAGTTGCAGGTGGAGCAGTACAAGCTCAACGTGATGGCGGCCTTCGCCGAGGCGCAGACTTGCCGCCGTCAGGTGCTGCTCAACTACTTCGGCGAGTACAACGACAAGCCGTGCGGCAACTGCGACATCTGCCTCGATCCGCCCCAGAGTTATGACGGCACCGAAGACGCCCAGAAAGCGCTCTCCTGCGTCTGGCGGGTGGGACAGAATTTCGGGGTGGGTTATGTGGTGGAGGTGCTGCGCGGATCGCTGAACCAGCGCATCAAGGATCACGGTCACGACAAGCTGTCGACCTACGGCATCGGCAAGGATCAGAGCCACGAATACTGGATGAGCGTCATCCGCCAGCTGATCCACAAGGGGTTGCTGACCCAGAACATCACCCGCAATCTGGTGTTGCAGCTGACCGAAGCGGCTCGACCCGTGCTGCGTGGCGAGATGAAGCTTGAACTGGCAGTCCCCCGCCTGCAGCCCATCTCCAGTCGCAAGGAGAAGCGCAACGGCCTGCTCGACAACGCCAACTATGACAAGCGGCTGTTCAAGGAGCTGCGCGCCCTGCGCAAGCAGATCGCCGAGGATGAAGAGGTGCCGCCCTATGTGGTGTTCAACGACGCCACCCTGGTTGAGATGGCACAGCTCATGCCGATGACCGAGGAGGAAATGCTGGCGGTCAACGGTGTCGGTCACCGCAAGCTGGAGCGCTTCGGTGAGGCCTTTATGGACCTGATCATCGACTACTGCCGCCGGTAGGGTCGGCCCAGGTAGACCTTGTCATCGACCGCTGCAGGCCCAGGCCGGTAGGCTGGCACAACAAACAGTGGAAAGGCGCCCGTTGGTCGGCGCCATGCATTATTTCAGGCTGGCGTAATAGGCTGCCAGATTCTCCATGTCCGCCTCGGTCAGCATCGCCATGAAGGGAACCATCAGCGGCTCGGTACGGGAACCCTCCTTGAACGCTTTCATCTGCTTGAGCAAATAGGCCTGGTTCTGGCCCGCGAGGTGGGGGTAGGTCGGGACGCTCGCCTTGCCATCCGCGCCATGACAGGCGGCACAGACCACGGATTTGGCCTTGCCTGCGTCTATGTCGGCCGCCTTGGCCTGATGGCCCCAGGCAAGCGCCAGCAGGGGCAGGGTATAGACCCACTTTGGCATCGTCTTCTCCTTGAAATGAATAATCGTGATCGCCTGTTAGCCTCGACGAGCCGACGGCGGTATAAAGAGTGACACGAGCATACGCAGGGACAACCTCCATCACCATGAAGTTGATCAACACTTTTGCCACCGAACTCCCTTGGGCTTGCGAGCCCGTTGCCCTGCAGCCGCTGCATGGCCCCAGATTGCTGCATCTGAACCGTGCGCTGCTTGGTGAGCTGGGGTTCGGGGAGGTGAGCGAGGCGCAGTGGCTCGCTTGTTGCGGCCAGGGGCAGTCCCTGCCGGGCATGCAGCCGGTGGCCCAGGTCTATGCGGGCCACCAGTTCGGTGGTTACAGCCCGCGCCTCGGGGATGGCCGCGCCCTGCTGCTGGGGGAGCAGCTGGCGCCGGATGGCAGCCGCTGGGACCTGCACCTGAAAGGGGCGGGCAAGACGCCATTCTCCCGCTTTGGCGACGGCCGTGCCGTGCTGCGATCCAGCATTCGCGAGTACCTGGCTTCCGAGGCGCTGCATGCCCTCGGCATTCCCACCACCCGGGCTCTGGTGCTGCTGGGCAGTGACGAGCCTGTCTACCGGGAGCAGGTGGAGAGCGGGGCGACCGTGCTGCGCACCGCGCCGAGCCATCTGCGCTTCGGTCATTTCGAGTATTTCGCCTGGAGCGGGCAGGGGGAGAAGATCCCCGCCCTCATCGACTATGTGCGGCGTTACCACTTCCCCGAGCTGGCCGATGGCGCCGAGCTGTTTGCCGAAGTAGTGTGCCGCACCGCGCGGCTCATCGCCAAGTGGCAGGCGGCGGGGTTCTGTCACGGGGTGATGAACACCGACAACATGTCCCTGCTCGGGCTGACCCTGGATTACGGCCCCTACGGTTTCATCGACGCCTATGTGCCGGACTTCGTCTGCAACCACTCGGATCCGGATGGTCGCTATGCGCTGGATCAGCAGCCTGCGGTCGGATACTGGAACCTGCAGAAGCTGGCACAGGCGCTGGCCGGCCATGTGGATGGCGACGCGCTCGCGTCGGCCCTGGCCCAGTACGAGCACCAGCTGATGTTGCACTACTCCGAGCTGATGCGCGCCAAGCTGGGGCTGGCGGTGTGGGAAGAGGAGGATCCGGCGCTGTTCCGCGAGTTGTTCCGGCTGCTGGCGGCGCACAAGGTGGATTACCACCTCTTCCTGCGACGTCTCGGTGAGGTGACGCGAGAGGGAGCGTGGCCCGCCAGCCTGCTGGCCCTGTTGCCGGATCCTGCCGTCTGGCAGGGGTGGCTTGAGGTCTATCGGGCACGCCTCGCCCGGGAAGGGAGCGAGGATGGCGTGCGCAAGGGGCAGATGGATGCAGTCAATCCCAAGTATGTGCTGCGCAACGCGCTGGCCCAGCAGGTGATCGAGGCGGCAGAGCAGGGCGACATGGCGCCGTTCGAGCGGCTGTTTGCGGCCCTGCAGCATCCCTATGATGAGCAACCGGCATACGAGGATCTCGCCACTCCGCATCCGGGCTGGTATTGCGGGGGCGAGCTCTCGTGCAGCAGTTGAGGAACCACAGATGAACTGGCGTATCACGCAGACAGACAGGGAAGCCGGGGTGGTGATGCTGACCTGCCCGGGCCTTGACTGGGACAGCTTCCCGACCTTGGCCGAGGCCCTGTTGCAGGAGTGGGAGCTGGCGGCCCTCGAGCGGGAGTGGGGGGCGGATCGCCACAGCTGGCTGCTGGAGTTTGAAGGCAGCCGCTTTCGGCTCGAGTACGAGCATTACAGCGGCTGCTGGCTGGCGGCGGTGCAGCCGGACGACGCGGAGGCGCTGCTCTGGCTGGCTCGGCAGTCCCGGGAGTGAGCTTGGCGTGCGATGCGAGTCAATCCCTTGAGATAACCGCATAAAGATTGAACTATCAATTTTGGGGCGTATAATCTCGCCCCTTGATTATCGCCATGGTGGCGATATGGGTTCCCTAACCCCATTAACCAAAAAGGTCACAATATGAACCTGACTCCGGCTCAGTACCAGACGGCACTGATGCGTCTCTCGTTGTTCCACATCCTGATCATTGCCAGCAGCAACTACCTGGTGCAGCTGCCGATCACCATCTTTGGCTTCCACACCACCTGGGGTGCCTTCAGCTTCCCGTTCATTTTCCTGGCCACCGATCTGACGGTGCGGATCTTCGGCGCCGGCCTGGCGCGCAAGATCATCCAGACCGTGATGCTGCCGGCATTGACCGTGTCCTACGTGCTCTCGGTGCTCTTCTTCGAAGGGAGCTTCCAGGGGGTGGGCAATCTGGCAGAGTTCAATCTCTTTGTTGCCCGGATCGCGTTAGCCAGCTTTATGGCCTATCTGGTGGGCCAGTTCATGGATGTGGTGGTGTTCAACCGCCTGCGCCTGCTGAAAGCCTGGTGGGTGGCACCGGCGGCCTCCACCCTGTTCGGCAATCTGGTGGATACCATCGCCTTCTTCAGCATCGCCTTCTGGCGCAGCACGGATCCCTTCATGGCCGAGCACTGGGTCGAGATCGCGACCGTGGATTACGTATTCAAGTTGCTGATAAGTCTGGGGTTGTTTGTGCCGCTTTACGGTGTGCTGCTGCGCTATCTCAGCCGCAAGCTGGTGGGGGAGGCCGGATTGGCTGACCTGCAAGCTGCTACGCGACAAGCCTGATGAGATTGACCACCCCCATGGGTGGTCAATTTTTTTGCGATCTTCGCAAATAAGGCTTGCACAGTTAAATGAGAATGATTATTGTTACCTTGTTTTCCGGGAAAGACTTCATTTGTTCCAACGTGATGGACTTCTTGTGAAGGCACGACATTGCTCACATTGCTTCCAGTTAAGGGGCCAGTAGTTTACTGGCCCTCTTTTTTTTGCGTCTTTTCCGCCATCAGCGGGCATAAAAAATGGGAGCCAGGGCTCCCATTTTCACTCAGCGTTATTTACTCGATGTCGAGGGCATCGGGGGAGAGGATCACCCCTGTGGTATCGGCATAGAGGTGGTCATCCGGCAGGAAGGTGACGCCGCCGAAGTTGACCGGCAGATCGGTTTCCCCGATATCCTTGCTGTCGGCGCCCACCGGAATGGCCGCCAGGGCCTGAATGCCGATGTCGAGATCTTCCAGGATATCGACCTCACGGACGCAACCGTAGCAGACGATCCCTTCCCACTCATTTTCCGCTGCCGTGGTGGCGATCTCGCTGTCGATCAGGGCACGACGCATGGAGCCGCCACCGTCGATCAACAGCACGCGACCAACGCCGTTCTCCTTGACCAGTTCACGGATAAGACCGTTCGATTCGAAGCATTTGACTGTGGTGATGACGCCGCCGAAAGAGGCGCGGCCGCCGAAGGAGCAGAGCATGGGTTCGAGTACATCCACCATGTCCTGATAGATGTCGCACAGTTCTGAAGTGTTGTATTCCATTGTGTCAGATCCACCGCTGGAAACAGGTGGATCCAGTATAAGGAGTGGGGTTGGCATTTCAACGACTATTCCTTGCCCAGTGGCGGGAAATGCCGTTTTTGCGCGAAAGCGGCCCCGCGTCATGGCAGGAGCCGCAGACGGTCAGCCTCGGGCCCTAGAGCAGGAACAGGGTCGCCAGCCCCAGGAAGATGAAGAAGCCGCCGGTGTCGGTGATGGCGGTGATCATCACGCTGGCCCCCACCGCCGGGTCGCGCCCCAGCCGGCTCATGGTCATGGGGATGATGACCCCCATCAGGGCCGCCACCAGCAGGTTGAGGATCATGGCGAGCGTCATCACGCCCCCCAGCGCCGCATCCTGATAGAGCAGGAAGGTGGCGATGCCCATGATGCCGCCCCACACCAGGCCGTTGATCAGGGCCACCCCCAGCTCGCGCCACAGCAGGAAGGAGACGTTGCCTGTCTGGATGTGCTGCAGCGCCAGCGCCCGCACTATCATGGTGATGGTCTGGTTGCCGGTGTTGCCGCCGATCCCGGCGACGATGGGCATCAGGGCCGCCAGTGCCACCAGCTGGGAGATGGTGTGCTCGAACAGGCCGATCACCCGCGATGCCACGAAGGCGGTGCAGAGGTTGATGGCGAGCCAGGCCCAGCGGGTCTTGACCGCCTTGGAGACGGGGGCGAACACGTCTTCTTCCTCGCTGATCCCCCCCATCCGGCGCAGATCGGTGTCGCTCTCTTCATAGACCAGATCCACCACCTCGGCGACGGTGAGCCGGCCCATCAGCTTGCCCCTGGCATCCACCACGGCGGCGGAGACCAGGTCGTCCCGCTCGAAGGTGCGGGCGGCGGCCTCGTCGTTGTCTTCCGGATCGAAGGTGACCGGATCCTTCTCCATCGCGTCGCTCACCAGGGTCTCGGGCTTGTGCAGCAGCACGGCGGTGAGGGGTAGCTCCCCCTGCAGCCGGTTGCGCCGATCGGTGACAAACAGCTTGTCGGTGTTCTCGGGGATCTGGCCGCGCAGGCGCAGATAGCGCTGGACGGTGGCCAGGGTCACGTCGGGCCGCACCGTGATGAGCTCGAAGTCCATCATGGCGCCGACCGTGTGCTTGCCGTAGCGGATCACCTCCCGCACCTTGTCCCTGTCCACCGGCGCCATGGAGGTGAGCAGCCGCCCCATCAGGTTGCGGGGCAGGTGCTGGCCCAGGTAGATCTGGTCGTCGATGTCGAGGGTGCTCAGGGCGTGCAGGAGTTCTTTGTCGCTCATGCCGCTGATGAGGCTGTCCCACACCGTCTCCGACGCTTCCACCAGGATCTGGCCGTGCTTGTCTGCATCCACTTGCTGCCACAGCACGTGGCGCTCGTCCGGCGGCAGGGACTCCAGCGCATCGGCGATATCGGCGGCGGGCAGGCTGTTGACCAGCCGGGTCAGCTCGCTGGTCTGGTCCCGCAGCTCTGCGTCCTGCTCCCCTTGCGGGTCGAGCAGGCTCTCGGTGAGGGCATCATCAGCCAGCAGCAGCGTGAGGATGCGGGCTCTGTCGTGTTCACGCTGTTTGGCGCTGTTCTTGGGGGGGAGGGACATGAAGCAGAATTCCTGAATTCGGTGATCCGGCGGACAGTCCCCATAGGATACCAGACTCAAAACAAGAGGTTATGACAGTAAATGCAGAAAAAGAAACGCCACCCGAGGGTGGCGTTGGAATGGATGCAGCGATCAGGCCGAAGCCAGGGCCGCGTCTGTGGCGCCTCCTTGCCCGAACCAGGCAAGCTGGTCCGCCAGGGTCACCACCGAACCCACCATGATGAGGGCCGGGCTCTCGACCCCCACCGCCAGCGCGGGCAACTGATCGAGGGTGCCGCGAATGACCCGCTGGCAGGGCTGGGTGCCGCGCTCGATTAGCGCCACCGGGGTGTTGCTCGCCTTGCCGTGAGCCAGCAACTGCTCGCGGATGGTGGCGCAGGAGGAGAGCCCCATATAGAACACCAGCGTCTGCTTGTCCTTGGCCAGCAGCGGCCAGTCGAGATCCCGGGCGCCTCCCTTGCCGTGGGCGGTGACGAAGCGAACACTCTGGGCGTGATCGCGGTGGGTGAGCGGAATGCCGGCGTAGGCGGCGCAGCCGCTGGCTGCGGTGATGCCGGGCACCACCTGAAAACCGATGCCGCTGCCGACCAGCGTCTCCAGCTCCTCGCCGCCACGGCCGAAGATGAAGGGGTCACCCCCCTTCAGCCGCACCACCCGCTGCCCCTTCTGCGCCTCCTCCAGCAAGAGCTGGTTGATCCCCTCCTGCGGCACGCAGTGGTTGCCTGCCTGCTTGCCGACGAAGATGCGCTTGGCGTCGCGGCGTACCAGCGCCATCACCTCGTCGGAGACCAGCCGGTCATAGACCACCACGTCCGCCTGCTGCATCTGGCGCAGGGCGTGCAGGGTGAGCAGGCCCGGATCGCCGGGGCCGGCTCCCACCAGCACCACTTCGCCACTGGAGTGGCTTTCATCGGCAAACAGGCTGTCGGCCAGCTGATTGGCAGAGGCGCTATCGCCCCGTGCCAGCGCCTGACCGAGCCGATCCGCCCCGAGCAGCCGCTCCCAGAAGCGGCGCCGTTCCCCCATGCTGGCGAAGCGGGCCTTGACCCGCTCCCGCAGGCTGCCGGCGAAGGCCGCCACGGCGCCCAGATGCTGGGGCAGCAGGGCTTCGAGTTTTTCCCGCAGCAAGCGGGCCAGCACCGGCGCCTTGCCGCCGGAGGAGATGGCCACCATCAGCGGTGAGCGGTCGATGATCGACGGCATGATGAAGCTGGAGCGTTTCGGGTCATCCACCACGTTGGCAAAGATCCGCGCCCGGTTGGCGCTCTGGTAGACCAGCGCATTCACCTCGCGCCGATCGGTGGCGGCCACCACCAGCCACTTGCCCGCCAGTTGCTGCGGCGCGAATTCACCGGCCAGCCACTCGATGCTGCCGTTGGCAGCCAGTTCCGCCAGCTCGGGGTCGAGCTCGGGCGCGACCACGGTGAGCTGGGCACCGGCATCCAGCAGCAGGCGCGCCTTGCGCTCCGCCACCTCGCCGCCGCCGACCAGCAGCACGGGTTTGTTGTCGAGTCGGCAAAAGATGGGCAAGTAGTCCATGGGGCCTCCTGATCAGGCGGTTCGGGTCTGGTTGGCGGTGCTGGTGGTGTCGCTCACCGCGACCGGGCGCTCAGCCTTGGGGGTGGCATACCAGTAGCCGAGGCCCATAAAGAGGGCGCCGGAGACGGTGTTGCCCAGCGTCACCCACAGCAGGTTGTGGCCGATGCCGCTCAGGGTGTAGGCCTCCGAGTGGGCGCCAAACCAGGAGAGGGCGAACAGGGTCATGTTGGCGACCGAGTGCTCGTAGCCGGAGGCGATAAAGGCGAGCAGGCACCACCAGATGGCGATGAACTTGGCGGCACCCTCGGTGCGCAGCGCCATCCAGATGGCGAGGCAGACCAGCCAGTTGCAGAGGATCCCCTTCATAAACAGGGTCAGCGCCGGTGCCTGGGTCTTGGCCAGCGCCACCTTGTGGGCCAGACTGCCTGCGTCCGGCAGCAGGCTGCCGCCGTAGGAGTAGATGAGCGCCACCACGATGGAGCCAATCAGGTTGCCCGCCCAGGTCTGCGGCAGGATGCGCAGCAGGTCGGCCATGGTGATCTTGCCCGTCTTCACCCCGAAGGTGAGGAACATGGTGTGGCCGGTAAACAGCTCGGAGCCGGCGATGACAACTAAGGTCAGGGCGATGCCGAAGGTGGCCCCCATCACCAGCGGACGGATGGCGGGATCCACCAGGTTGCCCAGGGTGAAGATGAGGATGATGCCAAGGCCAACATAGGCCCCCGCCATGGCCGAGCTGAGCCAGAAGCCGAGCTTGTCGCTGCGCTCGAAGCGATTGATGCGGGCCGCGTTGGCGGCGCACTTGTTGATGGTTTCGGTATACATCTTTGTTTCCTTCAAGAGGGCCGCCCGCGGGCAGCCCTGACTGTTTTTTAACCCCCTCCCTGCCTCCCCCTTGTCAAGGGGGAGGGGCTTTTTGCTCCCTCTCCTGTGAAGGGGAGGGCCGGGGTGGGGTCTGGTGTTAGACGGCGACCCAGACCTGCTGGTCGCGCACTTCAACGGGGTAGCTCTGCACCGACATCTCAGGGTTGTCGAAACAGTGGCCGTCGCTCAGGCGAAAGCGCTGCTTCTTGAGCGGGCTGGCCACCCAGAGCTCGCCGTCGTGTTCGCAAATCAGGCCCCGCGACAGCACGTTGGCGGTGAAGAAGGGATCCCGGTTGTCGATGGCGAACACCTCGGCGGCCGCGCTCGGGCGGAACAGAGCGATCTGACGACCCTCGATCAGAGCGCAGACGCCGGTGCCCGGCAGGATATCGTTGAGTTGGCAGGCAAGTTTCATCGCTTAATCTCCACCTCGAGTTGGATGGACTGGCTATCGAGCAGGGCGCAAACGTCCATGCAGCCCATCAGGATGCCGTTGGGTTGGCAGGCTAATTTCATCATTTGGTTTCCACCTCGATCTGGTAGATGGGGATGCGCTCGGCCGGGGTCGCCGGTCTGTGCTGGTCGCGCTCGGCGACGAACTGAACGTCCGGATCGCGCTTGTCGTTGTTGATGAAGTGGCTGAAACGCTTGAGCGCTTCCTCTTCGTTGAGGGTGCGCGACCATTCGCACTCGTAGCTGTCGATGAGGGTCTGGATATCGCGCTCTAGCGTCTCGGCCAGCCCCAGCTTGTCATCGACGATCACCTCGCGCAGATAGTCGACGCCCCCTTCCAGGTTGCCGAGCCAGACCGAGGTGCGCTGCAGTTTGTCGGCGCTGGTGACGTAGAACATCATGAAGCGGTCGATCAGCTTGATCAGGGTCTCGCGGTCGAGGTCGGACGCCAGCAGGTCGGCGTGGCGCGGCTTCATGCCGCCGTTGCCGCCCACATAGAGGTTCCAGCCAGCATCGGTGGCGATGATGCCGACGTCCTTGCCCTGGGCTTCCGCACATTCGCGGGTACAGCCGGAGACGCCGAACTTCATCTTGTGCGGGGTGCGAATGCCCTTGTAGCGGTTCTCGAGGAAGACCCCGAGGCCGACGCTGTCCTGCACGCCGAAGCGGCACCAAGTGCTGCCGACGCAGGTTTTGGCCATGCGCAGCGCCTTGGCGTAGGCCTGACCGGTCTCGAATCCGGCCGCCAGCAGCTTGCGCCAGATGGCAGGCAGATCATCCTTCTGGGCCCCGAACAGGCCGATGCGCTGGGCGCCGGTGATCTTGGTGTAGAGCTTGTAGTCGCGGGCCACTTCGGCCACCGCCAGCAGCCCTTCCGGGGTCACTTCACCACCGGCCATGCGCGGGATGACGGAGTAGCTGCCGTCTTTTTGCATGTTGCCGAGGAAGATGTCGTTGGTGTCCTGCAGCTGGGTGTTGAGCGGGCTCAGCACATGCTCGTTCCAGCAGGAGGCGAGGATGGAGCCGACGGTCGGTTTGCACACCTCGCAGCCATAGCCCTGACCGTGTTT
This sequence comes from Aeromonas sp. s10, assembly GCF_040907975.1. Taxonomy (NCBI): domain Bacteria; kingdom Pseudomonadati; phylum Pseudomonadota; class Gammaproteobacteria; order Aeromonadales; family Aeromonadaceae; genus Aeromonas; species Aeromonas sp. s10. Next base: position 91,986 of record NZ_JBFOCV010000043.1, on the reverse strand, counting down.
GGCCAGCAGCTCGTCGAAGCTCTTGATCCCCTCCACCTTGACCAGATGGAACAGCTCCTGACGGGAGTGGGGGAAGTGGGCGCAGAGGTGGTTGTTGACCTCGATGCCCTGCTTCACCAGCTCGGCGTTGAGCACCTGGCTGATGAGGGGCACGCAGCCGCCGCAGCCGGTGCCGGCCTTGGTGTGCTGCTTGATGGCTGCCAGGGTGGTGTGGCCCTCGGCCACCGCCTTGGCGATGTCGCCCTTGGAGACGTCGAAGCAGGAGCAGATCTGGGCGCTCTCCGGCAGGGCATCCACCCCCAGCGTCGGCTTGGCACCGGCGTAGGCGGGCAGGATCAGGGTGTCCGGGTGGCTCGGCAGCGGCAGGGCGTTGAGCATCATCGGCAGCAGGTTGCCGTAATCTTCCACGTCACCCACCAGCACGGCGCCGAGCAATCGGCTGTTGTCTTCGCTCACCACGATTTTCTTGTAGACGCCGGCCTGATCGTCCTGAAACACATAGCTGTGGCTGCCCGGGGTGCGGCCGTGGGCATCACCGATGGAGCCGACGGAGACGCCGAGCAGCTTGAGCTTGGCGCTCATGTCCGCCCCCTCGAAACGGCTGTCGCCGCCGAGCAGATGGTCGACGGTGATCTGGGCCATCTTGTAGCCCGGCGCCACCAGCCCGAAGAAGCGGCCCTGCCAGGCGGCGCACTCGCCGATGGCATAGATGTCGGGGTCTGAGGTGAGGCAGTGATCGTCGATGACGATGCCGCCGCGCTCGGCGATGGCGAGATCACCGTAACGGCCCAGGGTATCTTGCGGTCGAATGCCGGTGGAGAAGACCACCACGTCCACTTCCAGCTGGCTGCCGTCAGCGAAGGCGAGGCGGTGTTTCGCCTGCTCGCCGCCATGCATCAGGATCTCGCTGGTGCTCTTGCTGGTGTGTACCTGCACGCCCATGGATTCAATCTTGCGGCGCAGCAGCTGGCCGCCCTGACCGTCGAGCTGCTCGGCCATCAGCACAGGAGCAAACTCCACCACGTGGGTCTCGAGACCCAACGCCTTGAGGGCACCGGCGGCTTCGAGGCCAAGCAGACCGCCCCCGATCACCACCCCGCTCTTGCCGCTCTTGGCGGCGCTGCGGATGGCTTTCAGATCCTCGATGGTGCGATAGACGAAGCACTCATGGTGCTGGCTGCCCTGGATGGGCGGCACCCAGGGGTAGGAACCGGTGGCCAGCACCAGCTTGTCGTACTCGACCACAGTGCCCTTGTTGGAGTGCACTTCGCGGTTGGCCCTGTCGATTTTTTTCACCGCTTCGCCGAGCAGCAGGCGGATGCCGTGCTTGTCGTAGAAGCCGGGTTTGACGAGGGAGAGATCTTCGCTGGTGTGATGGGAGAAGTAGGAGGAGAGATGGACGCGATCGTAGGCGGGACGGGGTTCTGCACCGAAGACGGTGATCTCGTAGCGGCCCGGATCGGCCCGCTCGATCAGCTCTTCGATGAAGCGGTGCCCCACCATGCCGTTGCCCACAACGACCAGTCTGACTTTGCTCATAGTTGCCTCAAGTTTGGAGTAATAAAACATCATTCTGGGGCTAGGCTACCCAGTCGGCAGGGGTGGGCGATTGATGCAAATCAAGTGTCTATTTATATATCTCCTCAGGGGTAATTCGAGAAAATTCAATACTATACAAAAATAGGTATGCCAGTTGATTATTTCTGGGCTGGCTCGGGGTGAGGAATGGTGGAGGGAAAGCCCGGTTTACCAACTGCCGGGGAGTGAAAACTTCTGTCGGAAAAAGACCGGTCTCGCACTGGCGAGACCGGTATCAATGGGCATCAGCTGAGCAAGGTGGCGAGTCAGACGATATGGCGGCGGAACATGGCGAGCGCCAGCGACAGGGTGACGCCGGCGATGGCGAGCAGGGGCCAGATCAGGGGCCAGGCCGCCGACCAGCCGAACCCCTTGAGAAAGACCCCCTTGAGCAGCACGATGAAGTGGGTGAGGGGGTCGATGGCCGCCAGCCACTGGAACACCTGCGGCATATTCTCCACCGGTGAGATGTAGCCCGAGAGGATCACCGCCGGGACGGTGAAGGAGAAGACCCCGAGAAACGCCTGCTGCTGGGTTGAGCAGAACGACGAGATGAAGAGCCCGATCCCGGCCAGTGCCAGCCCGTAGCAGACCATGCCCGCCATCAGCAGGCTGAGGCTGCCGGCAAAGGGGAGGTGAAAGACAAAACGGGCGGCCAGCGCGACTATGCACCCTTGTCCCACCGCCACCATGATGCCGGGCACCGCCTTGCCCGCCATGATCCAGCCTGCGGTGAGGGGCGAGACCAGCAGCTGATCGAAGGTGCCCTCTTCCCGCTCCCGCGCCACCGAGAGGGCGGTGACAATCAGACAGCCGGTGGTGGTGATGATGGCCACCAGGGCCGGCAGGATATGCCAGTGGAACTCGACGTTGGGGTTGTAGAGGTTGCGTACCGCCAGCTCGGGTTGCCCCTTGCCCTCACTTTGCCAGCGGGCGATCACCTGACTGATGTAGCCCGCCGCTACCTGACCGCCGTTGGAGCGGCGTCCGTCGATGATCAACTGCACCTTGGCCGGTTCGCCCCGCGCCAGCCGGCGCGAGAAATCCCCCGGAATAATCAGCCCGAGCAGCGCCCGTTGCCCGGTGATGGCCTCGGTCATGCCCGCCTCGCCCTGCACCGGAATGATGGTGGTGAAGGCGGGCATATGGGTGAGGCGCTCCAGCAGCTCGCGGCTCTGGGCGCCGCCATCCTGGTTGTAAATGGCCAGCGTGTTGCCGGTAACCTCCAGAGTGGCGGCGAACGGGAAGAGGGCGGTTTGCAGCAGCACCGGCATGATGAGCAGAAAGCGCCCCTGGGTATTGCCCATCAGGGCCTGCAGCTCTTTTCGGATCAGCCACCAGAGTCGGATCAGCATGGGTTACTCCAGAGTGCGCCGCGTCTTGCGGGCGGTCAGGGCCAGCCAGAAACCGGCCAGCAGCAGCAGACAGAAACCGTTGACCAGCAGGATCGAGAATACGCTGCCCGCCTGATAGAGGGTCTGCAAGGAGCTCGCGAAATAGCGGGCCGGAATGAGGTGGGTGATGGCCCGAAGCCAAGGCGGCATGCTGGCGATCTCGAACACGAAGCCCGACAGCATCACCGCGGGCAGAAACGCAGCGATCAGCGCCGCCTGCGCGGCGTTGAACTGGCTGCGCATCACGGTGGAGAGAAACAACCCGAGCCCGAGGGCGCTGCCGAGAAAGACGCTGGTGACCAGAAAGAGCAGCAGCAGGGAGCCGCGCCACGGCACCGCCATCACCGCCACCGAGAAGAGCAGGCAGAGCAGCATGGCGATGATGCCAAGGCCATAGTAGGGCAGCAGCTTGGAGAGCAGCAGCTCCCCCTTGGTGACCGGGGTGGCGAGCAGCGCCTCCATGGTGCCGCGCTCCCACTCCCGCGCCACCACCAGCGAGGTGAGCAGGGCGCCTATGATGGTCATTACCACCGCAATGGAGCCAGGCACCAGAAAGTTGCGGCTCACCAGCGCCGGGTTGAACCAGGCGCGGCTCTCTATCGACACCGGCATGGCGACCCCCTCGCCAGCGAGCCACCCCTGCCAGATCCCCTGCACATAGTTGGTGACGAAGTTGGCGGTGTTGGGCTCGGAGCCGTCGGTCAGCAGCAGCGCCTGCGGCGTGCCATTGCCCTGACCGGCCAGCGCGCGGGAGAAGCCGTCATCGATCACCAGAAGGCCGCGGATCTCGCCACGGGCCAGACTGGCGAGCAGGGACTCCTTGCTCGGCCCGCTGTGGATCTCCAGCGCGGTAGAGCCGCGCAGGGCCTGCTCCAGCCGCACTGCCGGGGCGCCGCTGTCGGTGCGCCAGATGCCGAGGCGCAGATGGTCCACATCCAGATTGATGGCGTAACCCATCACCACCAGCAGCACCACCGGCATGATGAAGGCGATGAGGATGCTGCTCGGGTCACGGACGATTTGCAGCATCTCCTTGCGACACAGGGCCAGCAGTCGCCGACGGTTGATGCTCATGCGTCCTCCTCGCTGGCCCGCTCGACCAGGGTGATAAAGGCCTCTTCCATTGTTGGCAAAGAACAGGTCGGCAAGGAGCCGGTTGGCAAAGAGGTCGCCGCCTCTTTGGCGGCCAGCCCCTTGAGATCGTCCGGGGTGCCGAGGGCCAGCAGCTTGCCGCGATAGATGAGGGCAATGCGGTCGCAATACTCCGCCTCATCCATAAAGTGGGTGGTGACCAGCACGGTGACGCCGTGGTCGGCCAGCGCGTTGATGTGCGACCAGAACTCGCGCCGGGTCACCGGATCGACCCCGGAGGTGGGCTCGTCGAGGAACAGCAGCGGCGGCTCGTGCAGCAGGGCGCAGGCGAGCGATAAGCGCTGGCGCAGGCCGAGGGGCAGGGATTCCGCCTTCTGATCGAGCCAGGGGGCGAGGGCAAAGGCAGTCACCATGGCATCGATCCGCGTCTGCTGGTGGCGGCCGAACAGGCCGTAGATACCGGCGAAGAAGGAGAGGTTCTGGGCCACGGTGAGCTGCTTGTAGAGGGAGAACTTCTGCGCCATGTAGCCGAGGCGCTGGCGTGCCGCCGAGGGGCTGTGGGCCAGATCGATGCCGGTCACCAGCGCCTGCCCCTCGCTCGGGCGCAGCAGGCCGCACTCCATCTTGAAGGTGGTGGACTTGCCCGCCCCGTTGGGGCCGAGCAGGCCGAAGATCTCGCCGCGGCGCACCGCAAAGCTGACGTCATCGGTGGCGGCAAAATCGCCGAAGCGCTTGGTGAGGTGGCGCGCCTCGATCACCGCCTCGGGGGAGACCCCCTGCGGCAGTTCCGCTTCCCGCATCCCGGCTGCCAGACTCGACTCACCGCCGGGGCTGCCCCCCAGCAGATCGATAAAGGCATCCTCCAGCCGGGGCTGGGCCGGTTGAAAGGCGCCGTTGGCCAACTGCAGCTCCGGGAGCGGCGGGGGCGTCATGCCCGGGTGCAGCAGCAGGCGAACCCGCTCCCCCGCCACCGCGCCATCCATCACCGCCCGGTGAGCCAGTGCCCGGCGCAGCAGGGCGCGTCGCTCGCGGCCATCCAGCTGCCCCGCCTCCAGCAGCCAGCAGCGGCTGGCCATGGCCCCCATCAGATCGGCCGGCGTGCCGCTGGTGCGCACCTCGCCATCCGCCATCAGCAGCACGTGGTCGCACAGCTCCGCCTCATCGAGATAGGCGGTACTCCAGAGCACCGTCATCCCCCCTTTGGCCAGCTCGCGCACCATCTGCCAGAGGGCGCGGCGGGAGATGGGATCAACCCCGACCCCAGGTTCGTCGAGCAGCAGCACATCCGGGGTGCCGAGCAGGGCGCAGGCCAGCCCGAGTTTCTGCTTCATCCCGCCAGAGAGCTTGCCTGCCGGCCTTGCGGTGAAGCGGGCGAGATCGGTGAAGGCGAGCAGCCGCGCGAAGGTGGGCGTGCGTTCGGGCTCCAGTACGCCGCGCAAGTCAGCGTAGAGGGTGAGGTTCTCCAGCACGCTGAGATCCTCGTAGAGGCCGAACTGCTGGGGCATGTAACCGAGGCGCTGGCGCAGCAGATCCCCCTCGTTCACCGGATCCAGCCCCAGCACCCGGATGGTGCCCGCTTCGGGGATCAGCAGACCGGCCAGCAGGCGCAGCAAAGTGCTCTTGCCCGCGCCGTCGGGGCCGACCAGCCCGGTGATGCCACCAGCCGGAATGGTGGCCGAGATGGCGTTGAGGGCGACCCGCTCGCCAAAGCGTTTGGTGAGCCCCTCGAGGGAGATGGCGCAGCTCATGGCGCCAACCTGACGGTGACCGGCATCCCCTGGCGCAGGGCCGGGTCGGGATCCTGCACCACGATGCGCAGCCGGTAGACGAGGTGGGTGCGAAGATCCGGCGTCTCCACCGATTTCGGGGTGAACTCGGCGGTCGGCGAGACAAATCCCACCACCCCGTGATAGGGCTTGTCCGGCCGCGAGTCGGTGGTGAGGGTCACTTTGGCGCCGCTCGGGAAGTGGCCGAGCCAGGGCTCCTCCACATAGGCGCGCACCCAGACCGGTGCGGTCAGGGAGAGGTTGAAGGCGGTCGCTCCGCTCTGCACCATGCTGCCGTTCTCGATGGCGCGGCTGATGATGATGCCGTCGCTGGGGGCGGTCAGGTTGGCATCTGCCAGCGCCAGCTCGGCACTGGCGAGCGCCGCTTTGGCCCCTTCCAGCTGGGCATCGGATTGGGCAATTTCTTCCGGGCGATAGCCGGTTTCGAGCTGGGCGAGCTGTTCGCGGGCGGAGCGTACCTGCGCCTGGGTTTGGTCTCGCTGGGAGCGGGCGGTATCGAGCTGACCGCGGGAGATGGCGCCGGTGGCTGCCAATGCGCTCTGGCGGCGCCACTGCTGGTCGGCTTCCAGCGCAGCGGCCTCGGCTGCGGCCAGTGCGGCCCGGGCGCGGTCGGTCTCTTCGCTGCGATAGCCTTTGTGGATCAGGGCGTTGGCGGCAGTGAGTGCAGCCAGATTGGCGCGAGCGCTGTCGCGGCTGTGGGTGAGGGGAGCCGGATCCAGGCGTGCCAGCAGTTGACCGGCTTTTACGCTATCTCCCTCATCGACCTGCACCTGATCGACGCGGCCGCCGACCCGAAAGGCCAGATTGACGTCGCGAATATCGACGTTGCCGTAGAGGATGGAGCCGTCGGCCGGGCGCCCCTGCCACCAGAGGTAGCCACCGATAACGGTTAGCAGCAGGGCCAGGATTGCAATGCGTTGTTTCATGCCGTTTCTCCTTCCTTGATGTCGGTGGGGAGCAGGCCGCGCAGGGCCCATACCAGCCGCTGTCTGGCGGCCTCGGGGTTGTCTATCTGGCTGAGAAAAGGGGCGGCCTGTTCGGGCAGCCAGCCGAGCTGGCGACCGCTGCCGGCGATCACCAGCGGCAGGCCGACCGACCCCATGATGAAGATCATCAGCTGGAGCGGGTGACCCGCGACCAGCGACCCTTCCGCCTGTGCCATCCGTACCTGTTCGATCAGCAGCAGGGGGTGACGGCGCGGCAGGCTGAGCAGAAAGCGCTGGGCCGCCCCTTCACCCGCCAGGGCATCGCCAAACAGGTGGTTGATGAAGCCGCGCTGGCGGGCCACCAGCCCGATCAGCGCCTCCATGGTCGCCTCGAACATGGCGATGGCAGAGGAGTAGGAGCCTTTGGCTGCCACCGCCTTGAGCTCGTCATAGAGGGGGGCGTACCAGAGCTCGACCAACTCGTCGATAAAGGCGTCGCGGTTGCCGAAGTGGTAGACGAAGGAGCCGAGGTTCACCTCGGCCGCCGCCGCCAGCTCGCGCACCGTCAGGCCGCGCAGCCCCTTCTCGGTGGCGATGGCGAGGCCGGTATCGAGCAGTTTCTGACGGGTGGGGTGCATCTGGCTGGTGCTCCTGGTGTATGCATTTTGTACGCAATTATACGTCCGTATAAAAAATGCGGAAGCGGGCGACAGGATCTTTTTGCTCGCAATGTGATCCGCCCCGCTCTGAGGGGCCGTGATCCCCGTCCGGCAGGGGGAAGGATCCATCGCTTGTGCCCAAGCCACGGGCATGTCGGTGTGACGGGGTGGTGACAGGCGCTTCTGGTCCCGGGTGCGGGTGCCCGGGCCACAAGAGGCTGGTGATGGAGCCGGGAGCTGCCTGACCCGGATCAGGGGGTGTCGGTGGCCTCGGTGTGATAGGGGGGCCGGGCACAGGTGTCCCGTATCAGGGCGCGCAGCCAGCGGTGGGCCGGATCGGCATCCTGACTGGGGTGCCAGAGCAGGGCGACCCGGATCCCTGGCAGAGCGAAGGGCAGGGGCAGGGTGACCAGATCGCCGAGCAGGCTGGCGCAGTGCAGGTGCGGCACCGTCGCCACCAGATTGCTCTCCCTGACCAGGGCCAGCGCCGTCGCAAACCCGGGGACCAGGGTAGTGATGGTGCGCCGCCTCCCCTGGCCTGCGAGGATCTCGTCGATGGGGCTGTGAGGCTGGCCCCGGCGGGAGACCAGCACGTGGCGTGCGGCGGCATAGCGCGCCACGGTCAGGGTGCCGTCGCAGAGGGGGTGGTCCGGGTGCACCACGGCGACGAAGTGGTCCTGGAACAGGGCCTGGGTGCGCAGCTCGGGGGCCGTGGTGGCGCCGATGACCCCGGTCTCGAAGTCCAGCTCGCCACGGCGCAGGGGGCCGCTCTCCTTGTCGGGTTTGGCCAGAAAGTGCAGCCGCACCCCGGGGGCCTCGACGGCAAGGCGCGCCAGCAGGGCGGGGCCTACCGCCTCCACGAAGCCGTCACTGGATCGCAGGCGGAAGGTGCGCTCCAGGCTCGCCGGGTCTACTTCCTGCTGGGGGCGCAGCACGGCCCGGGTCTCCTGAACCAGGCGGGCGACCTCATCCCGCAGGATCTGCGCCCGGGGGGTGGGGATCAGGCCGCGTCCCGCCCGCACGAGCAGCGGATCCCCCGTGGTCTCCCGCAGCCTTGCCAGGGCCCGGCTCATGGCGGAAGCACTCAGGCCTAGCCGTTTGGCAGCGCCCGCCACACTGCACTCTTCCAGCAGGGCATCCAGGGTGATCAGCAGGTTGAAATCCGGGGTCATGGTCGTCTCCTCGCAGGCGGCGCCTGACGGGCCGACTCCTTCATGATACGCGAGTTGCCGTCTCTTCATATGGCGTCTGGTGCAACTATAAGCTGCAATCCGTGCGTCTTCCGCCTTGTCATCCCCCCCGCTAGCCTGGGTGCATCATCACTTGCCGGAGAGACTGCCATGTCCACACCACTTCTTGTTTCCCCTCCCGTGACGCGCCGTCTCGGTCTCGCGGGGCTCGGGCTCGCCACCCTGCTGCCCATGCTGGCGGGCAGCATGGCCAACCTGGTGCTGCCTGCCCTGGGGCAGGACTTCGGCGTGCCCTTCGCCAGCCTGCAATGGGTGCTGGTGGCCTACCTGCTTGGGATCACCAGTCTGACGGTGGTGGCGGGCCGGCTCGGGGATCGTCTGGGGCGGCGTCGCCTGCTGCTCTGGGGGACCGGGGTCTTTGCGCTGGCTTCCCTGCTGTGCGCCCTGGCCCCTTCCATCGGCTGGCTCATTGCCGCTCGCACCCTGCAAGGGGCGGGTGCGGCCTGCATGCTGGTGCTCTCGCTGGCCATGGCAGGAGAGCTGGTGCCGCCAGCCCGACGGGGCTGGAGCATGGGATTGCTCGGCACCCTGTCGGCCTGCGGCACGGCGCTCGGCCCCTCCTTTGGCGGCCTGTTGATCGGCGGATTTGGCTGGCAGGCTCCCTTCCTGCTGCTGCTCCCCCTGACGTTGCTTGCGCTGGGGTGTGCCTGGCGGGATCTGCCCCGGGATGAGGCGGGCTCTGCCGAGGGAGGCCTCCCGCTCACCAGTCTGTTGCTGCTGGTGACGGCGCTGCTCTGCTACGGGCTGGCACTGACCCGGGGCAGCCCGCTCGGGGTCTGGCCGGGGACAGGGGCGCTCGTCGCCATAGCGCTCTTCGTGCGTGCCGACTCGGGCGCCCGTCGCCCCCTGCTGCCCTTGGCGCTGTTGGGGGCGTCCAGGCGAAGAGGCGGGATCATCGCCAGTGCGCTGGTGGCCAGCGTCATGGTGGCGACGCTGCTGATCGGTCCTTTCTACCTGCACGGCGCCTTTGCCCTCGACATGGGGACGGTGGGGCTGATGATCTCCATGGGCCCCCTGCTGGCGGCGCTGTCCGGCATGCCCGCTGGCTGGTTGGTGGACAGGGTGGGGGCAACCCCTGTGGTGCGCCTCGGCCTGGGGCTCATGGTGGTGGCCGCCGTCTTGCTGGCCCTGCTGGACAGGGCGCTCGGGTCCCTCGGCTACCTGCTGCCCATCCTGCTGCTCACCGCCGGTTATGCCCTGTTCCAGACCGCCAACAACAGCGCCGTGGTGGGGGAGGCGGAGGGGGCGAGCCGTGGCGCCGTGGCCGGGCTGCTGACCCTGTCGCGCAACCTGGGCCAGCTCACGGGGGCGGCGGGGCTGGGGGGCCTGTTCGCCGCCCTGGTAGGGCGGCCCGATCTCGCCCTCGCGACGGCGGACGAGCTGGCGTTTGCCACCCGGGTCACCTTCGCCCTGACGGCCTTGTTGCTGATGAGTGTGCTCTGGTTGGCGGGAAGGGAGGAGCGTGCCGTGCAGGGTGATGTGGCCCGGGACGGCTGCGAGTCGGGAGAACGCTGAAAACGAAGACGCCTCCACAGAGGAGGCGTCTTGCTATGGGATTGAGCAGGATAGTAAACCGCTCGGATCCTCGTTATCGATCAACCTGTTACAGAATGAAGCGGCTCAGATCCTCGTCTTCAATCAGCTTGCCGAGGTGGGCGTTGACGTAGTCGGTGTTGATGACGAAGGTCTCGCCTGACTTCTCGGAGGCGTCATAGGAGATGTCTTCCATCAGCCGCTCCATCACGGTGTGCAGACGACGGGCGCCGATGTTCTCGGTGCGCTCGTTGACCTGCCAGGCCGCTTCGGCCAGACGGCGGATACCATCCTGGGTGAACTCGATGTTGACCCCTTCGGTGGCCATCAGCGCCTTGTACTGATCGGTCAGGGAGGCGTTCGGCTCGGTCAGGATGCGCTCGAAGTCTTCGGTGGTCAGGGCGGTCAGCTCGACCCGGATCGGCAGACGGCCCTGCAGCTCGGGGATGAGGTCGGACGGCTTGGCGATCTGGAAGGCACCGGAGGCGACAAACAGGATGTGATCGGTCTTGACCATGCCATGCTTGGTGTTGACGGTGCAGCCCTCGACCAGCGGCAGCAGGTCGCGCTGAACCCCTTCACGGGAAACGTCCGGGCCCGAGCTCTCGCCGCGCTTGCAGATCTTGTCGATCTCGTCGAGGAAGACGATGCCGTTGTTCTCGACGGAGGCGATGGCCTTCTGCTTCAGCTCTTCCGGGTTGACCAGGCGGGCCGCTTCCTCTTCGATCAGCGCCTTCATGGCCTCCTTGACCTTGATCTTGCGCTTCTTCTTCTGGTTCTGGCCCAGGTTCTGGAACAGCCCCTGCAACTGGTTGGCCATCTCTTCCATGCCCGGCGGGGTCATGATTTCGACACCCATGGGGGAGGCGGCCAGATCCAGCTCGATCTCCTTGTCATCCAGCTGACCTTCCCGCAGTTTCTTGCGGAAAATCTGGCGGGTGTTGGAGTTGTCGGCTTTCTCTTCCTCACCCCAGCTGTTGCGCGGGTTGGGCAGCAGGGCGTCGAGGATGCGCTCTTCGGCAGCTTCCTCGGCGCGGAATTTCATCTTCTCCATCTCGGTCTCGCGCACCAGCTTGATGGCGACATCGGTCAGATCGCGGATGATGCTGTCCACTTCCTTGCCCACATAGCCCACTTCGGTGAACTTGGTCGCTTCCACCTTGATGAAGGGGGCGTTGGCCAGCTTGGCCAGGCGACGGGCGATCTCGGTCTTGCCGACGCCGGTGGGGCCTATCATCAGGATGTTCTTAGGGGTCACCTCGTGGCGCATCTCCTCGGAGAGCTGCATCCGGCGCCAGCGGTTGCGCAGGGCGACGGCGACCGCGCGCTTGGCGTCGGCCTGACCAATGATGTGTCTGTCCAGCTCGTGGACGATTTCTCTCGGGGTCATCTCGGACATGATGGCGTTCCTGTATCCGGGGCGGGCAGGGCCCACCCCTTGGAAAATGGGGTTTGGCTGGCGGCCTTATTTGGCAGCCCTATTTCGCCGGCTTATTTGGCTGAATAATCCAGCACTTCGATGGTGTGGTTGCCGTTGGTGAAGACGCAGATGTCGCCCGCAATCTTGAGGGACTTCTCGACAATGCTCTTGGCGTCGAGCTCGGTGTTCTCCAGCAGGGCGATGGCGGCGGACTGGGCGAAGTTGCCGCCGCTGCCGATGGCGATGAGATCGTGCTCCGGCTGCACCACGTCACCGTTGCCGGTGATGATGAAGGATTTGTGCTCGTCGGCGACGGCCAGCAGCGCCTCGAGGCGGCGCAGTGCGCGATCGGTGCGCCAGTCCTTGGCCAGCGCCACGGCGGCGCGCTCCAGATTGCCCTGATGGGCCTGCAGTTTGGCTTCGAAGCGCTCGAGCAGGGTGAAGGCGTCGGCGGTGCCGCCGGCGAAACCAGCCAGTACCTTGCCGTTGTAGAGGCGATGAACCTTGCGGGCGTTGCCCTTCATGACGGTGTTGCCAAGAGAAACCTGGCCATCGCCACCGATGACGACCTGACCGTTGCGGCGAACTGAAACTATGGTAGTCACTTTACTTACCTCGCTTGAGCCGAATGACGGCCTGACTGTGCATGGAGGAAAAGATGGGGATGGCAAAACGGCTTTTCAAGCCTGTGCCGAGCACGGATCGCGGAGGAGGGATCGGGTGGGCGCGGGATGGCGCCAAAAGAAACAGGGCCGGGTGTTGCCACCCGGCCCTGTGCATGGACGCGGCGATCACCCCTTCTTGGGGATGCAGCCGCTGATGCCCGAGCCCTGCAGCTTGCGGTTGGCCGCGTCGGCCGCCGCCTTGCCGTTGAAGGGGCCCACCATCACCTTGTAGACGGCGCCACCGGCCCCGTTCACTACCTGCAGGCTGGAGGAGAGCCCGGCGGTGAAGGCGATGCGCGCCTTGAGGGATTCTGCGGAATCCTGGGAGCGCAGGGCGGCACACTGCATCATGTAGCGACCGCCGTCGGCGGCTGCGGTCTGTGCAGTCTGGGTCGCCGCCTTGGCCCTGGCGGCCTCGGCACGCTCCCGCTCCAGTTCGGCGCGGATCTCCCGCTCCATCCGCTCACGCTCGGCCTTCTGGTCGATCACCTGCTCCCGGGCGCTGGCGACCGGGGCACCGGTGGCCGGCTTGGCCGGTTGCACCGGTTGCGGCTGATAGGGCTTCACCTGACCGATGGGGGTTCCCGGCTGGGGGATGTCGGTCGCAACCGGCTTGGGCAGTGCCTCCGGTTGCAGGGTCATGGTCTCGGCGGGCGGGGGCGGCAGCACGCCCGGCTGGGGCGGCGGCTCTATGATGTCCACCTGCTTGTTCTCCAGCCGCTCGATGTAGCTCCACTTCTCTTGGGGCAGGGTATTGCCCTGTGCCTTGGGTTTGTTGGCCTTCACCTGCTCTTCGATGGTGGGGGCATCGGCGCCCTTGCCGTTGATGAGGTAGAGGAAGGCGCCGAAACCGACGACCAGGGCCCCGGCCAGCAGTGCCGGGATAACAGGAAAGCGGCGAGGGGCCGCTTTCTTGATGTTACGGCCACCCGCCCGTCGTCTCGGGCTGTTGCCGACGTAATCCCGGGTCGCCATCTATTACATGCGCTCCAGGGTGTGGATGCCCAGCACGCCCAGGCCCAGCTTGAGCACCTTGGCGGTGGCGGCGCACAGCAGCAGACGGCTCTGGCGGGTCGCCTCGTCCACGCCGTCCTTGTTGATCGGGCAGGCTTCGTAGAAGGTCATGAAGTTGCCGGAGAGCTCGTACAGATAGGTACAGAGCAGGTGCGGCATCCCCTTGTCCGCCACGCCGTTGACCGCGTCGGAGAACTGGATCAGCTTCTGGGCCAGGGTCTCTTCGGCGTCTTCGCTCAGGACCACCTTGCCGCTCAGGGTATCGGCATCGACGCCGGCCTTGCGGAAGATGGACTGGATACGGGTGTAGGCGTATTGCAGGTAGGGGGCGGTGTTGCCTTCAAACGACAGCATCAGATCCCAGTCGAAGATGTAGTCGGTGGTGCGGTTCTTGGAGAGATCCGCATACTTGACCGCACCCATGGCGATGGCGTGTACCACCTGGGCCTTCTCTTCGGCAGAGAGGTCGCTGTTGCGGCTCTCCAGCAGGGCGCTGGCGCGCTCTTCCGCTTCGTTCAGCAGGTCGACCAGCTTGACGGTGCCGCCGGAGCGGGTCTTGTAGGGACGGCCGTCCTTGCCCAGCATCATGCCGAAGGCGTGGTGCTCGAGGGGCACGGACTCCGGCACATAGCCGGCCTTGCGAGTGATGGTCCAGGCCTGCATCAGGTGCTGGTGCTGACGGGAGTCGATGAAGTACATGACCCGGTCGGCGCCCAGGTTCTCGTAACGGTATTTGGCGCAGGCGATGTCGGTGGTGGTGTAGAGGAAACCGCCGTCGCTCTTCTGGATGATGACGCCCATGGGCTCGCCATCCTTGTTCTTGAACTCGTCCAGGAAGACCACGGTGGCCCCTTCGCTCTCGACTGCCAGCCCCTTGGCTTTCAGGTCGGCAACGATCTGCGGCAGCATGTCGTTGTACATGGACTCGCCCATGATGTCCTTGTTGGACAGGGAGATGTTCAGACGGTCGTAGTTGCGCTGGTTCTGCTCCATGGTCATGTCGACCAGCTTCTTCCACATGGTGCGGCAGTACTCATCGCCACCCTGCAGTTTCACCACGTAGTTGCGGGCGCGCTCGGCGAAGGCTTCGTCTTCGTCGTAGTGACGCTTGGCTTGGGTGTAGAAGGCTTCCAGGTCCTTGAGCTCCATGTCGGAGGCGTGCTCGTTGGCCATCTTCTCCAGATAGGCGATCAGCATGCCGAACTGGGTGCCCCAGTCGCCGATGTGGTTGGCTCGCACCACCTTGTGGCCCAGGAATTCGAGGGCGCGGGCGGCCACGTCACCGAGCACGGTGGAGCGGATGTGGTGCACCGCCATCTCCTTGGCCACGTTGGGGGCGGAGTAGTCCACCACCACGGTCTGCGGCGCCGGCAGCTTCACGTTGGCGTTGTCGGAGGTCACCATGGCTTCCACCTGACCGGTCAGCCAGCTCGGGTCGAAGAAGAAGTTGATGAAGCCGGGGCCGGCGATCTCGACCTTGGCGATCAGATCGGAGGCGGGCAGGTGCTCGATGATGGCAGCGGCCAGCTCGCGGGGATTCTTGCGGGCCGGTTTGGCCAGCAGCATGGCCAGGTTGGTGGCCAGGTCGCCGTGAGCCTTCTCCTTGCATCGGTCTACTTGCACCCGGGCTTCCAGGTCGGCGGGCAGGACGCCTGCGGACTTGAGATTGGCTACCGTTTGTTCAAGTAGATGATGAATATGCTCTTTCATAACTGACCACCGAGGTTGCGCGTCGAAAAGTGACTGACTGGATAAGGGCGTGAATTTTACCCGCATCGGGCCGAGAAAACTATAGGAACGGCCCGCACCCGTGGGCGTGGCGGATATTTCACTGCGTTTTCCACCACATTGCAGGATATTGATTTGGGTAAGTGGTGGTTATCCATTTCTACTGCATAACGAAACGGCTTGTCCAGGCTATTTTCCCCTGATTATGACAGGGTTATTTATACCGATTCGATCTGAATGATCCCGCTTCCCGTGGCGGTCGTATCCTTTGAGGACGCCGTTGGAGGATGATTCCCATGACACTGGTACTGTTTCCACTCTCCGCTCACCTGCTGCCGGGCGGCATTATGCCGCTGCGCATCTTCGAGCCCAGATACCAGCGCATGATCGCCGAGTCCCGGGAGCGGGAGTTCGCGCTCTGCATGCTGGACCCCCGCCAGCCCGACGCGCTGCGAAACATGTACCCCATCGCCACCCGGGTGCGCATCATCGATTTCGATCTGCTGCCCGATGGTCTGCTCGGCATCACGGTGCTCGGGGTAGAGCGGGTGCGCATCACGGATCTCTGGCAGGAAGAGGACGGTCTGCGGGTCGGCGAGGTGGAGCCCCTGCCCCCCTGGCAGAGCGGCAGGCTCCAGGCGGATCAGCACTCCCTGGCCAAGGCGTTGCAGGATGTGTTCAACGACTATCCGGAGTACGCGGCCCTCTATCCGGAGCCGGACTGGGAGGATGCGAGCTGGGTCGCCCAGCGCTGGCTGGAGGTGCTGCCCATCCCGGTGGAGCAAAAACAGTGGCTGGTGGCGGCCAAGGACAACCAGCCCACTCTCTCCCTGCTGAGCGGTCTACTGGTCGCGAGCCATTGAATTCCCCTTCCCGGTGATCCTTTTTCCTCGCTCACCGTATTGGGGGTGAACACCACACGCGAGGGATGGCGCAATGGCATATACTGGCCAACCACAATCGGCTCCACGCAGGACATCGCCCCCCATGGACAACCCAGACGGCGACCTCACATCTTTGCTGGTCCGGGTGGCCGAGCGTGCCGACAAGGCTGCCTTTGCCACCCTGTTCCACCACTTCGCGCCGCGCATCCGCAGCTACGGGCTGCGCCACCTCGGCAGCGAGGCCAACGCCATGGAACTGGTGCAGGAGACCATGCTGCTGGTCTGGCAGAAGGCACGGCTCTATCACCCCGACAAGGGCGCCGCCACCACCTGGATCTACACAGTGATGCGCAACCAGAGCTTTGACATGCTGCGCCGCCGCCGCGCCAGCAAGGAGGAGCTCTGCGCCGAGGAGATCTGGCCGTTGCTGGAGTTCCGGGCCGAAGAGGAGCACCTGAGCGGCGGTGAAGACGCGGTGCTGACCCGCCAGATGGCCCACTATGTCGCCACGCTGCCGGAGCCGCAGCAGCAGGTGGTGCGCGGCATCTACCTGCAGGAGCTCTCCCAGCAGGAGCTGGCCGACCGGCTCGGCGTGCCCCTTGGCACCATCAAGTCCCGGCTGCGGCTGGCACTACAGAAACTGAAGGAACAAGTGGAGCAAGGCCATGATTAAGACCCATCCGACTGAACCCATGCTGCGCGCCTTCGCCGCCGACGAGCTGCCTCTGCCGCTGGCCGTCGGTGTCTCCGCCCATTGCGAGTTCTGCCCCGAGTGCGCCGCCCGGGTGAAGGAATTTGAAGAGGCGCTGGCGTGCCAGCATCTCGCCCCTGACGCGCCGGACGAGGCGCTGCCCGCCGGATTCGATGCCATGCTGGCGGGCATACTGCAACAGCCGGTGGCGACGGAGGCGGCGCTCGCCCTTGCCGAGAGCCCGAGGCCAGAGCTCAGGGTGGCGGGTCACAGTTACCGGCTGCCGCGGGCATTGGCACGGCATCATGCCCCCAGGTGGCGTCATCTCGGGGCCATCCGTCAGGTCAGCCTGCCGCTGGACGAGATGGGGGCGCGGGCCAACCTGCTCCACATCGAGGCGGGGGGCCGGATCCCCGAGCACACCCACAAGGGATATGAGCTGACCCTGCTGCTGGCGGGCACCATCGAGGATGGCGACACCCGCTATCAGGCGGGGGATTTCATCTGGCGCGACGCCAGCCACGCCCACAGCCCCCACACCCCGGACGGCTGCCTCTGCTACACGGTGCAAGATGCCCCCGTGCAGTTCACCAAGGGGTTGTCACGGTTGCTCAACGGCATCAGTCAGCACCTCTATTGAGTTGGGCTCACGGCTGCTCGGCGATAGCGGGCTGCCGCGCGACTGAGGCGGTATCACGGCATGAAAAAAGGGACCCTCGGGTCCCTTTTGTGTTGCTTGGCGGCGAAGCCCATCAGGCCACGAAGACCAGGTAGACGACGAAGGCCAGCAGGAAGCGGTAGATGGCGAACGGGATGAAGTCGAGACGACGGATCAGCGCCAGGAAGGTCTTGATGGCGACCATGGCCACCACGAAGGCGGTGACGAAGCCCACCGCAAACATGGGGAAGTCCGCCATGGAGAGGAAATCGCGGCTCTTGTAGAGATCCAGGCCGCTGGCCGCGATCATCATGGGTACCGCCATGATGAAGGAGAATTCCGCTGCCGCGTGGCGGCTGATGCCCATCAGCATGCCGCCGCTGATGGTGGCGCCGGAGCGGGAGAAACCGGGCCAGAGTGCCAGGCACTGGAACAGGCCGATGCCGAAGGCCTGCTTGTAGCTGATGTCGTCCAGGGTCTCCGCGGTCACGGCGGGGCGGAACTTTTCGGCGATGATGAGCAGGATGCCACCGGCCACCAGGGCATACATCACGGTTTCCGGCCCGAACAGATTGGCCTTGATCCAGCTGTGGATAGCCAGCCCGACGACCACGGCGGGCAGCATGCCGAGGATGACGTGCACCAGGGAGAGGGTCGCGTGGCCCGGGGTCGGTTTCTGACCGAAGTGAATGCCGATGAGTCCGAACAGGCGGCGCCAGAACATGACGACCACTGCCAGGATGGAGCCGAGCTGGATCACCACCTCGAAGGTGGCGGCCTTGGGTCCTTCAAACCCGAGGAGGTGGCCGACGATGATCATGTGGCCGGTGGAGGAGACGGGGAGGAACTCGGTCAGGCCTTCCACTATGCCCAGCACAAAGGCGACGAACAGGGCGTAGGATTCGGTCATGGTGCAGATCTCTTGGTTATGGGGTCTGGATAAAATCAACCCCGAACGGGTCGGGGCGGCCAATGATGGCGGAAAATCGCGCGGGCAACCAGTGAATATTGGGGATTTCAGCGCCCTGTTCCGGTCGGGAAAGGGCGCTGGCGGACCATGCAGGGCGCGGCTTGCCGCATGCTGTCAGAAGCCATGACTGTCCCGTCACGTTCTGACAGGTCAGTCACGCATGTTGAGCTCTGTTTTATGATCTCTTTGTGCTGTCAGGCCAGTATGGACAGGATTTTCTGTTGAAGATCATCGTCCAGGGGGGGCTGCCCCAGGGCGTCGACGGCGCTCCTTATCTGTTGGGGATGGCTGGCGCCGATCAGGGCGCAGCTCACCACGGGGTCGCGCAGCACCCATTGCAGTGCGAGTTGCGACAGGGACTGACCCCGTTGCAGGGCCAGTGCATGCAGGGCGCGGACGGTGGCGAGCTTCTCCTCGGTGATCTGGTCCGCCGTGAGGAAGGGGCTGGCACTGGCGGCGCGGGAATCCGCGGGAATGCCCGCCAGGTAGCGATCGCTCAGCAGCCCCCCCGCCAGGGGCGAGAAGGCGACCACCCCCATGCCGTGCTCCCGGCAGGCCGGCAGGGTGTCGGGCTCAACATCGCGCTGGAACAGGGAGTATTTGAGCTGGTTGACCAGGCAGGGGGTGCCGAGCTCCGCCAGCCGGGCGGCAGCCTTGGCCGCGAGCGGGGCCGGGTAGTTGGAGAGGCCGATGTAGAGCGCCTTGCCCTGGCGCACCATCAGGGCCAGGGCCTGGCAGGTCTCCTCGAGCGGGGTGCGGGGATCCGGCCTGTGGTGATAGAAGATGTCCACGTAGTCGAGGCCCAGACGGCGCAGGCTCTGGTGCAGGCTGGCGAAGAGGTACTTGGCACTGCCGCCATCGCCGTAGGGGCCGTCCCACATCACGTAGCCCGCCTTGCTGGCGATGATGAGCTCGTCCCGATAGGGAGCCAGGCTCCTCTTCAGCAGCGTGCCGAAGGTCAGTTCGGCAGATCCCGGCGGCGGCCCGTAGTTGTTGGCGAGATCGAAGTGGGTGATCCCCAGATCGAACGCCTGATGCACCATGGCCTTCGCGGTGGCGGGATCGCTCCCGGCGCCGAAGTTGTGCCAAAGGCCCAGACCGATGCCGGGCAGGCGCAGGCCGTGGCGGCCCGCCGGTCGGTAGGGCTGGCGCTGGTAGCGGTCGGGGGCGGCGAGGTAGTTGTCATCCATCACGGTGCGGTTCCTTGGGCTGGTGTGCAATGAGGAGCGACGGGCCCTGCGGCGGGCCTCACCCCGGCTGATTCGGCGGTGCCATCGGGGCCGGGGCCGCCATGACGTGGCGGCGCGCCCGGGCCCCTTCGTCTGCCCGAGCAGGGCTGTCAGGGGGCAGGAATAAAGCGATAACGGGTCTGGTGGCGATAACGCTGCCCCGGCAGCAACCAGGGATCGCCGAAGGCGGGCCGGTTCGGGCTGTCGGGCAATTGCTGGGCCTCCAGGCAGAAGCCGTCGTAATCCCGGTAGGGTCGGCCCTGACGATCCGGCGTGCCGGTCAGCCAGTTGCCGCTGTAGAACTGCAGGGAGGGCTGATTGGTGTAGACCTCCATGGTCAGCTTGCCATCCCCCGAGATCACCCGGGCGGCCCATGGCTGATTGAACCCACCAAACGGCTCATCAGAAGGCTCAAAATCGCTGTTGTTGAGCAGAAATGCGTGATCGTACCCCTTGGCCAACTGCTGCTGGGGGTGGTCCAGCCACGCCTGGCCGATGGGGCGCGGGGCGCGCAGATCGAAGGGGCCTTCCACTGGAGCGATGGCCAGCGGCAGGCTCTGGTCATCCGTGGGCAGGTAGCGGTCGGCGTCGAGGCTGATGGTGTGGTGGCGGATGTCGCCACCGCCATCCAGGTTGAAGTAGGCGTGGCTGGTGAGGCTGACCGGACTGGGGGCGTCCGTGCTGGCGCAGAAGTCGACCACCAGATCGCACTGCTCCAGCCGATACTCCAGGCTCACCCTCAGATTGCCGGGAAAGCCCTGATCCCCCGCCCGGGAGAGGAGCGCCAGCTTGACCCTGTCCGCCTCCTGCTCCTTGATCTGCCAGGTGCGGCGATGGAACCCGTCGCGCCCGCCGTGCAGGCAGTTGGCCCCCTGGTTGGCGTCCAGCGTCCAGCACTGGCCTTCCCGCTCAAGGCGGGCGCCGCCGATACGGTTGGCAAAGCGCCCCGCCACGGCCCCCAGCCATACCTGCTGGGTGAGGTAGGCCTCGTCGGCGCAACCCAGCAGCACCTCCCGCCGCTCTCCCGCCACCGGCAGGGTGAGGGAGGTGAGGGTGGCCCCGTATGCGAGACCGCGCAGCCGCAGTCCCTCCTCGTTTTCCAGTTCGAATCTCATCATGGTTTGCGGTTCCCCGTCGTGATCCCGTCGCCCCCTGCTGGCGTCGCGAGTGCCGGGCAGGGGGCGTCACCCGTTGTCAGGCGTGCGTTACAGTCTGCCGGCCCCTGCGCTGGCACGGCAGACGTAACAGTCCGCCTTGAGGCCGAAACGGGCCGGGTATTCCGCCTCCACCACGGCGATCACCTCGGCCACCTTCTCGGGGCGCAGCAGGGCGACCACGCAGCCGCCAAAACCGCCGCCGGTCATGCGCACACCGCCTTCGCTGCCGATCCGGGCCTTGATGATCTCCACCAGGCCGTCGATGGGGGGCACGGTAATCTCGAAGTCATCGCGCATGGCGGCGTGGGACTGGCCCATCAGCTCACCGAGGCGCACCAGATCGCCCTGTGCCAGTGCATCAGCCGCCGCCAGGGTGCGGGCGTTCTCGCCGACCACGTGGCGGGCGCGGCGATAGCAGGCCTCGTCCAGCCCGGCCTTGCCCGCTTCCAGGGTCGCCAGATCCAGGTCGCGCAGGGCCTTGACCCCGTAGTGACGGGCGGCGGTTTCGCACTGCTGGCGACGGGTGTTGTATTCGCTGTCCACCAGGCCGCGGCGCACGTTGGAGTTGACGATGAGCACCGCCAGATCGGTGGGCATGGGGATGAGCCGGGTCTCCAGGGAACGGCAATCGAGCAGCAGGGCGTGATCCTGCTTGCCGCTCGCGGAGATCATCTGATCCATGATGCCGCAGTTGCAGCCGACGAACTGGTTCTCCGCCTGCTGGCCGTTGAGGGCGATTTCCGCCTGGCTGATGGCCAGCCCCTGGGCCTCCTTGAAGGCCTGGCCGATGGCCACTTCCAGGGAAGCGGAGGAGGAGAGACCCGTCCCCTGGGGCACGTTGCCGGAGACCACCAGATTGAGGCCGCTCAGGGCGTGGCCCCGTGCCTGCAGGTGTTTCACCACGCCGCGGATGTAGTCGCTCCAGCGCTGGCTGGGGTGGTGCTCGATGGGTTGATCGAGACTGAACCGGTCGCGCTGGTTGTCGTAGTCGGCGGCGATCACTTCGACCAGGTTGTCGCCGCGCAGGCCGATGGCGACGCAGGTCTCGTAGTCGATGGCGCAGGGCAGCACGAAGCCGTCGTTGTAGTCGGTGTGCTCGCCGATGAGGTTGACGCGGCCTGGAGCCCGTACCAGCAGGTCGGGTTGTTGCTCAAACTGCTCGGCAAACACGGCGCTGACGCGCTGGCTCGGGGTCATAGGGCCTCCTCGTTGGCCTGGTTCTGGTCGTTGTAGTGGATGGGACTGAGGGCGCGCAGCCGTTCCGCCGCCTGTTCCGGGGTGAGATCGCGCTGGGTCTCGGCCAGCATCTCGAAGCCCACCATGAATTTGCGCACCGTGGCGGAGCGCAGCAGGGGCGGATAGAAGTGGGCGTGCAGTTGCCACGCCTCGGGGCAGTCGGAACGGGGCGGGGCGAAGTGCCAGCCCATGGAGTAGGGGAAGCTGCACTGGAACAGGTTGTCGTAGCGGCTGGTGAGCTCCTTGAGCGCGATGGCCAGGTCCTGTTGCTGTTCCCGGGTGAGATCCAGCATGGAGGGGACATGGGCCTTGGGCAGCAGCAGGGTCTCGAACGGCCAGGCCGCCCAGAAGGGCACCACCGCCAGCCAGTGGGCGGTCTCCACCACGATGCGGGAGCGATCCGCCAGCTCCCGCTCCACATAGTCCAGCAGCAGGGGACGGCCGTGTTCGGCCAGCCAGGCGCGCTGGTGCGCCTCTTCCCGGGCAATCTCGTTGGGCAGGAAGTCGCTGCCCCAGAGCTGGCCGTGAGGGTGCGGGTTGGAGCAGCCCATGACGGCGCCCTTGTTTTCAAAGACTTGCACCCATTCCCACTGGTCAGAGAGCTCGGCCACCTGGTCCATCCAGGTGGTGATCACCCCTTCGATGGCGGGCAGGGGCAGCTCGGGCAGGGTCTTGCCGTGATCCGGCGAGAAGCAGATGACCCGGCTGGTGCCCCGGGCGGCTTCCAGCTTCAGCAGGGGATCCGGCGCCGCGTCGGCGGCCGGGGTGTCCTGCATCAGGGCGGCGAAGTCATTGGTAAAGACGAAGGTGCCCTGATAGTCGGGGTTGATATCGCCGGTCACCCGGGTGTTGCCCGCACAGAGGAAGCAGTCGGGATCATGGGCCTGGCTCGGCGCCAGGCTCACCTTCTCGACCTGGCCTTGCCAGGGGCGCTTGGCCCTGTGAGGGGAGACCAGCACGTACTGGCCGGTGAGCGGGTTGAAGCGGCGGTGGGGGTGATCAACGGGGTTGAACATCATCACTCCAGTGTGTGAGTTGAATACATCCGAAGGCGCAGGACAGGGCCTACGCCTCGTAACCATTGGGGTTGGCGGACTGCCAGCGCCAGCTGTCGGCGCACATGGCGGCGAGATCCCGGCTGGCGTGCCAGTCCAGTTCCCGAGCGGCCTTGGCGGGATCGGCCCAGCACTCGGCGATGTCGCCGGGGCGCCGTGGCTCGATCCGGTAGGGAAGGGGCCGACCGCAGGCGGCCTCGAACGCCGCGACCATCTGCAACACGCTCTGGCCCTGGCCCGTGCCCAGGTTGTAGGCGTGGACACCGCCCCGTCCGGCGCAGTGTTCCAGAGCCTTGACGTGCCCTTCGGCGAGATCCATCACATGGATGTAGTCGCGCACCCCGGTGCCGTCGATGGTTGGGTAATCGTTACCAAAGACCGAGAGGCAGTCGCGCCGGCCGATGGCTACCTGGGTCAAAAACGGCATCAGATTGTTGGGGATGCCCTGGGGATCCTCCCCCAGAGTGCCGGACTCGTGGGCGCCGACGGGGTTGAAATAGCGCAGCAGGGTCATGCTCCAGTGGGGCTCGGCCCGCTGCAGATCCTCGAGGATCTCCTCGATGATCAGCTTGGATCGGCCGTAGGGGTTGGTGGCGCTGCGGGGAAAATCTTCCCGGATCGGGGTGCTGGCGGGATCGCCGTAGACGGTGGCCGACGAGCTGAACACCAGATTGCGTACCCCGGCCCGTTTCATCGCCTGCAGCAATACCAGGGTGCCGCTCAGGTTGTTCTCGTAGTAGTCCAGCGGGATGCGGGTCGACTCGCCGACCGCCTTGAGGGCGGCGAAGTGGATCACGGCGTCGATGTGCTGCTCGCTGAAGATGCGATCCAGCAGGGCCGGGTCACGGATGTCCCCTTCGTAGAAGCGGGGCTCGCGCCCGCTGATGGCGGCGACACGGGTCAGGACGCCCGCCTTGCTGTTGCAGAGGTTGTCCACCACCACGGGCTCCATGCCTGCGGCCTGCAAGGCCAGACAGGTGTGGCTGCCGATGTAGCCGCAACCGCCGGTGACCAGTACTTTCATCCGTTGTTCCACCCTCAACTCCTCGCATCAGGAAAGCCTGAGCAGGAGTCTAGCCGAGGGGCTGACGGGCAAACTGTGAGCTGCTTAACAAATACGTGTAAACGATTACACTTGTTTTCATCGACCAATGTGGCAAGTTCTGATTTTTCCCCCTGTTATCAGTGACATTGAACGGTATAATGCGGCCAGTTGCAGCGTGAAATAAGTGAAAACAGCATGAGCACCATCAAGGATGTCGCCCGTTTGGCCAATGTGTCAGTGGCAACGGTTTCACGGGTGATGAACAACTCACCCAAGGCCAGTGCCGCCTCCCGCGAGGTGGTGCTGAAGGCCATGGCCGAGCTGGGCTATACCCCCAACGCCAACGCGCGGGCCCTGGTCAGCCAGACCTGTGACACCATGGGAGTGGTGGTGGGTGACGTGGCGGATCCTTTCTTCGGCGCCCTGGTCAAAGGGGTCGCTGCGGTGGCGGTGGAGCAGGGCTTGCACCTGTTGATGGGTAATGGTTTTCACCGCGCCCAGCAGGAGCGGGAGGCCATCGAGCTGCTCATCGGCAAACGCTGCGAGGCACTGGTGGTGCACAGCAAAGCGCTCGGCGACGAGGAGCTGGTCGACTACGCCCTGCGCGCCCCCGGCATGGTGCTGATCAACCGCGACATTCCGAGTCTGAGGGGGCGCTGCATCGCCCTCAACAACCGCCAGGGTGCGGCGACCGCCACCCGTCATCTGCTGGATCTCGGCCACCGCCATATCGCCTTCCTGAGCTCGGATCACGCCATCGAGGATGCGCTGTTGCGCCACCAGGGCTATCAGGATGCCCTGGCGGAGGCGGAGGTCTTCGCCGATCCCGAGCTGGTGGAGAGCGGCATGCCCAATGAAGAGGGGGGCGAGCGCGCCATGCTCAACCTGCTGGCCAAGGGGTTGCCCATCACGGCGGTGGTGGCCTACAACGACGCCATGGCGGCAGGGGCCATCTCTGTGCTGGCGGACAACGGCCTCAAGGTGCCGGAAGAGGTCTCGGTGGTGGGCTTCGATGACATCATCTACGCCAGATACCTGAGACCCAAGCTCTCCACCATGCGCTATCCCATCGAGCTGATGGCGGCCCAGGCGGCCAAGCTGGCGCTGCAACTCGCCGCAGGGGAGAGCGAATCGGTGCAGAGTCGCATTTATACCCCCACCCTGATCAACCGCCATTCGGTCGCTCCCGTCAGGTCCTGATCGCAGCGCTTGCGCCCCGTCGGCGCAAGCGCTGCACCTGGCGAACCCGGGCTGCAGCATATAAAGCGCCCCCATAGCTCAGACGATAGATAGCTCAGAGCATGGCTAGCGCAGACCACAGAGGGTTGCCTGAGGAGTGATAACCGTCCCCTCACGCTCCCTGCCTGCCGAACTCGCCAGTTCTTCCCGCTCGTCTATCACGAGCCCCTCTCCCCCGGCCTGCCGAGCCTCACTTCCAGCCAGATCCTGCCAGACGCTCGCCATGGCTTTTCTCTGCGCCGGGCAGGGGTTCTCGTGGCCTCTGCACACTCCTTCGAGAGGCCGGGCTGCGTGCGTGCCCGGAACCGGGTTGAGGCGCTCCAGCACCTAATGAGGCGAGGGGGGCGCGATGTCGGGTCTTTGCCATGGCTTGCTCCGCTGGTTCGGCCATTGCCTCCCGGTTTCACACTCCCGGGCATCTTCTGCCCTTCCGAAGGTCCGCTTTTTCCCCCATGGGGTCATTTACCCGGATTTATCCGATTTTTACTCCGTTTTACTTAACAAAATGAGTGTAATCGTTTACATCTGTGTGAGCGGGATCGCCGATCACCGGGCAAAACTCTCCTACACTGCAGTGGTTTTCAGCGTGAATGCAGGGAGAAGTGAAGCATGCTCAGGGAGATAGTGGCCCGTCAGGATTGGCAGACCCAGGGGATCACCGCCGTGAACCGGTTGCCAGCCCATACCCCCTTGTCCAGTTGGCGCAGTGAAGGGGAAGCCAGGATGGGGGGGTTGTCACCTTCCCGCCTGCTGCTGGACGGCGAGTGGCAGTTCTCCTGGTTCGAGGCCCCTGAGCGGGTGCCGGAGCAGTGGCTGGTGGAGGATCTGCCGGATGCCTGCCCCATCAAGGTGCCGGGCAACTGGCAACTGGCTGCGGCCTATCCGGGGGCGCGGCCCGTCACGGATGTGCCCATCTACACCAACATCAAATACCCCTTTCCCTGCGACCCGCCCCGGGTGCCTGCCGAGAATCCCACCGGTTGCTACTCCCGCGAGTTCACCGTTGCTGCGGACTGGCTGGCCGAGGGGCAGACCCGGATCATCTTCGACGGGGTGGACAGCGCGTTTCACCTCTTCTGCAACGGCCGCTGGGTCGGTTACTCCCAGGACAGCCGGCTGCCGGCGGAATTCGATCTGACCCCCTTCCTTCAGGCCGGGGCCAACCGCCTCGCCGTCCTGGTGCTGCGCTGGTCTGACGGCTCCTATCTGGAAGATCAGGACATGTGGCGCATGAGCGGCATCTTCCGCTCCGTCAGCCTGCTGCACAAACCGGCCCGTCATCTGATGGATATCCGGGTGACGCCCGAGCTCGACGCCTGCTACCGGGATGCCCGCCTCAAGGTTGAATTGCAGGCGGCCAACGGGGCCGGTCTGTCGGTGGAGGCCAACCTCTATGATGGCGACGAGCGGGTTGCGACCCTGCGCCAGCGGATCGGCACCCAGGCCATCGACGAGAAAGGGGTGTATGACGATCGCGCCGAGTTGTGGCTGACGGTAACGGCGCCACACAAGTGGAGCGCCGAGACCCCGCACCTCTATCGCCTGACCTTGACTCTGCTGGACGAGCAGGGAAGCGCTCTCGAGAGCGAGGCCCATGACGTGGGCTTTCGGGCGGTGGAGATCCGTGGCGGCCTGCTGCGGGTCAACGGCCAGCCCCTGCTGATTCGTGGTGCCAATCGCCATGAACACCATCCCGCCACGGGTCACGTGGTGACCCCGGCCGACATGGAGCAGGATCTGCTGCTGATGAAGCGGCACAACTTCAACGCGGTGCGCTGCTCCCACTATCCCAATCAACCCGAGCTCTATCGCCTGTGCGACCGGCTCGGCCTCTATGTGGTGGACGAGGCGAACCTGGAGACCCACGGCATGACCCCCATGGGGCGGCTGGCGCGGGATCCCGCCTGGAGCAACGCCTTCCTGGAGCGGGTCACCCGTATGGTGGCCCGGGACTTCAACCACCCCTGCATCATCATCTGGTCCCTGGGGAACGAATCAGGTTATGGCCCGGCCCACGACGCTATGTATCGCTGGGTGAAGGGGGCTGATCCCAGCCGCCCGGTGCAGTACGAAGGGGGCGGGGCCGACACCCCGGCCACCGACATCATCTGCCCCATGTATGCCCGTACCCATCAGGATCAACCCTTCCCGGCGGTGCCCAAGTGGGCACTGACCAAGTGGATCGGCCTGCCGGAAGAGACCCGGCCGCTGATCCTGTGCGAATACGCCCACGCCATGGGCAACAGCCTGGGGGGCTATGCCCATTACTGGCAGGCATTTCGCGATCATCCGCGGCTGCAGGGTGGGTTTGTCTGGGATTGGGTCGATCAGGGGCTGGACAAGCAGACCGACGATGGCCGCCATTTCTGGGCCTATGGTGGCGACTTCGGCGACACTCCGAACGATCGCCAGTTCTGCTGCAACGGCCTGCTGTTCCCCGATCGCACCCCCCATCCCTCCTTGTTTGAAGCCCGGCGTGCCCAGCAGCCCTTCGTTCTGACCCTGCAGGGTCGCCAGCCGCTGACGGTGGAGATCCGCAGCGAATACCTGTTCCGCGAGACGGACAACGAACGCCTGCTGTGGCGTCTGTGTGAAGACGGCGTGGTGGTGAGCCAGGGTGAATGCCCGCTCGAGCTGGCCCCCCGGGGGAGCGTGACGCTGACCCTGCTGGAGCAACTGCCGGCCTTTGCGCCGGGGGCGCTCGCCTGGCTGGATCTCGCCATCGTGCAGCCCACCGCCACGGCCTGGGCCGGAGCGGGTCACGAGGTGGCTCGCCAGCAATGCCTGTTGCCCGCGCCCCTGGCGCTGCCGTCGGCCTGCCCGGCGGTCAGCCTGACCGAGCAGCGCGATCACTGGGTGCTTGGCGCCGCAGATTCCCTGTGGCAGCTCGACAAGGCCAGTGGTCGCATCGTCAGCTGGCAGAAGCAGGGCCGGGAACGGCTTCGCGACGCCATCGCCGATCACTTCTATCGGGCGCCGCTCGACAACGATATCGGCACCAGCGAGGCGGATCACGCCGATCCCAACGCCTGGATTGCCCGCTGGCAGGAGGCCGGACTCAATGATCTGCAGCACTGCTGTCTCGGCCTGGAGGCGAGTCCGGAGCTGGGTCTCATCACGGCGCACCACGGCTACTTCGTGGGTGACGAACCGAAGATCCTGACCCGCTGGCATCACAGGGTGGACGGGGAGGGCGCCATGCACCTCGCCATCGAGGTGGAGGTGGCCGCCGACATGCCCTCCCTGCCGCGCATCGGTGCCCGGCTCTGGCTGGCTGATGAACCGGCCGAAGGTGCCCCGGTGAGCTGGCTGGGGCTTGGCCCCCACGAGAATTACCCGGATCGACGGCTCGCCGCCGATCTCGGTCGCTGGCAATTGCCCATCGAGGCGTTGCACACCCCTTATGTCTTCCCCACCGACAACGGACTGCGCTGCGATACCCGCGCACTGCAACTGGGGGATCTGGCGGTGGAGGGGCGCTTCCACTTCAGCGTCAGCCGCTACAGTCAGCAGCAGCTGGCCGAAGCCCGTCACCAGACCGATCTGGTGGCTCTGGGGGGCACGCACCTGTGCCTCGATGGCTTCCACATGGGGGTAGGAGGCGACGACTCCTGGAGCCAGAGCGTGCGGCCCGAGTTCTGGCTGTTGCCGGGGCGTTATCACTGGCACTGCCGTCTGAGCTAGCCGGACCCGCCGTCGCGAGATGGCGAGACTCAAAGGCGGTTTCTCACGTAACTATTTAATTTTTAACAATATTACGGCTATGTAACAGAGTGTAAACGTTTTCATTTTGTTGCCAGGATCACAGACCGCCTCACAACAAACTGATTACATTAGGCTGGCGCCAGCTCAAACGGTGTACAGCATTCCCTACAAAAAAACAGATAGAGATCGGAGCATAACAATGAAAAAACTCACGACAGTTGCCACCTTGCTGATGGGACTGATGGCGGGAGCCCAAGCCCAGGCCGATACCCGTATCGGGGTCACCGTCTACAAGTACGACGACAACTTCATGGCCGTGGTGCGCAAGGCCATCGAGAAAGAAGCGGCGGCCACCCCGGGTGTGGAACTGCTGATGAACGACTCCCAGAACGACCAGTCCAAGCAGAACGACCAGATCGACGTGCTGCTGGCCAAGGGCGTGAAGGCCCTGGCCATCAACCTGGTTGACCCGGCGGCGGCCCCTGTCGTGATTGAGAAAGCCCGTGCGGACGAGATCCCCGTGGTCTTCTACAACAAGGAACCGAGCGCGGCTGACCTGGCCAGCTATGACAAGGCCTACTACGTTGGCACCGACTCCAAGGAGTCCGGAATCATTCAGGGCCAGCTGATCGCCAAGCACTGGAAAGCGCACCCCGAGTGGGATCTGAACAAGGATGGCGTCATCCAGTTCGTGCTGCTCAAGGGTGAGCCTGGTCACCCGGATGCGGAAGCCCGCACCACCTACGTCGTCAAGACCTTGAACGATGGCGGCATCAAGACCGAGCAGCTGCACATGGATACCGGTATGTGGGATACCGCCATGGCCAAGGACAAGATGGACGCCTGGATCTCCGGTCCGAACGCCAACAAGATCGAAGTGGTCATCGCCAACAACGACGGCATGGCGATGGGCGCCGTGGAATCCCTGAAGGCCCAGGGCAAGACCGCCATCCCGGTGTTCGGTGTTGACGCCCTGCCGGAAGCCCTGGCCATGGTCAAGAGCGGTGCCATGGCTGGTACCGTGCTGAACGATGCGGCCAACCAGGCCAAGGCCACCTTCGAGCTGACCAAGAACCTGGCCGAAGGCAAGCCGGCCGGTGAAGGCACCAACTGGAAGATCGACAACAAGGTCGTCCGCGTTGCCTACGTGGGCGTAGACAAAGACAACCTGTCCCAATTCGAGTAATTCCTCCCCTCAGGGCAAGGGAGATCCCCTTGCCCTCTTTTCAACCAGATGTGATGGCTGATATGACAACACGGCAACAATCAGAATGGCTGTTGGAGATGATTGACGTCAGTAAGAGCTTTCCTGGCGTCAAGGCACTCGATAATGTCAATTTACGGGTCCGTCCTCATTCTGTGCATGCGTTGATGGGCGAGAATGGCGCAGGGAAGTCCACGCTGCTCAAGTGCCTGTTCGGCATCTACGAGAAGGATCAGGGCAAGATCTTCTTCAAGGGACAGGAGATCAACTTCACCTCGTCCAAAGAGGCGCTGGAGAATGGCGTTTCCATGGTGCATCAGGAGCTGAACCTGGTACTGCAACGCACCGTGATGGACAACATGTGGCTCGGCCGCTATCCCACCAAGGGACTGTTTGTCGACCACGGCAAGATGTATCAGGACACCAAGCATATCTTCGAGGAGCTGGACATCGACATCGACCCCAGGGTCAAGGTCGGCACCCTGTCGGTTTCCCAGATGCAGATGATCGAGATTGCCAAGGCATTCTCCTATGACGCCAAGATCGTCATCATGGACGAACCCACCTCCTCCCTGACCGAGAAAGAGGTCAACCACCTCTTCAAGATCATCAACAAGCTCAAGGAGAAGGGGTGCGGCATCGTCTACATCTCCCACAAGATGGAAGAGATCTTCCAGCTCTGTGACGAGATCACCATATTGCGGGATGGCCAGTGGGTGGCGACCCAGCCCCTCAAGGGCATGACCATGGATCAGATCATCGGCATGATGGTCGGCCGCGAGCTCACCCAGCGCTTCCCGGAAAAAACCAACCAGCCCAAAGAGGTGATCCTCGAGGTCGAGCACCTGACGGCCAAGAACCAGCCTTCCATCAAGGACGTGACCTTCAACCTGCACAAGGGGGAGATCCTCGGCATCGCCGGTCTGGTGGGGGCCAAGCGCACCGACATCGTGGAGACCCTGTTCGGCATCCGCGATCGCAGCGAAGGGACCATCAAGCTGCACGGCAAAGAGGTGGCGAACCACAACGCCCACGAGGCGATCCAGAACGGCTTCGCCCTGGTGACCGAGGAGCGCCGCTCCACCGGGATCTATTCACGCCTCGACATCGCCTTCAACTCCCTGATCGCCAACATGGACAACTACAAGGGATCCATGGGGCTGCTCAGCGACAACAAGATGAAGAGCGATACCCAGTGGGTCATCGACTCCATGCGGGTCAAGACACCGACCCAGCAGACCCAGATCGGCTCCCTCTCCGGTGGCAACCAGCAGAAGGTGATCATCGGTCGCTGGCTGCTGACCCAGCCCGAGATCCTGATGCTGGATGAACCGACCCGGGGTATCGACGTCGGCGCCAAGTTCGAGATCTACCAGCTCATCCTGGAGCTGGCGAAGAAGGACAAGGGCATCGTCATCATCTCCTCCGAAATGCCCGAACTGCTCGGCATCACGGACCGCATCATGGTCATGAGCAATGGCCGGGTCGCGGGGATCGTCAACACCAAAGAAACTGACCAGAGCGAGATCCTGCGCCTGGCATCTCTGTACCTATAAAGACAGGAAGACATTATGGAGTCGGCTAAAAATTTCAATCTGATGCAGGCGCTCAAAGAGAACGGCATCTATGTGGTGTTGCTGGTGTTGCTCATGATCATCGTGATCAAGGAGCCCTCCTTCCTCAGCCTCACCAACCTCAGCAACATCCTGACCCAGTCCTCGGTACGGGTCATCATCGCCCTCGGGGTGGCGGGCATCATCATAACCCAGGGTACTGACCTGTCGGCCGGTCGCCAGGTCGGCCTGGCAGCGCTGATCGCGGCCACCATGCTGCAGGCCCTGACCAACGTCAACAAGGTCTTCCCCACCCTGGGGGAGGTGCCCATTCCGGCGGTGATCCTGCTGGTGTGCGTGGTGGGGGCCCTGATTGGTCTGGTCAACGGCCTGATCGTCGCCTACCTGAACGTGACGCCCTTCATCACCACCCTGGGCACCATGATCATCGTCTACGGCATCAACTCCCTCTATTTCGACTCCGTGGGGGCTTCCCCGGTAGCCGGGTTTGATCCTCGCTTCTCCAACTTTGCGCAGGGCTTCATCCGGATTGGCGGGTTCAAGCTCTCGTACCTGACCTTCTATGCGGCCATCGCCAGCGTCTTCGTCTGGGTGCTGTGGAACAAGACCCGCTTTGGCAAGAACATCTTCGCCATCGGCGGCAACCCGGAAGCGGCCAAGGTGTCCGGCGTCAACGTCGCTGTCAACCTGGTGGTCATCTATGCCCTGGCCGGTGTCTTCTACGCCTTCGGCGGCATGCTGGAAGCGGGGCGGATCGGCAGTGCCACCAACAACCTCGGCTTCATGTATGAGCTGGATGCCATCGCGGCCTGCGTGGTGGGGGGCGTTTCGTTTGCCGGCGGTGTGGGAACTGTCGCGGGTGTGATCACCGGCGTACTTATCTTCACGCTGATCAACTATGGTTTGACCTACATCGGTGTCAGCCCTTACTGGCAGTTCATCATCAAGGGCGGCATCATCATCCTGGCGGTAGCCCTGGACTCCATGAAGTACGCCAAGAAGAAGTAAGCATTGGCAGGGAGGGCCGGGTCATCCCGGCCCTTTCTCTTTGGAGGGACCCATACCATGGCATTCAAAGTCAAAATCAACGTGCTGCTGCTGCTCGCCATTCTGGTCACCATCGGTACCGCCTGGTTCAGCGTCAACCACTTCATCAGCGGCTACATCCGCACCCAGGCCACCCAGAACATCAACGAGCAGATCACCCTGGTCAGGGAGAAGCTGGCGGGTGACATCAACCAGAAGGTGCTGCTGGCCGCCAACCTCAACCTCGGGGTGACCAGCGTCAAGAAGGCGCTGCAGGAGACCGGCTTTCACAACATCGTCAAGCTCATTGGCGACATGGCATTCGACGCGAACGGGGTCATCGACGACAAGGCCAGGGTTGACGCCCTGCGCAAGCTGATCCCCGCCGCCAACAACCAGATCACCGTCAGCCCGCTGGAGCAGCTGGACGGCAAACCCGTCATCTCCATCCTGGTGCCGCGCGGTGCCGACTCCGCCTACCTCTACTACCTCGACATGAGCGAGTTCAAGACGCTGCTGACCAAGGTAAGCGGGGAAGGGCGTTACTTCTCCCTCACCGACAGTCAGGGACAGGTGCTCTACAGCAGCAAGCCCCAGGGAGAGAGCGAGAGCCGCCCCAACAAGCTGGATATTCGCGGCAGCGAGTGGACCCTGACCGGTTATGTGGATCTCGACTATATCCGGGCCATGACCCAGGCGCTCAACGGCAAGATCACCCTGGCCCTGCTCGGGGTGGCGGCGCTGGTACTGGCCCTCTCCATGGTGGCCCTCAACCTGGCCTATAGACCCATCCTCTCCCTGCGCGACCTGGTGCAGGAGCTCTCCCAGGGCAATGGGGATCTGACCCGCCGGCTCACGGTAACCAGCAAGGATGATCTCGGCCAGATCTCGGCGGGCATCAACCGTTTCATCGAGCAGTTGCAGGGCATGATGGGGGAGGTGAGACAAGCGAGTGGCCAGCTCAATGAAGGGATATCGGCATTGGCGAGGCAGACGGGGTCAGCCCAGGGCCTGCTGGCGGAGCATGTGCGGGAGACCGAACAGGTGGTCACCGCCATCAACGAGATGAGCCGTACTGCCGTCTCGGTATCGGAGAGCGCGGCCAATACTGCCCAGCTGACCGGCCAGAGCCAGCAACTGGCCAACCAGTCGCGTCAGGTGGTGGATCAGGCCATGGCCAGCGTCACTGCGCTGGTGACGGAGGTGGAGACCACGGCACACTCCATCGAAGCCATGCAGCAGGATGTGCAGCAGATAGGCTCGATTCTCGGGGTCATCGGTGGCATCGCAGAGCAGACCAACTTGCTGGCCCTCAACGCCGCCATCGAGGCGGCCCGGGCTGGTGAGCAGGGGCGGGGGTTTGCGGTGGTGGCGGACGAAGTGCGCTCTCTGGCGGGACGCACCCAGAAGAGCACTGCCGAGATCCAGACCATGCTGACCCGGCTGCAACGGGGCACCCAGACCGTGGTGGCCGCCATGGGCAACACCCGGCAGAGTTGCCAGGATGCGGCGGAAAACACCAGCAAGGTGAATGCGTCACTGGATCTGATGGCAGGAGAAGTGGTGGAGATCAACGATCTCATCAGCCATATCGCCACGGCCGCGGAGGAGCAGAGTGCCGTTGCCGAGGAGATCAATCGCAACATGAGTGCCATCGCCGAGGTGATCACCCAGCTCAAGGGGAATGGCGAGCGCACCGTGGACAGCTCGAACGCCATGCAGCGCACCTATGACAGGCTGCGGGAGATAGTGGGGCACTTCCGGCTGGAATAGCGCCGGCTGGGCGAGTCCCGGGTACCCTGGCCAGCAATATCGTGGCCGGGGTGACCCATCAGCGGGCAGACGTGAAAAAGGCCCAAAAAAGATGGGGGCGACTTGCGTCGCCCCCGATAGTCTTATCGCTCATATCCTTGAACGAAGTTGCTCCCTGCAATCCCTGACTATACCTCTTCCTTTAGGTTTCCCCTTCCCAATCCTTTGGGGTGTCCTTTAGCCATCATGGCCTGACGAGTCATCCGTTCCCGTCGCACTTTCTCCGTCCTGGGAGGTGTCCTTTACCACATCCTGTGGTGAGTCCATTTGCCCAACCCTGGCAGCCAGTCTTCCTGACCGACTTCATTGCGTCCGTGCAGGAGTAACTATAAGGATTTCGCGCAGGGCGACAATGACATGCTGAAAAACGTTTTTTTCAAACTGGTTTCCCGCGAAAGGATAGTGAAGTTATCTTTTTTAAAATCATGGTTTTAATGATCTCTCATGCTGTTTTTTCACGCGCATCTTCCGACTATGGCGAGAATTTTATTGGTGCTTTGCTTACGCAGTCGATGGCGAATGTCTCACAAGGCGTTTAACTGCGGTTCAGAATCCGGGGAGGCCGGTCAGTGTCGATCGCAGATGAGGGTGGAGGAGGGCAATGGGCATGATGCTGGTGGCGTGGTCCGGATCCCATTCAGGAGATAAAGGAGGTAAAGCGGGGATGACCCAAGAGGAGCTCGCCTCCCCTTGGGCGAG
The DNA here is from genome assembly GCF_040907975.1 of Aeromonas sp. s10. Classification (NCBI taxonomy): domain Bacteria; kingdom Pseudomonadati; phylum Pseudomonadota; class Gammaproteobacteria; order Aeromonadales; family Aeromonadaceae; genus Aeromonas; species Aeromonas sp. s10. The sequence continues at coordinate 56,756 of NZ_JBFOCV010000043.1, read as the reverse complement.
AGGGTCAGGGATGCTGGCTGCCACCGTGCCATTGGCATAGGTAGGCGGGTACCAGCATCTGGGGTGCCTGGTCAACGTGACAGACCACCAGCGGCATGGCGGGGGCTCCCTGGGCATGCACTAGAGCCGGTGTCATGGGCAGGACCAGGGCGACGAGCAGAAACAGCGACGGGATCTTCATGGTTATCTCCTTGGTGACGGGAACGAATGTGACAAGCATCACTTTTTGAGTTAAGGCGAACCCGAAATCGGCGCAAGGTGACTGAAAAAATTCAACTAATGAAAAAACTTTGAATCCCGGTTGCACTCCGGTCGGTGAAAAAGTCGCCATCAGGATGCGTGCAAAATGCATATCCATATAAAAGAGATAGTGCACACGACTTGGCGATGAGGCTCGCCATCTGGCCCGGACGGGCCGCCATGATCTGGGACAAGAGATGGATTATTCAGCGATAAAGGAGCAGGTGATTATTTATGTGAGAGCAAACGGGATGATAAGCGAGGATAAATTCAAAGGTGGGTGAACTTTATTCAAAAAATGAGCGTTTTGATTTTAATGTAATGATTTGTTTGATGTTTTTTATTTATGGCTATCCATTTATGGATATCATGGATGAATGAAATTGCGTTCTTTGTGGAATATATTGGGGCTTTATTGCGTATTTATGCCGGATGGAGGGTGAGGGAAATGTCAGATATGTAAACTCCATCATAAATTAACTTCTGAATTTATGCAGTCTCGGGTGAATGTGATCAATGTCCAAGTTTGGTGGAGTTGCCAGACCTAATCTCTGCGTCGAAAGGCAAGGGCAGGATAGAACACAAGCCGAGTACCCTACATAAAGAATATCCCGCCTTAGCCACGAGCCTGAATAGAAGGAATCTATTCAATCACTCGCAGGGACCACTGCTAGACGGAATATCATCATGAGCAAATTTTATGTAGGTTCTGAAGTTGGCCAGTTGCGCCGTGTCATGTTGCACCGCCCCAACCTCAGTCTGAAGCGTCTGACCCCTTCCAACTGCCAGGATCTGCTGTTTGACGACGTCCTGTCCGTGGAACGTGCCGGTCAGGAGCACGACAAATTCGCTCAGGTACTGCGCGATCAGAATGTCGAAGTCTTCCTCCTGACCAATCTGCTGGCGGAAACCCTGGACGTGCCGGAAGCCAAAGCCTGGCTGCTGCAACACCAGGTCTCCGACTATCGCCTCGGCACTGCCCTGGCCAACGACGTGCGCTGCTTCCTGGCGGACATGCCTCACCGCGAGCTGGCCCGCATCCTCTCCGGCGGCCTCACCTACTCCGAGATGCCCTACAGCGGCGTCAACATGGTGGTCGGCATGCATGCCCCGACCGATTTCATCATCGAACCGCTGCCCAACCACCTCTTCACCCGCGATACCTCCTGCTGGGTCTATGGCGGCGTCTCCATCAACCCCATGGCCAAGGCCGCCCGTCGTCGCGAGACCAACCACGTGAAGGCCATCTACCGCTGGCACCCGCAGTTTGCCGGTCAGGAGTTCATCAAGTACTTCGGTGACGAGGAGCGCGACTACGACAACTCCACCATCGAAGGGGGCGACGTCCTGGTCATCGGCCGTGGCGCCGTGCTCATCGGCATGTCCGAGCGCACCACGCCACAAGGGGTGGAGCACCTGGCCCGCAGCCTGTTCAAGCACGGTCAGGCCAAGCAGGTCATCGCCATGGAGCTGCCGAAACACCGCAGCTGCATGCACCTCGACACCGTCATGACCCACATGGATGTCGACACCTTCTCCGTCTATCCGGAAGTCATCCGCAAGGATGTGAACTGCTGGAGCCTGACCCCGGGCGGTGCCACCGGGATGAACATCAAGGAAGAGGGTTACTTCGTGACCGCCATCGAGAAGGCGCTGGGGGTGGATCAGCTCAGGCTCATCACCACCGGCGGCGACAGCTTCGAGGCCGAGCGGGAGCAGTGGAACGACGCCAACAACGTGTTGACCGTGCGCCCCGGCGTGGTGGTGGGTTACGAGCGCAACACCTACACCAACGAGAAGTACGACAAGGCCGGCATCACTGTGCTGCCCATCCCGGGTGAAGAGCTGGGACGTGGTCGCGGCGGCGCCCGCTGCATGAGCTGCCCGATGGAACGTGACGGCATCTGACAAGACGGCGTGGCGCCGGCAGAGGCTGGCGCCACACACACACGAATTCGAGAGTAACACCCATGAAAAAACCAACTGTCGTCGTCGCCCTGGGGGGCAATGCCCTGCTCCGCCGCGGTGAACCTCTGGAAGCCGACATCCAGCGCAAGAACATCGCCACCGCCGCCAAGACCATCGCCCGCATCGCCGAGGATTACAACGTGGTGCTGGTGCACGGCAACGGCCCGCAAGTCGGCCTGCTGGCCCTGCAAAACAGCGCCTACACCAAGGTCTCCCCCTATCCCCTGGATGTGCTGGGTGCCGAGTCCCAGGGCATGATCGGCTACATGCTGATCCAGGAGTTGAAGAACCTGATGCCGAGCCGCAACGTCACCGCCCTGCTGACCCAGGTGCAGGTCGACCCGCAAGATCCGGCGTTTGCCAACCCGACCAAGTTTATCGGCCCGGTTTATGAAGAAGTGGAGGCCCGCGCCCTGGCTGCCGAGAAGCAGTGGTCGGTCAAGGCAGACGGCAAGTTCTTCCGCCGCGTGGTGCCGTCCCCGCTGCCCCAGCGCATCGTCGAAGGCGACGCCATCGAAACCCTGATCGCCCAGGGCCACCTCATCATCTGTACCGGTGGTGGTGGCATCCCGGTGACCTGGGATGGCCAGAGCCTGACCGGCATCGAAGCCGTCATCGACAAGGACATGTCTGCCGCCTACCTGGCCAAGCAGATCAAGGCCGACGCCCTGCTGATCCTGACCGATGCCGATGCCGTCTACCTGGACTGGGGCAAACCGACCCAGCGTCCGCTGCGGGTCACCAGCCCGGACGAGCTGGCTGGCGTCAAGTTCGATGCCGGCTCCATGGGGCCCAAGGTCGAAGCCTCCTGCGAATTCGTCAAGGCGACCGGCGGCATGGTCGGCATCGGCTCCCTGGAAGATGGCCTCGCCATCCTCAAGGGGGAAGCCGGCACCAACATCGTCGCCACCAATACCGTCAATGCCTGAGCCAAGGCTCTGGTCTGAACAACTGCGTAGTCAATGACACTGCCAAATTGGTCTGAACAAATATAGAGAGAACTCATCATGGCTTTTAATCTGCGTAACCGTAACTTCCTGAAACTGCTGGACTTCACCCCACGCGAAATCCAATACATGATCGATCTGGCCATCGACCTGAAGAAAGCCAAATACGGTGGCTATGAGCGCAAGCATCTGGTCGGCAAGAACATTGCCCTGATCTTCGAGAAGACCTCCACCCGCACCCGCTGTGCGTTCGAAGTGGCGGCCTTCGACCAGGGCGCCCAGGTCTCCTACCTCGGCCCGAGCGGTTCCCAAATCGGTCACAAGGAGTCCATGAAGGACACCGCCCGGGTGCTGGGCCGCATGTATGACGGCATCGAATACCGCGGCTATGGCCAGGAGATCGTCGAAGAGCTGGGGGCCCACGCCGGTGTGCCGGTCTGGAACGGCCTGACCAACGAATTCCACCCGACCCAGATCCTGGCGGACTTCATGACCATGCTGGAGCACGGCAAGGGCAAACGTCTGGATCAGATCAAGTTCGCCTACCTGGGTGACGCCCGCAACAACATGGGCAACTCCCTGATGGTGGGTGCCGCCAAGATGGGCATGGACATCCGTCTGGTGGCGCCGAAAGCCTTCTGGCCGGAAGAGGAGCTGGTTGCCACCTGCCGCCTCATCGCCGAAGAGACCGGTGCGCGCATCCACCTGACCGAAGACGTGAAAGAGGGTGTGCTGGGTGCCGACTTCCTCTACACCGACGTCTGGGTCTCCATGGGTGAAGCGAAGGAAGCCTGGGATCAGCGGGTGAAACTGATGACCCCGTATCAGGTCAACATGGATGTCATCAACGCGACCAAGAACCCGGATGTGAAGTTCATGCACTGCCTGCCGGCGTTCCACAACGATGAGACCACCATGGGCAAGGAAGTGGCCGACAAATATGGCATGAAGGGCCTGGAAGTGACCGAGGACGTGTTCGAATCAGAGCACAGCATCGTCTTCGATGAGGCCGAAAACCGGATGCACACCATCAAGGCAGTGATGGTTGCTACGCTGGGCGACTAAGGTCGTCAGTGGTGCCGGGGGGTGACCCCCGGCTTTTCAACCATGTGACAGCGGCATAATACCTCCAACCCTACGACCCGCAGCCTGCATGGATACCACACCCACAGAAGGAAGCTGGACCATGACCAAATTCAAGTTCCCGTCAGCCTACACGATACTGTTTGTGCTGATCGCCCTGGTGGCCGCCCTGAGCTGGATAGTGCCGGCCGGCAAATACGAGATGACCATGAACGAGGCCCTCGGCAAGGAAGTGCCGGTGGCCGGTACCTACAAACTGGTGGATGCCAATCCCCAGGGGATCGTCGACGTGCTGCTGGCACCCATCGACGGTCTCTACAACCACGACACCTATGAGGCTGGCGCCATCGACGTCTCCCTCTTCATCCTGATCATCGGTGGCTTCCTTGGCATCGTGACCAAGACAGGTGCCATCGATGCCGGTATCGAGCGCGTCACCGATCGCCTGCGTGGCCGTGAAGAGTGGATGATCCCCATCCTGATGGCGCTGTTCGCCGCAGGGGGTACCATCTACGGCATGGCGGAAGAGTCCCTGCCGTTCTACACCCTGCTGGTGCCGGTGATGATGGCCGCCCGCTTCGACCCTGTCGTGGCTGCCGCGACCGTGCTGCTGGGAGCCGGTATCGGTACTCTCGGTTCCACCATCAACCCGTTCGCCACCGTGATCGCCGCCAACGCGGCCGGCATCTCCTTCACCGACGGCATCTGGTTGCGGGTCGCCATGCTGGTGGCCGGCTGGCTGATCTGCGTGGCCTATGTGATGCGTTACGCCAAGATGGTGCGAAGCGATCCCAGCAAGTCCCTGGTGGCCGACAAGTGGGAAGAGAACCGTGCCCACTTCCTTGGCAACAAGAGCGACCAGATGCTGGAGTTCACCACCACCCGCAAGATCGTGCTGGGCATCTTCGTCGCCGCCTTCGCCGTGATGATCTACGGGGTGGCCGTGCTGGGCTGGTGGATGGCGCAGATCTCCGGCGTGTTCCTGGCTGCCGCCATCATCGTCGGTGTCATCTCCCGCATGAGCGAGGAGGAGCTGACCTCCAACTTCATCGACGGTGCCCGCGATCTGCTCGGTGTGGCCCTCATCATCGGTATCGCCCGCGGTATCGTGGTGGTGATGGACAACGGCATGATCACCCACACCATTTTGCACAGTGCAGAGGGGATAGTGACCGGCCTCTCCACCATCGTCTTCATCAACGTGATGTTCGTGCTGGAAGTGGTGCTCTCCTTCCTGGTGCCCTCTTCCTCCGGTCTGGCGGTGCTGACCATGCCGATCATGGCGCCGCTCGCCGACTTCGCCAACGTGGGCCGTGAGCTGGTGGTCACCGCCTACCAGTCCGCTTCCGGCCTGGTGAACCTGGTGACCCCGACCTCCGCCGTGGTCATGGGGGGGCTGGCCATTGCCAAGGTGCCCTATGTGCGCTGGCTGAAGTGGGTGGCCCCGCTGCTCGGCATGCTGACCGTGCTGATCGTGCTCTGCCTGAGCCTGGGCGCCGTGCTGGCATGAATGCCGACAGACATAGGGACAACAACGGGAGCCTGGGGCTCCCGTTTTTTATGGCAGGCAAGGCGGGGCGCCCGGCCTCTCCCGTGGTCTGACTCCTTGCCGCGCGGGCAACAAAAAGGCGACCCCGGGGTCGCCTTCTGGCATCCAGCAGGGGTCAGCGGGCGTTTTCCAGGGTGCGCACCACGGCAGCGTGAGCCTGGCGGGTTCGGCTGATGTGGCGCGGGGCGATCAGTACCACGTCGTTGCCGGCCACGGCCCCCAGGATCTCGGGATTGGCGTTGCGATCCAGCAGGCGAGCCACCACGGTTGCGGCCCCCGGGGTGGTATGCACCAGCACCATCTGCTGGTTGTGGACCACGGCGCGCACCATGTCGTGGATGGAGCGGGTGCTGCCGGCGGGCTCTAGCTGCTCGTCCACCAGGGTGTAGACCTTCTTGCCGTTGGCGTTCTGGGCCTTGGCGACCCCGAGACGGCGCAGCAGGCGGGAGATGGTGGACTGGCTGATGTCCGCAAAACCGCGGGCGGAGAGCTCGCGGCGGATCTCCTCCTGGGTGCTGTAACAGTGCTGGCCGATGATCTGGCGGCAGGCGTCGAGCTGGGCCAGGTCGGACTCTGGTTCTGCTGGGCGGCTGAGGGTGTTGACCATGGCGACTTCCTTTGGCGATGAGCGATGGCGGTCTCGCCCAGTCTGTCGTTCCGGCTTTTCATAGCGAAAAACACTAATGAGGAGCACTCAAGCAGGGGATGAGCGAGGTATATCCATTACGGGATGGCAAATTATAACCAAAGGGGGAATAAGTGATGTGACAGGGTTCAAAAATGGGCCCAATGGGGCCCACATGGATATCTTTTGTCGGCAGGAAATCAGTAGCGTTCGCTGACGATGTCCTGGGTGAAGGACTTCTCGCAGTATTTGCACTTCATCCGCACCGCCCCTTTCACCTCGCGCACCCGGAAGTAGCTCTCCACCGGTTCGTTGTGGGAGATGCAGTTGGAGTTGGGGCAGTGGAAGACCCCTTCGATGAACTCCGGCAGCGCCAGCTGGTGCTTCTTCACCACCACGAAGTCTTCGATGATGTTGACGGTGGCCTTGGGGGCGAACAGGGCGAGCTGGTTGGCCTGCTGCTCGGTCAGACGGGTGTTCTCGATCTTGATGAGATCCTTCTTGCCGAGGGCGCCGGATTTGAGGTTGAAGCCGACGGTGATCCGCTCCTGGGTCTCGATCAGCTGGAACAGCTTGAGGATCTTGATGCCCTGGCCGGCGGGGACGTGGTCGATGACGGAGCCGTGGCGGATGGCTTCGACTTGCAGTTGGTTCTTCTCGGACATGATGTTCCCCTTTCCCTTAGACGGTTTCGTTCAGTACCAGTGCCAGCAGTGCCTGGCGGGCATAGACCCCGTTCTCTGCCTGCTGGAAGTAGTAGGCGTGGGGGGTCTTGTCGACGGCGACCTCGATCTCGTCAACCCGGGGCAGGGGATGGAGGATCTTCATGGTGGGCTTGGCCCCTTCCAGAGTCGCCAGCTCCAGCACGAACTTGGCGGCCATGTGCTTGTACTCGGTCTCGTCGAAGCGCTCCTTCTGGACGCGGGTCATGTAGAGGATGTCGAGCTCCGGCATCACCTCTTCCATGGTCTCGTGCACGCTGAAGCGGATGCCCTTCTCTTCCAGCTCCTCGCAGAGGTAGTCCGGCATGGCCAGCGCCTCCGGCGAGATGAAGAAGAAGCGGCAGTTGAACAGGCTCAGGGCCTGGGCCAGGGAGTGGACGGTGCGGCCGTACTTCAGGTCACCGACGAAGGCGACGTTGAGGCCGTCCAGCTTGCCTTGGGTCTCGTGGATGGAGAAGAGGTCGAGCAGGGTCTGGGTGGGATGCTGGTTGGAGCCGTCACCGCCGTTGATGACCGGCACCCGGGAGAACTCGGAGGCCAGACGGGCTGCCCCTTCCTTCGGGTGGCGCATCACCACCGCATCGGTGTAGGAGCCGATGATCTTGATGGAGTCGGCCAGAGTCTCACCCTTCTTGGCGCTGGTGTTGCCGCCGTCGGCGAAGCCGATGACGTTGCCGCCCAGGCGCTGGACCGCGGTCTCGAAGGAGAGACGGGTGCGGGTGGAGGCTTCGAAGAAGCAACTGGCGACCAGCTTGTCTTTCAGCAGGCGGCTGTCGGGTTCGGCCTTCAACCGCTGTGCGGTGGCGACCACCAGTTCCATGTCGGACCGGGTCAGATCCGAGATGGAGATGACGTGTTTGTTATAGAGTGGATTGGTCATCGTCTGCATTCCCTTTGGCATCAATGAAGGTTTTTCCGGCACAAAAAAAAGCCCCTGAAACAGGGGCTCTTTTCAAAAAAAACGGGGGATCTGTGGGACGGGAACCGGAAACAACGGGGCCGCTCTGGTGCGCTCCACCCGTCTGCAAGGCTGCTTTTTTCATCAAAAACGGCATTGTCCTGTCCCGACCTTTTTCAAAACCGCACCGATTATAGGGCTGGTTTTTGAATTGTCAAAAATTTATTTCAGAGGCAGGATTTGCCCAGAAAAACGTTTAAGTACCGCGAACGGGTCGACAAATCCAGAGTGCGTGTTGCGCCTGCAAGGGGGCGCCATCGGCGGCCATGCTGCGCAGGTAGCCGAGCCTGTGGTGCCCCTCCAGCAGGCAGTAGGGATGGGGCAGGGGGTGACCGTCCGGGTAGCAGGTTCCCGGGGCGGTGGCGAGGACGATGACAGGCTCGGACCAGGTGCCCCGGTGCAGCATGTCATCGCCGAGCCAGGAGCGGCGCACGTAGCGGTTGCTGCGCAGCATCTCGCCCCAGCGATCGATCACCTCCATGTGGCGGGAGTCTATCTGCTCGATAATCTGCGCGGTGGGCCAGTGCTCGCACTCGAACTGGTGGCTGGCGAGATCGATAAAGCTCCAGTTGGATTCAAAACCGCGCCAATGACGGTAAATCCACTGGGCGAGCACATTGGAGGGAATGGAGGGCACCAGGGGAGAGACTCTGTCCAGATAGTCGGCCAGGGTCTCCGTCTTGCGCTCATCCCGGAAGTTGAGGGGCGCAAGCTGTTGCAGCAGTCGGTAATTGAGCATGGGCAGCCTCCCTGAGCCTGGTTTCACCCTACCCCCATTTGTGTCCCATTCCTACCCCGTCGGGGCTGCAAATACAGCAGCTTACCCCCGCTCCTTGTTGGAATTGCGGGGATCTGCTCGTCATTTGTTCGATCGCATCGAAAGTGAGAAAAAAAGCCTTTACCTTTGACCTCCGCTTTGTATACTACGCCTCGTTTGTTGCAGGGGCGTAGTTCCAATTGGTAGAACAGCGGTCTCCAAAACCGATGGTTGCGGGTTCGAGTCCTGCCGCCCCTGCCATTTTTCAGAAAAGCCAGCTCATTGAGCTGGCCTTTCGCATTTGCGGCGTTTGCCACCGCCTCCGTTAGCCTCTTTTTCTCCGCTTCGCCGCTGCCATTTCTGTCAATGGAGGCCGCTTTTCCCCTGTGCTACACCTTGCTTCCTGCCAGATGGCGCCTTCAGGCGCATCGCATCCGGCGGGCCCAAGGCGCTTCAACAAGGAGAGAGCGATGAACAAGGCAGTGGATACGCGTCACCCCCATGCCCATGCCGGTGGCTGGGTCCCCCGGGATCAGGCCCATGTGGCGCGCTGGGTACAGCGGCTGCGTCAGGCGGTCACCCGCCAGCCTCGCCCGCTGGTGGCCCCGATCGCCGGATTGAAGGCGCTGGTGGAGCAGGATCCCCTCCTGCATCAGCAGGCCCAGGGGATGTTTGACGAGGCGTGGCAGCATGAGCACAGCACGCCGCTCGGTCAGGTCCAGGTGCGCAGCTTCGATGAGTTCCTGCAGTTGCTCAACGGCATCATGACCACGGCCCCGGAAGCCTATCAGGATGTGCAGACCCAGGAGCCCGCCGGGCTGATCGGATTCCCCATCAATGCCCTGCTCAACTGGCCCATGGCGACGGCTGCCGGGTACGACTTCTTTGCCAATGCGCTGGTGAACCAGCAACTGCGCAAAATCCTCGGCTACTGGGCCGACTTCCTGCAAAGTCCCGCGTCCCGTTATGTGCTGACGGAGTCGGTGAGCCCCCTGGATCGCCAGACCCTGATCGTCCCCTGGCTGGGTGACGTGGCGAAACGGGAGATGGTCAAGGTGGCGCAGGGGGCGCTCGGGGCCGGCGACAACCCCACCCCAGAGCGCTTCGAGGGGATCTTCCACACCGCGCCGGGAGAGGAATACGAGGGCTTCGCCAGCTGGGACGACTTCTTCACCCGCCGCTTCTGCCCCGGCGTGCGGCCGGTGACGGCCCCGGACGATGACAGCGTGATCGCCAACGCCTGCGAATCGGCCCCGCTGCAGGTGGTGACCGGGGTACAGCGGCAGGACGCGTTCTGGCTCAAGGGGCAGCCCTATTCCCTGGACAACCTGCTGGACTTCGACCCGCGCGCCGCCGCGTTCGAGGGGGGCACCCTCTATCAGGCCTTCCTCAGCGCCCTCAGCTATCACCGCTGGCACAGCCCGGTGAGCGGCACGGTGCGCTCGGTCAAGGTGGTCAACGGCAGCTACTACCTGGCCAACCGCCACCAGGGTTTCGACAGCCCGGCGGGGCCCGACCCCAGCGCCCCGAACCAGTCCCAGCCCTTCCTCACCGCAGTGGCGACCCGGGCACTCATCTTCATCGAGGCGGACAACCCCAAAATCGGCCTGATGTGCGTGGTGCCGGTGGGGATGGCCGAGGTGTCGAGCTGCGAGGTGACGGTGCAGCCGGGGCAGCGGATCGCGAAGGGGGAGCAGCTCGGCATGTTCCACTTCGGCGGCTCCACCCACTGCCTGCTGTTTCGCCCCGGTGTCGAGCTGGCGTTCGACTTCTACGGCCAGCAGCCGGGGCTGGAGGCGACCAACCTGAGGATCAACACGGCGCTGGCGCGGGTCAAATAACCCAACCGCCGGACAGTAAAAGGCCGCCCTTGAGGCGGCCTTGTTGTTGTGAATCACTCAGGGTTGTCGTTGCAGCAGGAGATCCAGATAGGCGCCTTCGATCAACCGGGAGGGCTCGATACCGAGACGCGCCATGATGTCGTGAGCTTCCTGCATCCCCACCTCGCGCGGCTCGTCATCTTCCAGCACCACTTCCAGTTCGAGGAAGTGACCCAGCCCTTCAACCCGGTCGAGATGGATCCGGGTTCTGCCCACCAGAAACAGGGTCCGCTGTTTTCGCACTCTGCCAATCTGGCCGCAAGCCAGGGTGAGCGTTTCCCGCAGCTTGTCCGGCTCGTTCGTTGGCGTGATGTGGTAGTAGCTCTCCTTCGGACCCTGTTGATCAGGCCTGCGGTAGAAGATGAGCTGGCCTGCCGACGGGGAGAGCGTCCGCAATTTGAAGCGGCCCGATTCACAGCGAAAGAAGGTATCGTCCTGGGCGATGTCGACGGGGCCCTTGTCGGCGATGGCCGCGGCTCTGGGGATAAGGTCATCGACCCCGGCTATGCGGGCTTTGATCTCGATATTTCGTGGCATGGCAGCGGGTTCTCCTTGAAAACGGGATACCCAATCTAGCACAGCCCACGTTGTCGAGAGGGGGGCAACAGGGGGAGTACCAGCTCGGTTCCTGATGGATGCTCAACCCTGCCCGCCAACCCTCTTTGCAGGCACCTGAAACCGCCCTCAAGAGACAGGTCAGCGGGCGCTGGCCTGCTCTGCCGGTGCCTGCCCGTCATCCGCGACCTGACCTCATGGCCGCCTTAGGGCGGCCTTGTGGTGCCTGCGGGTGTCAGCATGGAATAGTGAACAGCCTGTTGCGGGTAGTGCGTTCTGTTGTTGATAGATGAAAAAATATCAGGATTCACTAAAGACCGTTCATGATTGTGCCGATAGAACTACCAAGATGGGGGTATTCCCGGCCCCCGGCTACCACAAGGATTCGTTGTCATGACTCTCTCGTTGCGCGGCAAGCTGCTCGCGGCCAGCCTGGGGGTAGTGCTGCTGATGGCAGCCCTGCTCGGTATTGTCGCCTTCCACACCCTCAAATCCCGCACCCTTGACGCCATCCAGAGCGAGGCGGTCAACTACGGCCACGCCCACTCGGTGGCCATCGGCAACTGGCTTGAGGATCGCAAGCACGCGGTCGACGCCCTGGCCGCCGTCATTGCGCGCGACCCCGACACGGCCCTGGTGCCCCACCTGTTGCAGACCCGCACCTCCGGCGGTTTCGGCCTCACCTATTTTGGTTCGGCGCAGGGGGAGATGACCCGCCACGATCCCGCCCTCAACACCGCCAACTATGACCCCAGGGCCCGCCCCTGGTACCAGAACGCCGACAAGGCGGGCAAGCTCATCGTCACGCCGCCCTATGTCAGCGTGACCATGCAGCAGATGGTGGTGACCCTGGCCGAGCCGGTGAGCCATCAGGGCCGGGTGATTGGGGTGGCCGGGGCGGATCTCTCCCTCGACGCCCTCATCGACGAGGTGCTGGCCATGAAGGTGCAGGGGGAGGGCTACGCCATGCTGCTCGATCGCACCGGCCTCATCGTCGGCCACCCGAACAAGGAGCTGGCGCTCAAGCAGGTGGCGGAGCTGGATCCCGGTCTCACCGGGGCGGCGCTGGATGCGTGGAGCCGCGACGGCGAACTGCACGGCGCCAACCTGAACGGGCGCGAGGTGCTGCTCTCGGTGCAGGGCGTGCCCGGCACCGACTGGCTGCTCGCCATGGTGATGTACAAGGAGGTGCTGGAGGCGCCGCTCGCCTCCCTGCTGTGGCAACTGGTGGGGCTGACCCTGGTACTGCTGCTGGTGTTCGGTGCCCTGCTCATCGCCATGTTCAACTACCTGTTCGCGGATCTGGGACGGGTCTCTAGGGCGCTCGCCGACATCGCCCACGGGGAGGGGGATCTCACGGTGCAGATTGCCACCCGCAGCCAGGATGAGGTGGGGCAGCTGGCCCAGAACTTCAACCAGTTCGTGGCGCGACTGCACGGCATTGTCAGCCGGTTGCGGGACGTCACCGTCGAGCTGGCGGCCCAGTCCCGCACCCAGGCGGCGGGGGCCGAGGCCCGCAGCCAGCGGGTGCGCCAGCAGCAGGACGAGATCGTCATGGTGGCGACCGCGGTGACCGAGATGGCCTCCGCCACCCAGGAGATCGCCGGCAACGCCGAGTTTGCCGCCAACACCGCCGGCGATGCGGTGCGCCTCGCGGTGGCCGGCCAGTCCCAGGTCGGCCAGAGCCAGCGCAGCATCACGGGGCTGGCGGGGGAGGTCTCCGACGCCAGCCAGACCATCCACGAGCTGGATGGCCACGCCCAGCAGATCAGCGGCATTCTGGCCACCATCAGCGGCATCGCCGAGCAGACCAATCTGCTGGCCCTGAACGCCGCCATCGAGGCGGCCCGGGCCGGGGAGCAGGGGCGCGGCTTTGCCGTGGTGGCGGACGAGGTGCGGGTGCTGTCGCGCCGCACCCACGACTCCACCGCCGAGATCCAGCAGATGATCGAGGCGCTGCAGCAGACCACCCGCAAGGCGGTGGGCGGCATGGAGACCAGCCGCCAGCTGGCGGGCACCAGCGTGGAGGACGCCGAAGCGGCGAATCTCAGCCTGGGCCGGATCAACGAGGCCATCGGCGCCATCAGCGACATGGCGACCCAGATCGCGGCGGCGGCCGAGGAGCAGACCTCGGTGACCGGCGAGATCAGCCGCAACACCGAGAATATCCGCCACGTCTCCCAGGCGCTGGCGGCCCAGGCTGGTGAAGAGGCCGCCCAGGCGGCCCAGCTCAAGTCTCTCACCGAGCGGCTGGAGCAGGAGATCGGGCGCTTCCGGCTCTAGGCTGCGACCCGGATGTGACAAAGGCGACCCCGGGGTCGCCTTTATTCATCCTGTGTATGGATATTATTTCGTCATGCACCCGCTGAATAATGCCGGGTCCTGGCCCTGCAACGGGCGCAGGCAGAGGCTCAGAGAGGCTTGATGTAGCTGTAGAACTCGTTGTCCCGCTGGTAGCCGTGCCCTTCGTAGAGGGCCTGAGCCTGCCGGTTGTCGGTGGCGGTGCTCAGCATCAGGAAGGCGGCGCCCGTCTCCTGGCCGTGGCGATCGGCCCGCGCCAGCAGCGCCTGGGCCACCCCCTGCTGGCGGGCCGCCGGCGCCACGAACAGATCGTACAGCAGCCAGATGGGCTTCAGGGCGAGGGAGCAGAACAGGGGATAGAGGTGGGCAAATCCCAGCACCTCTCCCGCCTCGCTCTGGGCCAAGAAGAGCACCGACTCCCCGGCGGTGCAGCGCTCCAGCAGGAAGGCTTCGGCGGCCTCGGGCCGGGCTGGCAGCCGGTAGAACGCCCGGTATTCCACGAACAGGGGGGTGACCCGGGGAATGTCCCCGGGGGTGGCCTGGAAGATCCTCATGGGGCGTTCCCCGCCGGATCCTGGCTGACCCAGATCAGCCGGTCGGTGGCAAAGCCGAGCCCCCGGGCCCGCTCGACCAGGGCCTCTACCTTCTCTTTGGGGGGATGGGGCGTGCGGGAGAGGATCCAGAGGTACTGGAGGTTGTAACTGCTCACCAGGGAGAGGTCATAGTCCGTCGCCAGCACGTTGTAGCTGCCGTAGAAGGGGCCGAAGAAGCTCACCTTGAGGCGCCCCTCGTCGCTGTCGCCCACGAAGTAGGCGCGCCCCTCGGCCTCGCGCCATTCCCCCTGTTCGTCCTGCCCCCGGTTGATCACCCTGACACCGCCGTCATCCCGCAGGCTGTAGGTGGCGGTGACCCGGTTCAGGCCGCGCTCGAAGCCGTGATCGAGGCGGGCCACCTCGTACCAGGTGCCCAGGTAGCGGTCGAGCTGGAAGGGCTTGACCACCTGGTGTCCCGGTGGAATGCCGGTGCAGGCGGTGGCCAGCAGGGTCAGAACGAGCAGGATCAGTGTGCGCATGTCATCCCTCCACGATACGCAGTTGTCCCGAGCGGAAGCGTGCCGCGTGTTCGCTCGGGGTGTTGCCAAAGAAGCGTTTGTATTCGCGGCTGAACTGGGAGCCGCTCTCGTAGCCTACCTTGTCCGCCGCCACCCCGGCCTTGAGGCCGTCGTGCAGCATCATCAGCCGCGCCCGGTGCAGGCGCAGGGTCTTGATGTACTGCAGGGGTGAGGTGGCGGTGGCCGCCTTGAAGTGGTGGTGGAAGGCCGAGACGCTCATGTTCGCCTCCCGGGCCAGCTCCTCCACCGTCAGGTTCTCGGTAAAGCGCTGCTCCATGATACGCAGCACCCGGGCGATCTGGCTCACCTGGCTGTGACGGCTGGCCATGGCCAGCAGGGCGGGGGCCCCCCCTTCGTGCAGGGCGTGGAACAGGATCTCGCGCACGATCTGGGGCCCCAGCACCCGGGCGTGGAGCGGTTTGTCCATCACGTCGATGAGGCGCTCCACCGCGCAGAGCATGGTCTCGGAGAGGGGCACGGAGACCACGCCGCGACCCGGTTCCGCCGGGGCGGGGGCCGCGTCCCCCATCTCCAGCAGCAGGGCCTGCAGCGCCGCCACGTCGATCTCCACCGAGAGCCCCACCAGAGGGGATTCGGGGGAGGCGAAGCACTCGCACTCGCAGGGCAGCGGCAGGGTCATCATCAGGTAGTGCTCGGGGTCGTAGCGGAAGGTGAAGTCCGAGAGATAGCCCACCTTGTGCCCCTGCAGGATGATGATCATGCGCGGGCGGTAGAGCACCGGGATGCGGTCGTGATGCTCCGTGGTGTAGATGAGGTGCACGCCGGGCACGGGGGCGGCGGTGATCCCCGGGTGGGGTGCCAGGGCGGCGAGTCGGCTGGCGAGGGCGGACTGGTGGGTCGCCGCGATGGGCTGATTTGTACTCATTTATCCAGGCTCAGTAGAAATAGGCAAGAAATCGGCAGAAAGCTCCCTTGATGGTAGGGGGTTATAAGAGAAAAATGCAACCCATACCTTACCGACTACGACCACCCCGGGAGATCCCATGAACAACTTCATCCTGCACACCCCCACCAAGGTGCTGTTCGGCAAGGGCCAGGTGGCCCAGCTGCGCGGCCAGATCCGCAGCGACGCCCGCATCCTCGTCACCTACGGCGGTGGCAGCGTGGTGCGCAGCGGCCTGCTGGACCAGATCCGCAGCGAGCTGGCCGGCCTGACCCTGTTTGAATTTGGCGGCATCGAGCCCAACCCCACCTACGAGACCCTGATGGGTGCCGTCGAACTGGCCCGCGCCGAGAAGATCGACTTCCTGCTGGCAGTGGGTGGCGGCTCCGTGCTGGACGGTTCCAAGTTCATCGCCGCGGCCGCTCACTACGATCCGGCCAGGGATCCCTGGCACATCCTCGAGACCGTCGGGGGCGAGGTGGCCTCCGCCATTCCTCTGGGCAGCGTGCTGACCCTGCCGGCCACCGGTTCCGAGATGAACATGGGCGCCGTCATCACCCGCAAGAGCACAGGGGACAAGCAGCACTTCTTCTCGCCCTTCGTGATGCCGCGCTTCGCCGTGCTCGACCCCGTGCTCACCTACACCCTGCCCGCCCGTCAGGTGGCCAATGGGGTGGTGGATGCCTTCATCCACACCCTGGAGCAGTACCTCACCTACCCGGTGGATGCCAAGGTGCAGGATCGCTTCGCAGAAGGGCTGCTGCTGACCCTGGCGGAAGAGGGGCCCAAGGCGCTGGTGGAGCCGGAAAACTACGACGTGCGTGCCAACATCATGTGGAGCGCCACCCTGGCGTTGAACGGCCTGATCGGAGCCGGCGTGCCCCAGGACTGGGCCACCCACATGCTGGGCCACGAGATCACCGCCCTGCACGGTCTGGACCACGCCCAGACCCTGGCGGTGGTGCTGCCCGCCTTGCTGCAGGCCAAGCGCGAGCAGAAGCGCGCCAAGCTGCTGCAATACGCCGAGCGGGTCTGGGATCTGCGCAGCGGAAGTGACGAGGCGCGTATCGACGGTGCCATCGCCGCCACCCGCGATTTCTTCGAGCGGATGGGGATCAAGACCCGGCTGCGGGATTACGTGGCCGACGCCCGGATCGACGCCCTGCTGGCCAAGCTCGAAGAGCACGGCATGACCGCCCTGGGTGAGCACGGCGACATCGATCTCGCCCAGAGCCGGCATATTTATGAGGCGGCCTGGTAAGCAGAGCGCGCCTGAAACGGGCCCAAGGCCCAGTTGCACCAGGGGGCCCGAACCCGCCAGCAGGCGGGGACGCGGCCCCCTGATCGTTGCAAAATGGTTACTTTTTCCCTTTTCATCTCATCAGATGAGCCAACGGCAGATTTCGTAAGAACAAAAAACGCTAAGGTAGAGGCCGGGTTAAACATTTTTTTTGACTGGTTGGATCACTTTTTTTAGCGCTTTTTGCTGGTATAAGCCCCTAATTTGGTTTGTTTTTTTTAATCATGGTCCGGGATGGGCTGAATTCTGTACCCGCCCGCCCGGGGCCGTGGTTGTAATAAAACTCCAAAATTTGATACTAATCACCCTCGCGCCTGAAAAGCGGGGGCCTGACCGTGACAGGAGGTCGAGGTGAAGCTTGCTGATTTTCATAACAAAGGGCCCGTGACCTGCACTTTGATCATGCCTTGTCCCCTCAGACATGAGAGACTTGGCGATGATTGTTTATTAACCATCAGGGAATAGTCATGCAGATTGGAATACCGAGAGAGAGTCTCGCCGGTGAGACCCGGGTCGCAGCGACCCCGGCCACTGTCGAGCAGCTGAAAAAGCTCGGCTTCGAGGTTGCCATCGAGGCCGGTGCCGGCCTGCGAGCCAGCTTCGATGATGCCGCCTTCGAGGCTGCCGGTGCCAGCGTGGTACCGAACGTCTGGCAAGCCGACCTTGTCTTCAAGGTCAACGCGCCGACCGAGGCCGAAATCGCACAAATTAAGGATGGTGCCACCCTGGTGAGCTTCATCTGGCCCGCACAGAACCCCGAGCTGGTCAAGAAGCTTTCCGAGCGCAACATCAATGTGATGGCGATGGACATGGTGCCGCGGATCTCCCGTGCCCAGTCCCTCGACGCCCTCTCTTCCATGGCCAACATCGGTGGCTATCGCGCCGTCGTGGAAGCCGCGCACCAGTTCGGTCGCTTCTTCACCGGCCAGATCACCGCCGCCGGTAAAGTACCGCCCGCCAAGGTGCTGGTCATCGGTGCCGGTGTGGCCGGTCTGGCCGCCATCGGGACCGCCGGTTCCCTCGGTGCCATCGTGCGTGCCTTCGATACCCGTCTGGAAGTGGCCGAGCAGATCGAGTCCATGGGTGGGGAATTCCTCAAGCTGGACTTCGGCGGCGAAGATGGCGCTTCCAGCGACGGTTACGCCAAGGTGATGAGCGAAGAGTTCATCAAGGCCGAGATGGAGCTGTTCGCCCAGCAGGCCAAGGAAGTGGACATCATCATCACTACCGCCCTGATCCCGGGCAAGCCGGCACCCAAGCTCATCACCAAGGAAATGGTGGACAGCATGAAGCCGGGCTCCGTCATCGTGGACATGGCGGCCCAGGCCGGCGGCAACTGCGAATACACGGTACCGGGTGAACTGCATGTCACCGACAACGGCGTCAAGGTGATCGGTTACACCGATCTGCCGGGCCGCCTGCCTGCCCAATCCTCCCAGCTCTACGGCACCAACCTGGTGAACCTGATGAAGCTGATGTGCAAGGAGAAGGACGGCAACGTCGCCATCGACTTCGAAGACGTGGTGCAGCGCAACATGACGGTGGTCCAGGCCGGTGAAGTGACCTTCCCGCCCCCCGCCATCTCCGTCTCTGCCGCCCCGCAGAAACCTGCTGCCGCCAAACCGGCCGCCAAGAAGGAAGAGGCCAAGCCCTCCAACAAGAAGTTCGTGTTCGGTGCCCTCGGCATCGCCGCCTTCGGTTGGGTGGCCGCTGTGGCGCCTGCCGCCTTCCTCTCCCACTTCACCGTCTTCATCCTGGCCTGCGTGGTCGGTTACTACGTGGTGTGGAACGTCTCTCACGCCCTGCACACGCCGCTGATGTCGGTCACCAATGCCATCTCCGGCATCATCGTGGTCGGTGCGCTGTTGCAGATTGGACAAGGGTCGACCCTGGTCACCGTGCTGGCCTTTGTCGCCGTGCTGATTGCCAGTATCAACATCTTCGGTGGCTTCACCGTCACTCAGCGCATGCTGAAGATGTTCCGTAAGGATTAAGGGGGTTTAACGTGTCTCAAGGACTGGTAACAGCATCCTATATCGTTGCCGCCGTGCTCTTCATCCTCAGTCTCGCGGGACTGTCGAAGCAAGAAACGGCCAAGCATGGCAACCTGTTCGGTATCGCGGGGATGGCCATCGCCCTGCTCGCCACCGTCTTCAACCCGGAAACCAGTGGCGTCCACTGGATCATCCTGGCCATGGCCATCGGTGGCGCCATCGGCGTGCGTCTGGCCCTCAAGGTCGAGATGACCGAGATGCCCGAGCTGGTGGCCGTGCTGCACAGCTTCGTGGGCATGGCAGCGGTGCTGGTGGGCTTCAACAGCTTCATCGATCTGCACCCCTCCGCCCCCGCCGAGGTGGTGGTCTCCGTCGGTTCCAACCTGGATGCGACCCTGGCAGCCGCCCGGGCGGCGTTCGAGCAGGCGGCAAGCGTCGCCCAGGTCGAGCACCTCTCCGGCGCCATGCTGAACATCCACCTGGTGGAAGTGTTCCTGGGCGTCTTCATCGGTGCCGTGACCTTCACCGGTTCCGTGGTGGCGTTCGGCAAGCTGCGTGGCCTCATCTCTTCCAAGCCGCTGATGCTGCCGCACCGCCACAAGCTGAACCTGCTGGCCGTGGTGGTCTCCATCGCGCTGATGATCCACTTCGTCAACGCCGGTGGCTCCACCTTCGCTCTGCTGGTGATGACCCTGATCGCCTTCGCCTTCGGCTGGCACCTGGTCGCCTCCATCGGCGGTGCGGACATGCCGGTGGTGGTCTCCATGCTGAACTCCTACTCCGGTTGGGCGGCAGCGGCGGCGGGCTTCATGCTCTCCAATGACCTGCTGATCGTCACCGGTGCCCTGGTGGGTTCCTCCGGTGCCATCCTCTCCTACATCATGTGCAAGGCGATGAACCGCTCCTTCATCTCCGTGATCGCAGGAGGCTTTGGCTCCGACGGCGTGGCCTCCACCGCCGAGCAGGAGCTGGGCGAATACCGCGAGACCAACGCCGAAGACGTGGCCGACATGCTGAAGAACGCCAGCTCCGTCATCATCACCCCGGGCTACGGCATGGCGGTGGCGCAGGCCCAGTACCCGGTGGCCGAGATCACCCAGAAGCTGCGTGACCGCGGCGTCAAGGTGCGCTTCGGCATCCACCCGGTGGCCGGTCGTCTGCCTGGCCACATGAACGTGCTGCTGGCGGAAGCGAAAGTCCCCTATGACATCGTGCTGGAAATGGACGAGATCAACGATGACTTCGCCGACACCGACGTGGTGCTGGTGATTGGTGCCAACGACACCGTCAACCCGGCCGCCATGGAAGATCCGGGCAGCCCCATCGCCGGCATGCCGGTGCTGGAGGTGTGGAAGGCGCAGAACGTCATCGGCTTCAAGCGCTCCATGAACACTGGCTACGCCGGTGTCCAGAACCCGCTGTTCTTCAAGGAGAACACCCAGATGCTGTTTGGCGATGCCAAGGCCAGCGTCGAGGCCATCCTGAAGGCGCTGTAAGCGTTGACCGGATGAGACAAAAAGGGGGCTTCGGCCCCCTTTTTTTATGACCAGAGTGGATGACCGTGGCAGGGAACAGACAGACGGTGGTGCCTGCCTGCCTGTCCGGACTGACTGACGAGCCCTGGCTCAATTAAAGTTGAGCAAAAGCACCAAAAAACCACCTTGAAGGCCTCTCATGGGGCCTTTTTGTCATTTTAGTCGTGATTTTGCTCACATTTTGTGGTGTTGTCTCACCAGTCGGGCATAATGCCCGCGCAAAAAGCGGATTTGCTCAATTTTATTTGAGTCCGCTTCGAATATCCTTGCCCAACGTTGACCGGATGACCCCATGACCGAGGTAGCTCCCTTGCGCGACGCCAGCACACTGACCGATGAAGAGCGCCATCTGATCGCCAGCTTCGAGCCTGCGGTGGCGGCGCTGTCCGCCCTGTTTGGCCCGGGCTGCGAGGTGGTGCTGCACGCCTTTGACAGTCTGCACGCCTCCGTCATCAAGATTGCCAACGGCCACATCACCGGCCGCCAGGAGGGAGCGCCGGTCACCGATTTTGCGCTCGACAAGTTGCACAGTGCCGCCGGCAGCCAGTGGAGCAGCTATTTTTCCCGCACCCGGGAGGGCTCCCTGCTGAAGTCCTCGTCCATCACCATCAGCAACCGCGAGGGCAAACCCATCGGTATGCTGTGCGTGAATTTCAGCCTGGACACGTCCCTTGGCAGCCTGCTTGACACCTTTGCCCCGCCCGCAGTGCCCCCTGCCCACGGCACCGAGACCTTCGCCAGCTCGGTGGATGATCTGGTGGCGCAGGTGATCGCCAAGGTGGACAGGGATCCCGGGCTGGGCAGCAGCGTGCGCAACAAGGCGATCGTGCACCGGCTCTACGACATGGGCATCTTCGAGATCAAGGATGCCGCCCAACTGGTGGCCGAGCTGCTCGGCATCTCCCGCCATACCGTTTACCTGCATATCCGCAATCACAAGGCGGAACTGGCCGAACAACAATGACGAGCCCGCACGCGGGCGCCATGAACATGAGACACATCGCAATGAACGCACAATGGACCGACTTTATTACCCTGCTCAAGCGTGAAGTGGTGCCGGCCCTCGGCTGCACCGAGCCCATGTCGGTCGCCCTGGCGGCGGCCAACTGCCGCAAGCTGCTGGGGCAGGTACCGACCCGCACCCGCGTCTGGGTCAGCGGAAATCTGTTCAAGAACGGCATGGGGGTCGGTGTGCCCGGCACCGGCATGATCGGCCTGCCGGTGGCCGCCGCTGTCGGCATCACCGGTGGCAACCCGGATGCCGGTCTGGAGGTGCTCAAGAGCCTCACGCCGGATCAGGTCGAGGCGGCCAAGGGGCTGCTGCCCACCATAGAGGTGGATGTGAAGGATGTGCCCGACGTGCTCTACGCCGAGGTGCTGGCCGAAGTGGAGGGGCACAGCGCCCGGGTGGTGATCTGTACGGACCATACCCGCATCGTGCTGATGGAGAAGGATGGCGAGGTGCTGATGGTGCAGGACAGCGCCCCCGGGGTGCAGATCCAGCCAGCCAAGGCCGACAAGCCCGCCATGACCCTGAAGGAGATCGTGGCCTTCGCCCTGGAGGTGCCGCTGGTCGAGATCGACTTCATCCGCGAGGCGGCCACCATGAACCAGGCGCTGGCGGACGAAGGGCTGCAGGGCTATGGCCTGCGCATCGGCAAGATCCTCACCGATCAGGTGGAGCGCAAGCTGCTCTCCGACGACCTGATGACCCTGGCCATGCGCCTGTCGTCTGCCGCCTCCGATGCGCGGATGGATGGCGCCATGCTGCCCGCCATGTCCAATTCCGGTTCCGGCAACCAGGGCATTGCCGCCACCATGCCGGTGGTCGCCGCGGCCCGCTTCCTCAAGGCCGATGACGAGCAGCTAGCCCGTGCCCTGGTGATGAGCCACCTGGTGGCCATCTACATCAAGGCCTACCAGAACAAGCTCTCCGCCCTGTGTGCCGCCAGTACCGCCGCCATGGGATCGGGGGCCGCCATCACCTGGCTGCTGGGGGGCCAGTTCGAGCAGATCAGCCACTGCATCAACAACATGATTGGCGATGTCTCCGGCATCATCTGTGACGGCGCCGGCAGCGCCTGCTCCATGAAGGTCTCCACCTCCACCTCGGCGGCGGTGAAATCCTCGCTGATGGCCATCAACAACCTGCGCGTGCCCCAGAGCGAGGGGATCGTCTCGGACGATGTGGACCAGACCATCGCCAACCTGGGTCGCCTCTCCAGGGAGGGGATGCTGGATACCGACATCGAGATCATCAACATCATGCGGGCCAAGCAGCAGGGTAAGCACCGGTGACCCCGGAGTGCCGCCGTCGGCCATAAAAAAACCGGAGCCAGTGGCTCCGGTTTTTCATTGTTCGTTCGCTACTCAGCCGCGACCGAGACGGTTGTCCGGGTAGTTCTTGGCCAACACTTCGCGGGCATGCTGGGCCAGGGTCGGCATCTTCAGGGTGTCATAGGCGTTGACCATGATTTCCAGTGCCTTCTCGGTTTCCATCGTGTCGGGATAGGTCTCGACGATCAGCTTGGCGCGGTTGGCGGCGGCGATCAGGGCGTCACGCTTGACGTAGTACTCGGCTACCCCCAGGTCATAGCGGGCAAGACGGTTCTTCAGACCGATCATGCGGGCACGGGCATCGGCTGCATAGCTGCTGTTGGGGTAGTTCTGCAGCAGGGTCTTGAAGTCCTGGAAGGCCTGACGGGCGTAGGAGGGGTCCTTGTCATCCCGATTGATGCCGAGGAAATCCTGGAAGAAGTTGTAATCCGCCGCCATGTTGGTCAGGCCGCGCATATAGAAGACGTAATCGATGTTCTTGTGCGCCGGGTTCAGGCGGATAAAACGGTCGATGTTGGCGATCGCCTGGGCGGTATCATCCTGCTTGTAGTAGGCATAGATGAGATCGAGCTGAACCTGGTTGGAGTAGGCACCGAACGGGTAACGAGAGTCCAGCGCTTCCAGCAGTTCGATGGCATTGAGGTAGTTGCCGGTATCCAGTTTGATGCGGGCTTTCTGGTACAGAACTTCCGGCGGTTCGTCGGGAACCTTGGGTTTGGTGCTGGAACAGCCAGTGATCAGGGTAGCGACCAAGGCGAGCGACATCAGCAGGTGAGACTTCTTTCCCATCAACAACATCCGGTCCATTTCCACGAAATTGGCAAAGTATCCGTTATGCTTGGCTAAAAGAAAAGCTAGAATACCCGGATTATTTCGAATTGATACCCCCGCTCAAGAGACCATACATGAGCCAGCATATTGAACTGACAGGCGAATTTCAGGATCACCAATTCGGGCAACGACTCGACCAGGCCCTGGCCGAATTGTTTCCCGACTACTCCCGGACCCGCATCAAGGAGTGGATTTTACAGGACAGAGTGACCCTGGACGGTCAGGTTGCCAATACCCCGCGCGAGAAAGTGGTGGCCGGGCAGCAGGTACATGTGAATGTGGAACTGGCAGACGACACCCGCTGGGATGCCCAGAACATCGAGCTGAACATCGTTTATGAAGATGAACACATCCTGGTGATCGACAAGCCAGCCGGCCTGGTGGTTCACCCGGGCGCCGGTACGCCGGACGGCACCGTGCTCAACGCCCTGCTGCACCGCTACCCCGGCATCGCCGAGGTCCCCCGTGCCGGTATCGTGCACCGTCTGGACAAAGACACCACGGGGTTGATGGTGGTGGCCAAGACCATTCCCGCCCAGACCCACCTGGTGGAAGCCCTGCAGGCACGCCAGATCACCCGTGAGTACGAGGCGATTGCCATCGGTCACATGACCGCCGGCGGCACCGTCGATGCCCCCATCGGTCGTCACCCGACCCAGCGTACCCACATGGCCGTGGTGCCCAACGGGCGCGAGTCCGTCACCCACTACCGGGTGCACGAGAAGTTCCGTGGTCACACCCGTCTGCGGTTGCGGCTGGAGACCGGCCGTACCCACCAGATCCGTGTCCACATGGCCCACATCAAGCATCCGCTGGTGGGGGATCCCGCCTACGGCGGTCGTCTGCGTCTGCTGCGCAACGCCACCCCCGAACTGACCGAGGCCCTGCGCGCTTTCCACCGTCAGGCGCTGCACGCCACCATGCTGAAGCTGGCGCACCCCATCACGGGTGAAGTGATGGAGTGGCACTCCCCCACGCCGCAGGATATGGTGGCGCTGATGGAAGTGCTGCGGGCGGATACCCTGGCCAATCCTGACGATCTGGTCTGGAACTGATCCCGAGGGCGGCCTTGCGACGATTCCTGCCGTAACCGGCCCTCCATGATCTGATGCGGGGCCCCTTGACTGGTTGCAGCCAAGGGGCCCCGTTTTCATATGAACGAAAGGAGCCACAGATGAACTGGATCGCACCCGACTGGCCCGCACCGGGCAATGTCAGGGCTCTCTCGACCACCCGGGACGGCGGCATCAGCGAAGGGGTCTTTGCTGGTCTGAACCTCGGGGCCCATGTAGGCGATGCACCGGCCAGGGTCGAGGCCAACCGCGCCCGACTGCAGCAGGTGGCGGGGATCCCCGGCACTCTCAACTGGCTCAACCAGGTACATGGCATCGCCGTCCATCCGGTGAGCGACCGTTATGAGCGCGTACCGGATGCCGATGCCGCCTGTGCTCATGAGGTGGGGCAGGCCTGCATCGTGATGACTGCCGACTGCCTGCCGGTGCTGTTCTGTGATCGGACAGGCACAGTAGTGGCGGCGGCCCATGCCGGTTGGCGCGGACTGCAGGGGGGCGTATTGGAGGCAAGCATCGCCGCCATGGGCTGCGAGCCTGGCGAGATCCTGGCCTGGCTGGGCCCGGCCATCGGTCCCGCCGCGTTCGAAGTGGGTGGCGAGGTGCGTGAGGCCTTCATGGCGGAGCAGGCGGAAGCGGCGACTGCATTCGCCCCTTCGTCCAACGAGGGGAAATGGTTGGCGGATATCTACCAGCTGGCCCGACTGCGCCTCGCCCGCGCCGGCGTCACCGCCATCTATGGCGGAGAATACTGCACCTTCAGCGACAGCGAGCGCTTCTACTCCTATCGCCGCGACGGGCAGACGGGTCGCATGGCCTCCCTTGTGTGGCTGGAAAAATAGCCGAAGAGGCGCTCGCGAGTGGCCGCAAGCGCCTCTTCACTCCCTGGTGATGGCCCTTTGGCGGCCATGTCTTGCTGCCGAGCAGGCTCAAGGGGCAGGCTGCCATTGCGAGGTCGTTTTCCCTCTGTCACCGCTATTGAGGAAAAAATAAACAGCCACCCCTTGAAATTGCCCTTCAAGACCACATCTTCCTTGTCAGAAAGCGATGTTGTTGCCGCGCATGCGGCGTCTGTCTTGAAGGGGGAGTGCAATGCGCCTCGATCGCCTGACCAGCAAATTCCAGATTGCCATTTCCGATGCCCAGTCTCTTGCACTGGGTCGTGACCACCAATTCATCGAACCCGTCCATCTGATGAGCGCCTTGCTCAATCAGGACGGCGGATCCATTCGTCCGCTGCTCACCCTGACCGGGCTCGACATCAATACCCTGCGCTCGCGCCTCGGCGAGGAGCTGGATCGCCTGCCCCGCGTCAGCGGGGTGGAAGGGGACGTACAGCTCTCCAACGGCCTCGGCCGACTGCTCAACGTCTGCGACAAGCTGGCCCAGCAGCGCAAGGATCAGTTCATCTCGTCCGAGCTGTTCGTGCTGGCGGCCCTGGACGAGAAGGGGACGCTGGGCGAACTGCTGCGTGCCCAGGGGCTGACCAAGGAAAAACTCGAGGCAGCCATCGACAAGGTCCGTGGCGGCAAGAAGGTGGAGGATGCCAACGCCGAGGAGAATCGCCAGGCGCTGGAGAAGTACACCATCGATCTCACCGAGCGGGCAGAACTCGGCAAGCTCGACCCGGTGATCGGCCGGGATGACGAAATTCGCCGCACCATCCAGGTGCTGCAACGCCGCACCAAGAACAACCCTGTGCTGATCGGCGCACCCGGCGTCGGCAAGACCGCCATCGTCGAGGGGCTGGCCCAGCGCATCATCAATGGCGAAGTGCCGGAAGGGCTCAAGAACAAGCGGGTGCTGTCGCTCGACATGGGGGCCCTGGTGGCCGGAGCCAAGTATCGCGGCGAGTTCGAGGAGCGGCTCAAGGCGGTTCTGAACGATCTGGCCAAGGAGGAGGGCAACGTCATCCTCTTCGTGGACGAGCTGCACACCATGGTCGGCGCCGGCAAGGGCGAGGGTGCCATGGATGCGGGCAACATGCTCAAGCCCGCCCTGGCCCGCGGCGAGCTGCACTGCGTCGGGGCCACCACCCTCGATGAGTACAGGCAGTACGTGGAGAAGGATGCCGCCCTGGAGCGCCGTTTCCAGAAGGTGCTGGTGGAGGAGCCCTCGGTGGAGGACACCATCGCCATCCTGCGTGGCCTGAAGGAGCGCTACGAGCTGCACCACCATGTGCAGATCACCGACCCCGCCATCGTCGCGGCGGCCCAGCTATCCCACCGCTACATCGCGGATCGCCAGCTGCCTGACAAGGCCATCGACCTCATCGACGAGGCGGCGGCCAGCATCCGGCTCCAGATCGACTCCAAGCCGGAATCCCTGGACCGGCTCGAGCGGCGCATCATCCAGCTCAAGCTGGAGCAGCAGGCGCTGATGAAGGAGGACGATGACGCCAGCCGCAAGCGCCTCGATCTGCTCAATCAGGAGCTGACGGAAAAAGAGCGGGAATACAACGAGCTGGAAGAGGTGTGGAAGGCCGAGAAGGCTGCCCTCGCCGGGACTCAGCACATCAAGGCGGCGCTGGAGCAGGCCCGTCAGGATCTCGAGGTGGCGCGCCGCGCAGGGGACTTGGGCCGCATGTCCGAGTTGCAGTACGGCCGCATCCCTGAACTGGAGAAACAGCTGGATCTCGCCACCCAGGCCGAGATGCAGGAGACCAGCCTGCTGCGCAACCGGGTCACCGACGTGGAGATCGCCGACGTCCTGGCCCGCTGGACCGGCATTCCGGTGGCCCGCATGCTGGAAGGGGAACGGGAGAAGTTGCTGCGGATGGAGGATCAGCTGCACAGCCGGGTGATCGGCCAGGAAGAGGCGGTGGACGCCGTCTCCAACGCCATTCGCCGCTCTCGTGCCGGGCTGTCCGACCCGAACCGCCCCATCGGCTCCTTCCTCTTCCTCGGCCCCACCGGGGTGGGCAAGACCGAGCTGTGCAAGGCGCTGGCGGAGTTCCTGTTCGATACCCAGGACGCCATGGTGCGGATCGACATGTCCGAGTTCATGGAGAAACACAGCGTGGCCCGTCTGGTGGGGGCGCCTCCGGGATACGTGGGGTACGAGGAAGGGGGCTATCTCACCGAGGCGGTGCGCCGTCGCCCCTACTCGGTGATCCTGCTGGACGAGGTGGAGAAGGCGCATCCCGATGTCTTCAACATCCTGTTGCAGGTGCTGGACGATGGCCGCCTGACCGACGGTCAGGGGCGTACCGTGGACTTCCGCAACACGGTCGTCATCATGACCTCCAACCTCGGGTCGGATCTCATCCAGGAGCACCACTCCGAGAAGGATTACGACGAGATGAAGGCCATGTTGATGGAGGTGCTGACCCGTAGCTTCCGGCCGGAGTTCATCAACCGGATCGACGAGACCGTGGTGTTCCACCCCCTCGGTGAGGAGCACATCAAATCCATCGCCCGCATCCAGCTCAAGAGCCTGATGAGCCGTCTGGAGTCCCAGGGCTTCGAGGTGGAGGTGAGCGAGGAGCTGCTGACCAAGCTGGTTCATGCCGGGTTCGATCCCGTCTACGGGGCGCGCCCCCTCAAGCGGGCGATCCAGCAGAAGGTGGAGAACCCGCTGGCCCAGGCCCTGCTCAGCGGTCGGGTCATCCCGGGCAAGACACTGCGGCTGGGGGCCGACAGCAACGGCCTCACCATGACCCAGTAATGGGATTGTCGATGAAAAACGCAGGCCTCGTGCCTGCGTTTTGTTTTCAGGGTGATTGAGATGCTGACGTTTTCCGTTTTGGTGGATGATGATGTTCATCTACCCGGCTGCCTGCCTGAAAAGGGACTGTCGTTGCTGTTGGAGTGCGATGGACTCAAGGTGCTGTTCGACAGTGGTCGGGGCCGGGCGCTGCGGCACAATGCCGAGGTGATGGGGGTAGATCTTGGCTCTCTCACCCATGTGGTGCTGTCCCACGGTCATTACGACCATGTGGGAGGCATCGGCTCCCTGCCCGTCTATTCCGATCCCATTCCATTGATCGCTTGTCCGGATGTGTTCAATGAGCGGGGCTACTTCCTGCCGTTGCTGCCCCGACGCTACAACCTCTACCGCCTCTCGGGCGACCTGGATCCGCGACAACTGGCGACGAGAGGGCTGCTCCCTCACTGTTCAGCTGAGCCGGTCTGGCTGTCCGAGCGGCTGGTGTTCCTGGGATCCATACTGCGACGGGAGCAGGCCAAACCCTCCTTGCTTGGTTACATAGTGCGGGGTGGGCGGGTGGAGAAAGACCTTATCAGCGACGACTCGGCGCTGGCCTACAAGAGCGAGCAGGGGCTCATCGTCTTTATCGGCTGCGGTCACGCCGGGGTCGAGAACATCGTCGAGTGGGCCAAGGAGGTGTGTGGCGACGAGCGGATCCACGCCGTCATCGGCGGCCTGCACCTGAAGTTTTCCGGCCCAGAGCGGGCGGTGGCGCTCGGAGCCTATCTGCAGGAAGAGGCGGTGGAGCGGTTGTTTGCCTGCCACTGCACCGGCAGCAGAAAGGCGGGGCTGCCGCGCCAGCACCAGATCGGGGCGGGTTTTGAGCACAGTTTTTCGGCGTAAAAAAAGCGGCAATCCGAAGATTGCCGGGAGGAATGTATTCGATGCGATCTGACGTGGGTTGAGCGGATCGCAGGGGCAAGCCCCAGGGTCGGCAGGCACAGTCAGCGACCATGCCCGCCTTACAGTCAGTCGGGATACGCTCTCCACCCCGGCTGACCAGCTTCGCTATCGCGTCTGTCCCGCGCCGTGTTGCCGCGATAGGAGGACAGAGGCAATCAAATCAATTCGTTACAGCATGTCCGCAATGGCGGCCTTCATCTCGGCCGGCCAGACGCCGACCTGGACCTGACCGATGTGCTCTTTTTGCAGCAGCAGCATGGCCAGACGGGATTGGCCGATGCCGCCGCCGATGGTTTGCGGCATCCGTGCTGCCAGCAGATCCTGATGCCAGTCGTACTGCAGGCGATCCTCGTCCCCGGTGATGGCGAGCTGGCGGCGCAGCGCCTCTGCGTCCACCCGGATCCCCATGGAGGAGATCTCGAAGCTGTCTTCCAGCACCGGGTTCCACACCAGGATGTCACCGTTCAGACCCGCCAGCCCGAGCTCGCTCTCGCTGCTCCAGTCGTCGTAGTCCGGGGCACGGACGTCGTGGCGTTCGCCGTGGGAGAGGGCGCCACCGATACCGATGAGGAAGACCGCTCCCAGCTCTTTGGCGATGGCGCGCTCGCGTCCCTTGGCATCGAGGTCCGGGTAGCGGGTCAGCAGCTCTTCACTGTGCAGGAACTGGATATCCGCCGGCAGGAAGGGGGTCAGGTCGTGTTCGGCACAGACCGCGCGCTCGGTGGCCTTGATGGCGGTCCAGATGCCGCGCACAGTCTCCTGCAGATAGGCCAGATCCCGGCGCTCGCCCGGCATCACCTTCTCCCAGTCCCACTGGTCGACGTAGACGGAGTGAATGGGGCTGAGACGATCCTCGTCCGGACGCAGTGCCTTCATGTGGGTGTAGATGCCTTCACCCGGGCCGAAACCGAAGCGGCCCAGGGTCTGGCGCTTCCACTTGGCCAGGGAGTGGACCACCTCATAACTGTGCTCCGGCAGGGTTTTCACCTTGACCTGCACTGCATGCTCGCAGCCGGAGAGGTTGTCCTGGGTGCCGTCACCGACCCGGCTCAGAATGGGGGCTTGTACCTCCATCAGGCCGAGTTGCAGTGCGAGTTGGCGGGAGAACATCTCTTTGACGAAGCTGATCTGCTGTTGGCTGCGGATATAGTGCTGTTTCATGCTGAATTACCTGTCGTGAATCCGTTGAATGCGGTGATTCTTCAACAGAATGCCAACTAAATTCAATATTCGATAATTGAAATAGGCTTTGTGTGTTTTTTTCTTCAAAATAAGCCATCAATTAATGATGAATCATTAAAAGGAGCGCAAAAAAGTGTCAGAAAATTATCGGATCGATAATCTCGATCAGGCCATCCTCTCCGCCCTGATGGAGAATGCGCGCCTGCCTTACGCCGAGCTGGCCAAACAACTGCTGGTGAGCCCGGGCACCATCCACGTGCGGGTAGAGAAGATGAAGCAGGCGGGCATCATCGAGGGAACGCGGGTGCAGGTGAACCCCAAGAAGCTGGGCTACGACGTCTGCTGCTTCATCGGGATCAACCTCAAGAGCGCCAAGGATTACCCGTCGGCCCTGGCCAAACTGCAGGCGCTGGACGAGGTGGTGGAGGCCTACTACACCACCGGCCACTACAGCATCTTCATGAAGGTGATGACCCGCTCCATCGACGAGTTGCAGACGGTACTGATCCACAAGATCCAGACCATCGACGAGATCCAGTCCACCGAGACGCTGATTTCGCTGCAAAACCCGATCCTGCGGGATGTGAAGCCTTGAGTCGGGTGGTCTGAGGGGGGCGTAGAGATCCCTCTCCCGTGCGAGACCCTGTTCGCGCAGCAGAATTTGACCCTGCGGGATAGGGCACCCTGACCGGTGGATCAGGGTTCGATATAGGGGATGCCGTATTTGTCGTAGAGGGCTTTGAGCCGGCCGTCCCGCTTCATGTGCAGCAGTTCGGCATCATAGGCGGCCATCAGGGCCGGGGTGTCGGCATCGGCCCGGGAACGGGTCCAGACATTGAAGTAGGGGCTGGTCTTGAGGGGTTTTGGCAGGTAGTCGAGCTTGCCTTCCAGTCCCTCCTCTCTTATCTGGGTGAAGGCGGTGACCAGGGACATGGGCACCACGTCGATGCGACCGGCGATGAGTTTGCGCAGTTGCAACTGGTTGATGGGGATCTCCTGGAAGTGATAGCTCGGGTCTGTCATGGCCGCCGCGAGCTCGGGGGTATAGGAGAAGTCCCGGGTGACACCGATACGCCAGGGTTTGAGATCCGTCAGTTGGTCATAATGGATCCGGCCTGCGGACTCCTTGCGTATGAAGAAGTGCCAGCTATGGAGCATATGGGCCTGTTTGGGGTAGAGCAGATAGGCCTCCCGCTCCGGTTTGTAGGAGTGGGTCAGCAGCAGGTCATAGAAGCCGCTTTCGGCATTGCGGGTGAGCCTGGCTCCCGAATCGATGAGCTCAATCCTGATGGGGGTATGGAGCGTGCCGAAGATGGCGGTGACGAGATCCACATCCAGCCCGCGAGGGTGTCCCTGTGCATCCAGCCACTTGAGAGGGGGCTCCAGGATGCCACCAATGACCAGCTCCCTGGCTGACAGCCAGCAGGGCAGCAGCAAGCAGAATACGAGCAAGCGTCGCATGTTACATCTCCTGAGCACTCGGGACGGGGTCGCATCCGGCAGGGACTGTGACCGGCACCTATCTAACTAGAGACGACCACGGATGGCAAACCCTGAAATGGGGAGGGGACAAACGAACGGTGCCGGTGGGAGGGGGGGCGGGCTGCCTCGACAGGCCGCCCCGTGGCAGAGTCGGGCGGGATGGACCAGCCACTCGCCAGCTGTGGGCGGGAGGGTAGTCGGCATGACACGTGTGCGAGGTGGCCTGCCTCAGGTTGCCTGACACTGTTTCATCTGGGTGTTGAGGGCCTGCATCACCTGACGACGGCTGATGATGCCCGTCACCTTGCCTCCCTCCATCACTGGATAGACCTTGGGTCTGGCCCCGGCCATCTGGCGGGCGAGATCCACGATGTTGTCATCGGGAGAGACGAACAGCGGGGCCCGGCTCATCAGATCTTCGACCAGAGTACGGGTGTCGCAGTGATAGCTGCCCGTGAGCAGGGCGGGAATGCAATCCTGCTCGGAGAGAAATCCGACGAGGTGCTGATGGTCATCCAGTACCGGCAGGCCCCCCAGGTTTGCCCGATGGAGTCTGTCCAGCGCCTCGGCCAGACCGAGGCCGGGGTGCAGTGAGTGGGTCAATGGCTGCATATGATCGCGAATTTGTAGCATGATGGTGGCTCCATGGGGGTCGATGGGGCCACTATGCCCGGTGGCCGTGAAAGGGGGCCAATGGGTTTTGCCTCGGACATCGATAGGTCATGGCCGATGAATGGGCCCTCCGTGCGATCCTGCATGGATCGGGGAGGGCGACAACCACAAGGAGAGGGTATGCGTGCATTGGTAACGGGCTGTGGCCGTCGCCTGGGATTCTATCTGTGCGAGCAGCTGGTGGCCGCTGGCTGGCAGGTGACGGGCAGCTATCGCAGCGAACGGCCCGAGCTGGATCGTCTGCGAGACGTGGGCGTCGAGCTGGTACAGGCGGACTTCACCCGGGAAGAGGAGGTGGGCGCCGTGGTGACGGCGCTGGCGGCTCATGAGGATCTTGCCCTGATCATCCACAATGCCTCCGCCTTCGAGCCCCAGGCGGCGGATCCTGCGGTGCAGCTGGCCCAGTTCGATCAGTTCTACCGGGTACACATGGCGGCTCCCTTCCAGCTCAACCGGGCGCTGGCCCCCGCCCTTGCTCGCCAGCCCAACGGGGGCATCATCCACATCACCGATATCTACATCCATGCCCCGGCGCCCCAGTTTGCCGCCTACGTGGCCACCAAGGCGGGAGCCCATTCCCTGGCCATGAGCTTTGCCCGCGAACTGGCACCCGCCGTGCGGGTCAACACCATAGAGCCTGGCCCCATCCTGTTTCTCGACGAGCACGGGGATGACTGGCGCCAGCAGGTGCTGGCGAAGACGCCGCTGGCGCGGGAAGGGGGTCTGGAGCCCATCTGGCAGGCGGTACAGATGCTGATGAAGAACGACTACATGACCGGGGCCAGCATCCGGGTGGACGGGGGGCGCGCCCTCGCCGTCATCTAGGGCAAGGCGGGCCGCCATGACATGAGGCGCCTTTGGGCGCCTCATGTGTGTGAACGGCTCAAGGGTGCCGGATGGCGGCGTGCCGGGAAGGGGGGCCGGGGTGGCCGTTGCCGGGAAGCAGGGCCTCGTCTTGCTGGCAGAGATGGATGGGGGCCTGGCCGATGCGCTGCTTCGCAAACACCTTGCTGCCCGGCAGGCCGAGGGTCACCTTGCCGGAGTCCACACTGCCGCCCTGATACATCTCCGCCAGCAGATCCCCCAGGTAGGCATCCACCCCGGCCTCGGCGAAGTCATCCCGTTCGCCGCAGGCCAGTATGTCGATGTCCAGTGGCCTGTCCGCCACCTTGCACAGGGGGTTGCTGCGATCCCGGCCATGGGCCAGCTCCATGGTGACAAACTCGGCCTTGAGCTGGACGGGGGAGAGGTCGCTCTGGACGACGAACAGGCAGTTGAGGAAGTCGTGGCGCGAATGCATGCCCACGGGTTTGGTCTGGATGACGGAACTCAGGTGAAGGCGACCAAAGCGGGCCAGCAATTCGGCGACGACCTGACTGACGTGCAGGGCGGGGTCGAGATTGGATCCAATGCTACAGAGGTAAAACATGCTTTCCATTCCTTGGGTTGGGCTCGTCTGAAATATATACGCAGCTCACGGTTATGGGATTCACTATGAATTAACATGTCGTTATCTGTTGTGATCCAACGCTGATTGGCAGAAAGGAGGTTTGCATGAGCGTAGAAATGAAATGGGCACTGTTGGCCGCGTCAGGGGCCCTTGCCATGATCATTGTCATCTGTGTGGCGTCCGTCGGCCTGGCGTGAATCCGGCCTCGGTGAGCAATCAAACCGGCTTTATGGCCGGTTTTGCTTTTTGGGGCAGTGCGGATATGCTGGCTCCCCCATGACGAATCGAGACCGCAGAAGATGACCAAGGTTCGGCCCCGCTCCCTGCTCCAGGTAGTACTGATGGGCTTCGTGCTGGTGCTGATGCCCCTGGGGGGCATGATCTGGCACGACAGTCAGGCTCTCTCCCACCTGGGCCAGCTCACCAGCGACGAGATGGAACGTGCGGTGCGGGACACTCGCCGGGCGACGCTGCTCTCCACTCAGGCCATCGATCTGGAGCGCACCCTGCGCCGCTATGCGGTCCTGGGTGATGACCGCATCCTGGCCAGCTATCGGCAGCAGCTGGTGCGCTACCGGGAACTGCTCGCGACCCATCAGGACTCCATTCCGGATGCCGAGGTCTACGGAGATCTCGAGGCGACGCTGGTCTGGCTCGACGGCCTGCAGGATCTGCGCAAGGCCAGGCAGGAGGCGACCAGCCCCCGTTTCACCGACTTCAACGAACTGAACCAGCAACTGGAAGTGGTCACCCGCAGCCAGGTGGATGATCACGTGACCCGCATGCGGGGCGCCATCGTGGAGCTGAAACAGCAGATCTGGTGGGTCAGCGGCTTCGTGGTCGGGCTCAGCCTGCTGCTGGTGTTGCTCTTTACCTACCTCATCATCCACCCGGTACGTCAGATTGAGTCGCGGATCCTGAGTCTGGGCGCTGGCGTCGAGCCGGATCAGCGCCCGGTGGATGGCCCGGCCGAACTGGTGCTGCTGGGGGAGCGGATCAGCTGGCTGCACGACAAGCTCAAGGAGCTGGAACAGCAGAAATACCAGTTCCTGCGCCACGTATCCCACGAGCTGAAAACCCCCCTTGCCGTGCTGCGGGAGGGGGCTGATCTGCTCTCGGAGCAGCTGGTGGGGCCCCTCAACGGGGATCAGCAGGAGATCTGCCAGATGCTGGAGGAGAACAGCCGCCGTCTGCAGACCCTGATCGAGCGGCTGCTCGACTTCAATCGCCTCAGCCAGCAGGAGGTGTTCACCCTGTCCGAGGTGCCCCTGGCGCCCTTGTTGTCAGACTTGTCCGAAGAGTACCGGCTCGCGCTGGAATCCAAGCAAATCAGTGTACACTTGCCGCCCGAGCCCATCAGCCTGCGGGCAGAGCCCTACCGCCTGCGACTTATCCTCGACAATCTCTTTTCCAACGCGGTCAGCTATGGCGCCAGGGGCGGACAGATCTGGATCCGCGCCGGGGCGGGAGCGGGCGGCGGCTGGCTGGAGGTGGCCAACGAAGGGCCTGTCATCCCGCCAGACGAGCGGGAGCGCATCTTCGAGCCCTTTGAACAGGGCAGCATAGTGCGCCAGGGATTGCTGAAAGGCTCCGGCATGGGCCTCTCCATTGCCCGTGAGTCTGCCATGAGTCTGGGCGGCGAGCTCAGGCTGATCGAGGATGCCCAGGCGGATGTCTGTTTCCGGCTGGATTTGAACGTGCGCCCGAGCTGACGGGCGTGGCGGCGACCCCGCAGGTGCGGGTGGCGCCTTGACACCGAATATTGAGAGGAGCGGGCAGGTGCCTGTTCCCCACCAGGATCTGAAGTGACATTCAAGATGAAACGATTTGTGATTCCCGTATTGATGATAGGCCTGCTCGCTGGCTGTTCCCTGCTGCCTTCTACCAGCCTCACCGAGCCTTCCCAGGAGGCGATCGCCAGGCGGATGGAGTTTGCCAACAAGGAGATGCAGGTGCGCCTGCAATACTCGGACTGGCTGCTGGCCAGCCATCCCCAGCAGCGGATGCAGGAGCGCCAGCGACTGGCCGGCGCCACCGACCTCGAGAGCCGGGTCAGCCTGGCCATGGTCAACACCCACCCGTCCGAATCGGTGGCCAGTCGCCGGGCCGGGCTGGATCAGCTGAAGGCTCTGTTGCCGGAGCTCGGTCTCGATGCCCAGGCCTTCCTGCGCAGCTGGATCGCCCTCGGGGAGGAGCTGCTGGTGCGAGACAGCCGCCGCGACGATCAGAGTCAGGAGGTGAAGCGTCTGCGCCAGCAGATAGAGCAGCTCTCCGCCATCGACGAGCAGCTCAACCAGCGTAAGCTCAATGGGGGAGGTCAGCCATGACAGCTCCGGACCGCGCCGCAATGACCGCGTTTTTCGCCAAGAGGGGGTGAGAGCATGAGCCGTATTCTGCTGGTGGACGATGATGCCAGCCTGCTCAAGCTGATGAGCATGCGCCTGCGCAGCCAGGGTTACGAGGTGGATACCGCCGACAGCGCGGAAGGAGCGCTGGACAGGCTGCGCCAGCAACGGGCCGACCTGGTGCTGAGCGATCTGCGCATGGGGGGCATGGACGGGCTGGCGCTGTTCGAGCGGATCCAGTCCCAGTGGCTCGGCATGCCGGTGATCATCATGACCGCCCACGGCACCATTCCCGACGCCATCCAGGCGACCCGCTCCGGGGTATTCAGCTTCCTCACCAAGCCCATCGACAAGGACGAGCTGCTGGTCACCATAGAACATGCTCTCAGCCTGACCCGTCCGAAGCAGCAGCAGGAGTGGCAGTCCCTCATCCAGACCCGCAACCCGCAGATGGAGCAGTTGCTGATCCAGGCGAGCAGCATCGCCACCATGGACGTGCCCGTGCTGATCCTGGGCCCCTCCGGCGCCGGCAAGGGGGTGATGACCCAGGTGCTGCACCAGGCCAGCCACCGCCGCGACAAGCCGCTGCATACCATCAACTGTGCGGCTCTGCCCTGGCCCGCGCTGGACTTGCAGCTGTTTGGCGAGGATGGCCAGTCCGGCCTGTTTGCCGAGGCCAAAGGCGGCACCCTCTTCCTCGACGAGATAGGGGATCTGTCGGAGTCACTCCAGGCCAAGTTGCTCCAGGTGCTGGCGGAGTATGGTCAGGGCACCCCCGAGGTGCGGGTCATCAGCTCCAGCCATCAGGATCTGGTGACCGCCATGGAAGAGGGGCGTTTTCGCGAGGATCTCTTCTACCGCCTCAACGTGGCCAACATCACTCTGCCGCCTCTGAGCGCCCGTAGCGAGGACATCCCCCTGCTGGCCCGTCAGGCGCTGGACGATTACCGCAACCGTCACCCCGATTGCGCCGCCCTCGGCTTCTCGCCTGAGGCGCTGGCCCTGCTGGCCGCCGCGGCCTGGCCGGGCAACGTGCGCCAGCTCTGCGGGGTGGTGGAGCAGCTCGCGAGCCTCTGCTGCAGCCCGGTGATCGGCGCGGCCATGGTGGAGTCGGCCCTGAGTGGCGGCGGTGGCGGCATTCCCTCGTTCAACGAGGCGCGGGCCGAGTTTGAAAAGGAGTACCTGATCCGGCTGCTGCGCACCACGGAAGGCAATGTGACCCTGGCGGCCAACATGGCGGGGAGAAACCGCACCGACTTCTACAAGCTGCTGAATCGGCACGGCATCGAGGCGGCCAACTTCAAGTCGAAGGGATAAATGACAGAGGGGCGGCCCGTCGATGACGGGCCGCCCCTCTGGTTTCCGACAGAATCGGCCTCAGGCCGGGTCGCTGACACCGCTGGTAGAGAGAGTCTTCTGGGAGAGCCAGAGGCCGCTCGCCTTCATCAGATAGCCAAACAGGGCGCCGATGATGAGGGAGGGCAGAATGAGCCGCCACTCGCCTGCGGCGCCGAAGGTGGCACAGCAACCGGCGAAGGTGCCGGGAATGTAGGCGAGCCACTGCTGCCTGGCCTGCACGCACATCAGGGTGGCCACCACCCCTGTCATCAGATAACCCGCCATGCCGGCCCCCCACCAGGTCTCCCCGTGGATCAGCAGGAGTGCCCACAGCATGCCGGTGGTGTTGCACAGCAGGGTCTGCAACAGCGCCTTGTAACCGCCACTCGAGGCGAAGTAGCTGGTGCAGCCGAGGAAGCCGACCCAGGAGATGAGACCGAGTGCGGCGGCCAGTCCACCCCAGACGGCGGAGAGGATCCCGGTCGTGATGGCGATGGCGAACAGTGGGCTCATGGCGTGACTCTCAGTGGTTGAATCCGGAAAAGGAGGCAGCCTACTCCGCGGTAGAGCGGCAGCAAGCGGGGGCCGGATTGTGTGTGATCCCGGTCACTCTTTGCAACTCTGGAATACGCTTGCGCTCGCGAAAAAAATTCATTGGAGGCGCCGCAGACCTTGTTCCATAGTTAGAGGCCCTGTCCTGCTCATGGAGTGAGTCTGATGGTGCCAAACGTGATCGTTCCTCTGCTGGTGTTCGTAGTGCTCTTCCTGGCCGGTACCATGGCCAAGGCACTGCCCCTTTACCAACTCATGTAATTCTGTGTGAAATAAAACTCGGCCGGGGCGGGTCTTATGGTTGTCAACCTCATCGTCCCGGGAGTTTTTTCATGTTGATCAAGCGCCGTACTTCTCATCACCCCACCGAACAGGATGTCACGCCGGAAACCGTCTATCAGGATCGTCGCCGCATCCTGAAAGGGCTGGGCCTGGGCGTCGGTGCCGCCACCCTGGCGTTTCCGGTGAAGGCCAGCCTGCTGGATCTCTTCGCACCGGACAAGCCGGCCACCGTGGCCCCCACCAGACCCCTCGACATCCGTGCCGCGATCCGGCCAGAGGGATTGATCCTCACCCCGGAGGAGAAGGCCACCACCCACAACAATTTCTACGAGCTGGGGACCGACAAGGGGGACCCGGCCCGCAACGGCCATTACCTCAGGGCCGAGCCCTGGACCCTGAAGGTGGAAGGGGAGGTGGCCAAACCCTTCACCCTGGATGTGTGGGATCTCATCAACAAGAGCACGCTGGAGGAGCGCATCTATCGGCTGCGCTGCGTGGAGGCCTGGTCCATGGTATTGCCCTGGAGCGGCATTGCGCTGGCGGATCTGATCCGCCGTGCCGAGCCCACCAGTCGCGCCAAGTTCGTGGCCTTCGAGACGCTCTATGATCCGGAACAGTTGCCGGGGCAGGCCTCCCGTGCCCTGGGGGGCGGCATCGATTATCCCTATGTGGAGGGCTTGCGCCTCGACGAGGCCATGCACCCCCTCTCCTTCCTCGCCATGGGGCTTTATGGCAAGACCCTGCCCGCCCAGAACGGGGCTCCCATCCGGCTGGTGGTGCCCTGGAAGTACGGCTTCAAGAGCATCAAGAGCATCGTCTCCATCCGCCTGGTGGAGGAGATGCCCTCGACAACCTGGAACCTGCTGGCCCCCAACGAATATGGCTTCTACGCCAACGTCAACCCGAGCGTGGATCACCCGCGCTGGAGCCAGGCGAGCGAGCGTTTCATCGGCGAGGGGGGCATCTTTGGGGCCAAGCGCCAGCCGACCCTGATGTTCAATGGCTACGGCGACGAGGTGGCCTCCCTCTATCAGGGGATGGATCTGCGTAAATGGTATTGAGACTGACGCTCTGTCCGACAGATCTCTTGTCCCCTTCTCCACTGGTGGGAGAGGGGATGAGAAGCGAGAAAAACATGACGGGAACTGCAATATGACGCCGAGACTGAAAACAGCCCATGTCAACGGCTTGCGGGCGCTGGTGCACCTTGGTTCGCTCGGCTTTCTGCTCTGGCTGGGCTATGCCGTGCCAGCCGGGCTGCTGGGGGGGGATCCGGTCCAGGGGCTGACCCATTACCTTGGCAAGGGGGCCCTCCACCTGCTGTTGCTGACCCTGCTGGTGTCGCCGCTCGCCAAGCGCTGGCGCCAGGGGCAGCTCATCAAGTTGCGCCGCCCCCTCGGGCTCTGGTGCGCCGCCTGGGCGTCCCTGCACTTCATGGTCTGGCTGGGGCTGGATCTGCAGTTCGACTGGGGGCTGATTGGCGGCGAGCTGGTGAAGCGCAGCTACATAGTGGTGGGCATGGTGGCGCTGCTGCTGTTGCTGGCGCTCGGCATCACCTCGATCCCGGCCCTGTTGCGACGCATGGGGCCGGCCTGGCAGAAGCTGCACAACTGGATCTACGGGGTGGCTCTGCTGGTGCCGGTACACTACTGGTGGTCGGTCAAGAGCGGGTGGCAGGAGCCGCTCATCTATCTGGTGCTGGCCTGCGCCCTGCTGTGGCCCCGTCGGGAAAAGCTGCTGCGCCCCTGGCGCAAGCGCCCGCAAGTGGCCGGGAAGGGGGCGGCGCAACAGCCATCACGCCCATAGCAAAAGAGGCCTATTCGGCCTCTTTTTTGGTGATCTCGCCGGTGTCGGCATCGACCTGCAACTGGACGCGCTGATCGTCGGCATTCAGGGTATCGACCTCGAATTTGTCCCCTTCCAGCTCCACTTCCCGAATGTCGTGATACCCTTGTGCCAGCAACAACTTGACCAGTCCGGCCATGTCGAGACGTGTCTGCGCCGCCCAGCCAAAGGTGGAAAAGAGGCACAAGATCAGCAGGATACTGCGTGGGATCATATTCATTCCGGATTCATGGCTGGCACACTATAAACGGCATTATGTTAGGTTTTGAGAGATGAATCACCCATGAATAGCGCGCTGCCCCTGCTGGGATTGCTGCTGCCGATGCTGGTTCAGGCGGCCCAGCCGAACGAGGCCTTGCTGCAACAGGCGGTCAGCGAGGGGCGGGTCCGTCCTTTTCATGAGCTGATGGCGGTGGCCTCCCGCCTGCCGGTGCGGGTGCTGCGGGTCGATCTGGGTGAGGAGGATGGCGTCTGGCTCTACGAGCTCAGGCTCATCGACGAGGAGAACAGCGTCATCAAGGTGGGCTACCGGGCTGACAACCTGGAGATGGTGTGGCTCAAGGGCCACCATCTGGAACGCCTGTTCGCTCCGCGCCCGCCCCCGGAAGAGGAGTAACGGCGTGAGTCCGCGAACGTACCGCCATCCGGTTCGTCCCCCCAACCGTTGCCGGTGCCGGCACAACCCTGTTTTGGATACCCATGTATGCGCATTCTGATAGTTGAAGATGAAAAGATCCTCGCGGGCCAGCTGGCGGAACAGCTGCGTCTGTCCGGTTTCGTCACCGATCTCTGCCACGATGGCAACGAGGCGGGCTTTCTCGGCGAGACCGAACCCTATGACGCCATCATCCTGGATCTCGGCCTGCCCGGTCGCGACGGCCTGAGCGTACTGAAGGAGTGGCGCAGCAAGGGGATGGACACCCCGGTGCTGGTGCTGACCGCCCGTGGCCAGTTGCACGAGAAGATTGAAGGGCTCAACGCCGGGGCTGACGACTACCTCACCAAGCCCTTCCAGGTGGCGGAGCTGGTGGCCAGGGTGCAGGCGCTGGTGCGCCGGGCGGCGGGGAACGCCAGCTCCATCCTCGAGATCGGTGGCGTGCGTCTCGACATGGCGGCGTCCCAGGTATGGTACGAAGGGACCCCCATCAAGCTCACCGCCCACGAGTTCCGGGTGCTGGGCTACCTGATGCAGCACAGGGGCAAGGTGGTGTCCCGCAGCGAGCTGATCGACCACATCTATGCCCAGGATTTCGATCGCGATTCCAACACCGTGGAGGTGTTCATCGGCCGCATTCGCAAGAAGACCCACGCCGATCTCATCGAGACGGTGCGCGGCCTCGGCTACCGGATCAACGAATGACACCCTCGCAACCGATGGCGGGGTGGGTTGAATGAGGCTGGTACGCACCCTGCGAGGTCGGCTGGTGGTGATCGCCATGGTCTGGTGCGGTCTCTTCCTGTTCGCCACCGGCTTCAGCCTGCAGACCATGATGCGCAACTACTGGCAGGAGGCGGAGGCCGATGGCCTGCGCCTGCAGCTCTACGATCTGCTCTCCCGCCTCGAGATCCAGCCGGACGGCATGCCGGTGGTCACCGAGCCCATGGCCGACCCCCGTTATCGCCAGCCCTACTCCGGCTACTACTGGCAACTGGAGCTGGGGGAGACGGTGGTCAGTCGCTCCCGCTCCCTGTGGGATGCCCATTTGAGTGCCCACGGCCTGAAGTCGGCCTTCGGCGATCCGGATCTCTTTGTCGGCAAGGGGCCCAACAAGGAGCCCCTGCTCATCATGACCCGTACCGTGCTGCTGCCGGGGTCTGATCGGGTCTTCACCCTGGTGATGGCCAAGGACAGCAGCGCCCTGACCCAGACCCTGAAGAAGACCCGCATCAGCCTGTTCCTCGGCCTCGGCTTCGCCGCCACCGGCCTGGTGCTCGGCTTCATGTTCCAGATCCTCTACGGCCTGCGCCCGCTGCACCTGCTGCGTCGCGAGCTGAGCCGCGTCCATCAGGGTCATCAGGAGGGATTCCGGCTGCGCTACCCCCTGGAGATCCAGCCGCTGGTGGAGGACATCAACCGCCTGCTGCACCACTATGGCGAGCTGCTGCAACGGGCCCGCTCCCACACCGGCAACCTGGCCCACGCCCTCAAGACGCCGCTCAGCATCATGCGCAACCAGGTGACCCAGCTGCCGCCGGAGGATCAGGCCGCCCTCGGCGAGCAGCTCGACCAGATCCAGCGCCACATCGACTATCACCTCGGCAAGGCGCGGGTGACCGGCGCCGCCAAGATCCTCGGGGTCTCGACCCCGGTGCGGGCACGGGTGGAGTACATCTGCCGCGCCTTCTCCCGCCTCTATCCCGGCAAGACGGTGGACTTGCAGGTGCCGGTCAATCTGGCGGTCGGGGTGGAGGAGCAGGACTTCGACGAGATGGTGGGCAACCTGCTGGAGAACGCTTTCAAGTGGTCCGCCAGCGAGCTGCGCATCTCCAGCGCCGAGCTGGGGGGCTGGATCACCCTGCGCATCGAGGACGACGGTCCCGGCATGAGCGAGGATCAGATCGCC
Source organism: Aeromonas sp. s10 (assembly GCF_040907975.1). Classification (NCBI taxonomy): domain Bacteria; kingdom Pseudomonadati; phylum Pseudomonadota; class Gammaproteobacteria; order Aeromonadales; family Aeromonadaceae; genus Aeromonas; species Aeromonas sp. s10. The sequence continues at coordinate 13,766 of NZ_JBFOCV010000043.1, read as the reverse complement.
AAGGCGGTGCTGCGGGGGGTGCGCCTCGACGAGAAGGTGCCGGGTTCCGGGCTCGGTCTCAACATAGTGTCAGACCTGGCGGAGGCTTACCGTGGCAGCCTCATCATGGGGCGGGCCGAGCTGGGGGGGCTCGCCGCTTCCCTCTCCCTGCCCAAGGTGGCCAGGGTCGAGTGACGGGGGCCCGTCGGGGGGCCCCTTTTGTGCCGCCGTGCTGGCAAGGGTGCGGCACCCGGCATAAGATACGTCTCTTGTTTCAGGTGTAGGAAGGGTAGCAATGACTGACGATCCTTGGGCTTTGTGCCATCTCGATGATTCGTTCGATGCCTCGGTGCTGGGCACCAAGGGGGCCCAGATCCAGTGGTTCGAGGACAGGGATGCCCTGATCCAGTTCCTGCTGGAGGATTTTGTCGACCTGCTGGCCGACGTGGGCGAGCTGGACGAGGATCAGACCGAGAGCGCCCGCGAGCGCTTCACCCTGCTGGTGGAGCAGAGCCTGGATGATCGCACCCTGATGGATGCCATCAACGATCTCGCCTCCGGCCTGCGCCGCATTGCCTGGCTGGGGCCCCTCTCCGAACTGGCGGAGTTGAGCGACGACTTCGCAAGCGGGCTGCGAGCCTTCTTCTGGAGCCAATATGACGGTGACGAGGATGACCCCGAGGCCTGGGTGCCGGAAGATCTCTGGCCCCAGCTGGTGGAGTGCGCCGAAGAGTACATGGTGGAAGGAGACTTCTGAGCCACACCACAAACTGCGATAAGAAAACGGCGCCTTGATGGCGCCGTTTTTGTTGCTCAGTCCTCTACTCAGCCGTTGGCCGGTACCTCGTGCGCCGTGTTGGCGAGCACTGGCCCGATATACTTCTCTATCTGCAATTGGGCCATGTGGCCGCAGTTGCCCTGGGCCAGACTGGACGAGCCCTCGTCGAAGGTGAGGCAGTTGACGTTGCCGTTCTTGCAGATGCTGCCCGCTTCGCCCGGCTTGGCCGGATCGTACCAGGCCCCTTCACACACCCGCACTACCCCGGGCCGGATATCGGCGGAGAGCAGGGCACCCACCAGGATCTGGCCGCGCTCGTTGAAGGCCCGCACCAGATCGCCATCCTGGATGCCGCGCGCCTTGGCGTCGTCCGGATGGATCAGGATCGCCTCCCGATCGGCGATGGCGAACTTGTCCCGCAGCGGGGTGTTGTCGAGCTGGGAGTGCAGCCGCTGGGTCGGGTGGGAGGTGTTGAGCGACAGCGGATAGCGCGCCGCCACCTCGCTCTTCACCCACTCCTTGGGCTCATACCACTTGGGATGACCGGCGCAGTCGGCGTAACCCATCCCCGCCACCGTGTTGGAGAAGATCTCGATCTTGCCGGACGGGGTACCGAGCGGGTTGAGCAGCGGGTTCTCGCGAAAATCGGCGTGACGGATCCACTGGCGGTTGGCCTCCGGGATCGGGAAGCGGATGTAGTTGTTGGACTCCCAGAACATGTTGAACGGCGGCAGCGCCACCCGGGCACCGCGAGCCTGGGCCGCCATGCCGTCGTACATCTGCTTGAGCCACAACATCTCGTCCTTCCCTTCGGTGTACTGCTCCTGCACACCCAGCTTGGCGGCGATGGCGCTGAAGATGTCGAAGTCGTTGCGGGACTCATGCTGGGGCGGCACGCACTGGTGCATCGGGAACACATAGCGCTGGGAGTAGTCGCCCCCCATCTCCAGGTCGTTGCGCTCGTAGCTGGTGGTGACCGGCAGCACGATATCGGCGTGCTTGGCGGTAGCGGTCCAGTAAGGCTCGTGAACGATCACGGTCTGCGGTTTGCGCCACGCCTGCAGCAGGTTGTTGGTGTCCTGATGGTGGTGGAAGGGGTTGCCGCCCGCCACGTAGACCAGCTTGATGTCCGGATAGGTCACCTTGCGGCCGTTGAAGTCGATGGTCTTGCCCGGGTTGGCGAGACAGTCGGCGATGCGGGCCACCGGGATGGGGGCCGGGCTGTTCTTCGGGGCATTGCCGGCGGAGATACCCGCCAGAATGCCGCCCTTGGCGCTGGGGCTGCCACCGGAGGAGTAGTGGTAGCTGAAGCCGTAGCCACCCCCCGGCAGGCCGATCTGGCCCAGCATGGAGGCCAGAGTGACCAGCATCCAGTTCGGCTGCTCCCCGTGGTGCTGACGCTGCATGCCCCAACCGGCCATGATCATGGTGCGCTTGGCGGCCATGTCGAGGGCCAGTTGGCGGATCACCTTGGCATCGACGCCGCAGACGCTGCTCGCCCACTCGGCGCTCTTGGGCTGGCCGTCCTCCTTGCCGAGCAAATAGGTGAGGAAGGTGTCGAAGCCGACGGTGTAGCGATCGAGGAAGGCCTGATCGTGCTTCTTCTCGCTGTAGAGGGTGTGGGCCACCCCCAGCATCATGGCCACGTCGGTATAGGCGTTCGGGGCAATCCACTCGGCGCCGACCAGCTTGGCGGTCTCGTTGTAGACGGGATCGATGCTGATGACCCGGGTGCCTTTCTCTTTCAGCGCCTTGAAGCCCGCTTGACCTTCGTGATCCGGCATGTTCCAGCTGTTCTTCAGGGTGACCTGGGCGTTGACCCCCCAGAGCACCACCAGTTCGGCGTGCTCCACCACGTTGGGCCAGGCGGTCTGCTGCTCGTACACCTCGATGGAGCCCATCACGTGGGACATGATCACCTGGGCCGCGCCGGTGGAGTAGTCCCCGGCATAGCCGGTGAAACCCCCGGCCAGGTTCATCAGGCGGTGCAGAAGGGTGCGGCTGTTGTGGAACATGCCCACGCTCTTCCAGCCGTAGGAACCGGCGTGGATCGCCTGCGGGCCGAAATCAGACTGAACGCGCTGGATCTCGCCGGCCACCAGGTCGATGGCCTTTTCCCAGCTCACCCGTACCCACTCGTCGGCACCGCGCAACACCGGTCTGGCGCCCGGGCCGTGCTCCAGCCAGCTTTTGCGCACCATGGGGTACTTGATGCGGTTCTTGGCGTGGACCTGGAACGGCGCCATGTCGATGAGGTCATTCGGCGCTGGGTCATCGGCCACCGGCTGGACCCGCACCATGCGGCCCTCGGAGACGATGGCCTCGAAGGCCCCCCAGTGGGCGCCGGTCAGGATGCCCTTCTGGGCGGGCACCAGGGTGGGGAACTGCTCAAGGGCCGTGCTGACGGCCTTGGCCAGGGCGCTTTTCGGGAAGATACCGGCCAGCAGGGGCAAGGCGGCACAGGCCCCCAGCCCCTTGAGCAGAGTACGGCGGGAGAGGTTGGTCTGTTGGTCATTGAAAAAAGTCATGGGAGAGTCCTCTGTTCCTGCCTTAATGGGCCGCGCTCATGTCGCTGGCGTGTTTCTGCACGTATTGGGTGAGCATGCGCGCCTGCTCCGGGGTGAGGGAGGTACGAGACTCCATCCCCTTGATGACGCCGATCCACTGGTTGGCGTTGAAGTGATCCAGCGCGGTGAGGCCGTGACAGCCGGTGCAGTTGTTGGACATCAGGGTGGAGGCGTATTGCCACAGCTTGCCCTGGTCGCCGATGAGCTGGCTCTGGTCGACCCAGGCGGTCAGGCTGACCTGATGCCAGGTGAGGTTGGTGGCGCTGTCGGTTTCGCTTTTCCCGGTCACGAGGACTTTTCTGGCGGCCTCGCCGACCAGCACGCTCAGGATCCGTTTGCCGGGGGCGGCGTAGAACACCTCGCTCACACCGTCCTGCTGCCAGCCGTCGATGCGCACCTGGGCGCGGCCGTTGTCGTTGGCCAGCACTTCCACCTGGGTGGAGGGCATCAGGGTGCCTTCATCAGTCTTGGCGCCAGCATCCAGATAGAGCGGGGTGGTGGCGATGGCATAGCGGGTGGTGACGGTTACCGGGGTCTGGGCCGCGGCGGCGGCCAGTTCGCTGGCACCGGCGGCGGCCAGGCCGCTCATGTCCGGCATGATGTGGGCGACGCCGCGGTGGCAGTCGATGCAGGTCTGACCCTCCTTGATGGCGACCGGGTGCTCGGCGCGGGCATTGGGGCGCTGGGCCAGGATGTCCATGGCGGCGTAGCTGTGGCAACTGCGACAGGTGGCGGAGTCGTTGGCTTTCAGCTCGTCCCAGACGGATTGGGCCATGCGCAGCTTGTGGGCCTCGTATTTCTCCGGGGTGTCGAGGGTGCCGATCGCCTCGTGATAGATGTCCTTCACGGCGCGGATCTTGGTCCAGAGATAGGCGGCGGGTTCACTGGGGATGTGGCAGTCGGCGCACTCGGCGCGGATCCCCTTCACGTTCTGGAAGTGGACGCTGCCCTGATATTCGGCGAGCGGGGTCTGCATGGAGTGGCAGGAGACGCAGAATTCGGTGGAGCTGGTCTTGTGCAGCACGGTGACGGTGACGCCCAGTGCAGCGACCCCCAGCAGGGCCCCGAGCAGCAGAAGCCAGAACCAGGTCTTTCTCAACAGTTTTCCAAGCATGGTGACGGTGTCCTTCGAATTCGGGTATTACCAATATAGTAGTAGTCCCAAGATTCAAAGGGTTGACCTCGGTCATGGTTTTTATTTCGTCATATAATTAGTTTTTGGTTTTGTTATTTGTTTTGGCATGATTTCTTGAATTTAAATCGCATTTTTCCCATGCAGCGGGAGCGGGATGCGCTGTGGTGAGAGCGATGCCCAAGCCGGGGCGAGGAGGCAGTACGCCACCCCGGGGCTTGGGGTTTGTGGCGAGAGGATTGTATACTGTTCACATATACAGTATTCAGGTGTATCCATCATGCGACTCTTTATCGCCGAGAAACCCAGCCTTGGCCGCGCCATCGCCGATGTCCTCCCCAAACCGCACAAAAAGGGGGATGGTTTCATCGAGACGGCGCAGGGAGACGTGGTGACCTGGTGCATCGGCCACCTGCTGGAGCAGGCCGAGCCCGATGCCTACGATGCCGCCTACAAGCAGTGGCGCATGGAATCCCTTCCCATTGTCCCGACCCAGTGGCAGCTGGTGGCCAAACCCAAGACCAAGGCCCAGCTGGCCGTCATCAAGGGGCTCATCAAGCAGGCGGACTGCGTGGTCAACGCCGGTGACCCGGACAGGGAAGGGCAACTGCTGGTGGACGAGGTGATCGACTTTCTCGGCTATCCCAAGACCAAACCGGTTCAGCGCTGCCTCATCAGCGATCTCAATCCCCCCGCCGTGCGCCGCGCCCTCGACAAGCTCAGAGACAACAAGGAGTTCGTGCCGCTGGCGGTGTCGGCGCTGGCCCGTAGCCGTGCCGACTGGCTCTATGGCATCAACATGACCCGGGCCTATACCCTGCTTGGCCGCAAGGGGGGCTGCAGCGAACTGCTGTCGGTGGGCCGGGTACAGACCCCCTTGCTCGGTCTGGTGGTGCGCCGGGATCTCGAGATCGAGGCCTTCGTTCCCAAGCCGTTCTACGAGGTGATGGCCCATCTGTTGACCCAGGGCAACGAACGCTTCACCGCCAGGTGGCTGCCATCGGAGGCCTGCCTGCCCTGGCAGGATGAGGAGGGACGGGTGCTCAACCGGGCGCTGGCCGCCAAGGTGGTGGAGCGGATCCAGGGGCAACCCGCCCGGGTGGAGGCGGTGGAGGAGCAGGCGCGCAAGCAGGCGGCGCCGCTCCCCTACAACCTCTCCAGCCTGCAGATCGACGCGGCCAAGCGCTTTGGCATGGATGCCAAGCGGGTGCTGGATATCTGCCAGAGCCTCTACGAGCGGCACAAGCTCATCACCTATCCCAGATCCGACAGCCGCCATCTGCCGAGCGAGCACTTCAACCGGGCCGGCCAGGTGCGGGAGGCCATCGCCAGCACGGCCCCTGCGCTGGCCAGGGCGGTCGCCGAAGCGGATGGCAGGATCCGCAGCAAGGCGTGGAACGACAGCAAGGTGGATGCCCACCACGCCATCATTCCCACCGAGAAGAGGGGGAACGAGGGGAGCCTGGGGGCCGACGAGGCGAAGCTTTACGGCCTGATTGCCCGCCAGTATCTGCTGCAGTTCTACCCGCCGTTCGAGTACAACGACAGCAAGGTGTTGCTGCGCATCGCCGGAGGGCTGTTCCAGGCCAAGGCGCGCCGCATCCTCAAGGCGGGCTGGAAGGCGCTGCTCGGAGTGGAAGAGGATGACGAGGAGGAGGCGGGAACCCTGCCTGCCCTGAAAGAGGGGGAGGAACTGCTGTGCGAGCGGGGGGAGCTGCTGGAGAAGATGACCCAGCCCCCCAAGCCGTTTACCGATGCCACCCTGCTGGCCGCCATGACCGGCATCGCCCGTTATGTGCAGGATCCCGAGATCCGCAAGACCCTGCGGGAGACCGATGGCCTCGGCACCGAGGCGACCCGGGCCGGGATCATCGATCTGCTGTTCAAGCGCCGCTTCCTGGTGCGCCAGGGCAAGAGCATCAAGGCCACCCCGACCGGGCGAGCCCTGGTCCAGGCGCTGCCCGCGACCGCCACGACACCGGACATGACGGCACTGTGGGAGCAGAGTCTGGGTCAGATCGCCGAACGTCACGGCAGCTACCAGCAGTTCATGGGGCCGCTCACCGAGCAGCTCAACGGCCTGATCGAGGGGGCCCGGCAGGATTCCGGCGCCAGCTTCAGCGCACTGCCCAAGGCGGCGCCCGGTGACAGCAAGCAGCGATTTGCCCGCCGCAAGCGGACTGCGTCCACCGCCGCACGCCCCCGTACGAGCACGGGCAAGAGTGCTCGTGCGGGGAAGAGCCCTGGAAAGAGCACTGGCAAGGGGACGACCAGGGGCAAGGCTGCCTGAGGCTGGCGAGCGCCGTGATCACATAAAAATAAGAAGAGGGGCCAGTGGCCCCTCTTTGCATGGATGGAGCGGCTTACCCCGTGTAGACGCTCTCTTCCGGATAACGGATGCGGGTCTCCACCGGGCGGGCCAGCATGATGGCCAGGGTGAGGGGCCCCAGACGACCGCAGATCATCACCAGCACCAGGATCAGTTTGCCCGGTTCGCTCAGAGAAGCGGTGATGCCGGTGGACAGTCCCACGGTGGCAAAGGCCGAGATGGTCTCGAACATGATCTTGTCGAATGATTGCGACTCCGTGAGCATCAGCAGGAACATCGCCAGCATCAGCACCATGGTACTGACGATGATGATGGCCAGGGAGCGGGTCACTATCTGGGGTGACAGGGTGCGGCCGAAGGCGGTGACATGGGGGCGCTTGGTCAGAAACGCCCGGGTCGCCAGCAGGACGACGGCAAAGGTGGTGACCTTGATACCGCCCCCGGTCGAGGTTGCCCCGGCACCGATGAACATCAGCATCATCATGAACAGCAAGGAGGCCGGCACCATCTGGCCGATATCCACCGTGTTGAAGCCCGCCGTGCGCGCGGTGGCCGACTGGAAGAAGGCGGCCAGCCACTGGCTCCCGAAGGAGGCGTTGCCCAGGGTGCCCGGGTTGTTGTGCTCCAGCAGCCAGAACATCAGGGTCCCCAGCAGCAGCAGGGCAGGGGTCATCAGCAGCATCAGCTTGCTGTGCAGTTTCAGCTTGCGCCAGCGGCGGTTGCGCACCAGGTCGACGATGACGGTGAAGCCTACCCCCCCCAGGATCAGCAGGGCCGGTATGGTCAGGCTGATGATGGGGTCATCCCGGTAGTCCATGAGGTTGTTGGCAAACAGCGAGAAGCCGGCGTTGTTGAAAGCCGACACCGCGTGGAAGAAGCTGACGTAGAGGCCGTGGCCCCAGCCCATGTCGGGCACCCAGCGAATGGCCATGATGGCGGTGCCGATCAGCTGGGCAATCAGGGCGAACAGGACGATGCGTTTCACCAGCTGGACGATGTTGACGGATCCCTCCTGGCCCAGTGCCTCCTTGGCCAGCACCTGCTGGCGCAGCCCGACCCGCTTGCTGAACATGGCGATGAGCAGCAGTGTCATGGTCATCTGGCCGAGACCACCAATCTCCATCAATATCAACAGGATGATCTGCCCCTGCAGGGTGAAGGCGGTGCCGGTATCCACCACCCCGAGGCCGGTCACGCTGATGGCGGAGGTGGCGGTGAACAGGGCGTTGATGACGGTGACCTCACCCTTGTGGCTGGAGGGCTGGACCAGAAACAGGGTGCCAACCAGCAGGATGATGAGGAAACTGCCCAGGATGAGCTTGGCCTCGCTCCAGCGGGAGTTGTCTTCCCGATGCAGGGTGAAGGCGTAGTTGCTGCGCCAGTTGATCATAGGGTGTCGAGCCAGTGATCGATGGCGTGCTTGTTGCCGGCCAGGATCAGGATGTCACCGAGTTGCAGCTCCATCTTGCCGGTCAGGACGTTGTGCAGCACCTCACCCCGCTTGATGGCCAACAGCTGGAAATCGCTTTGCTGCAGCAGGCGCAAGTCGGCCAGGGTGCGGGTGTTTTGCTGCAAGCCGATCACGAACTCGGTCAGCACCATGTCGTGACCCAGCTCCAGGTAGTCGAACAGCCGGTTGTCCAGCATGCTCTGGGCCACCCGGCGGCCCATGTCCCACTCCGGGTTGATCACCTTGTCCGCGCCCACCTTCTGCAGGATCTTGGCGTGGAACTTGTCGCGGGCCTTGACCCAGACCTTCTTCACGCCCGCCTCTTTCAGCACCAGCGTGGTCAGGATGCTGGTCTCCAGGTTGTCGCCGATGGCGACAAAGACGATGTCGAAATTCGCCAGGCCCAGTTCGGCGACCGTGGCCTCGTCGGTGGCATCGGCCACGATGACGTGGTTGCAGAGGGTGGCTATCTGGCGGGTCTTGCTCTCGTCGATGTCGATGGCCAGTACCTCGGCATTCTGGCGTTGCAACTCTTCGCACAAGGCGCTGCCAAACAGGCCCAGGCCGATGACGGCGAATTGATTGTTCATGCATGCTTCCTCAGCGGGATGAAGGGGTTACTCTACTCCAGAGCCCTGAGTCCGAAAAGTGTCCGGGTTTTTTGTCCCGGGGGATCTGGGGTAAACTGCGCCCTTGTCCTTGTCGGAACACACAGATGAAACTCACCCCCCACGCCTCCCTGTCGACCCTCAATACTCTGGGCCTGGACGCACACTGCCTCTGGCTGGCCGATGTGACCCGGCCGGATGATCTCGCGCAACTGCGGACCAACCCGGAGTTGGCCACCTTGCCGCGCCTGGTGCTGGGAGGAGGAAGCAACATCCTGTTCTGCGATGACTTTGCCGGTCTGGTGGTCCACAACGGCCTGAAAGGGATCACGCTGCACGAGGAGTCCGAGCACTGGTTGCTACACGTGGCGGCAGGTGAAAACTGGCACGAGCTGGTATGTCACGCCCTGCAACAGGGCTGGCACGGGCTGGAGAACCTGGCACTCATTCCCGGGACGGTCGGGGCGGCCCCGGTACAGAACATCGGTGCCTACGGGGTCGAGCTGGCCAGCGTCTGTGCCTACGTGGAGGCGTTCAACTGGCAGAGTGGCGAGGTTGAGCGCATCGCGGCGGCCGACTGCCGGTTCGGTTACCGTGACAGCATCTTCAAGCACGACTATCAGGACTCCCACTTCATCATCGCCGTCGGTCTGCGCCTGCCCAAGGCATGGCGCCCGGTCGCCGGCTATGGCCCGCTGGCGGCGCTGGGGGATGCCCCTTCGCCACAGGCCATTTTCGACACCGTCTGTGCCACCCGCATGGCCAAGCTGCCGGATCCGGCGGTGCTGGGCAACGCGGGCAGTTTCTTCAAAAACCCTGTGGTGCCCGCCGCCCTGGCCGAGACCCTGAAACAGCAATACCCGCAGATGCCCTGCTACCCTGCGGCAGAAGGGCAGGCCAAGCTGGCGGCTGGCTGGCTCATCGATCAGTGCGGTCTCAAGGGGTTTGCCATCGGTCGTGCCGCCGTCCATCAGGAGCAGGCGCTGGTGCTGGTGAATCTGGGGGGCGCCAGCGCCATGGAGCTCATCGCGCTGGCGGCCCATGTCCGCGATAGCGTGGAGCACCAGTTCGGTGTGGTGCTGGAACATGAGGTGCGCTTCATGGGGCGCAGCGGTGAAACCTGGCTCGATGAGGTACTGGCATGACCCTGACCCCCGTCAGACAGACCCTGATCACCCTGCTCAGCGACGGCCAGTTTCATTCCGGCGAGCAGCTGGGCGAGCGCCTTGGCATCAGCCGGGCGGCGGTGAGCAAGCACATGGCCGCGCTCAAGGATCTGGGGCTGGATCTCTTCAGCCTGACCGGCAAGGGCTATCGGCTGGCGGTGCCCATGGCCCTCTATGACGAGGGGCGGCTGCAGGCAGAGGCACCGATGGCACCAGTGCACTGCTTCCCTGTCATCGACTCCACCAACCAGTACCTGCTGGAGCGGGTCAACACCCTGAGCTCCGGCGAAAGCTGTCTGGCCGAGTGCCAGACCGCCGGGCGGGGACGTCGTGGCAAACCCTGGGTTTCTCCCTTCGGTTGCCAGCTGATCCTGAGCATGTACTGGCGGCTTGAGCAGGGCATGGCGGCCGCCATGGGACTGAGTCTCGCGGTCGGCGTGGCGGTGGTCGAGGCGCTGGAGTCCCTCGGTTATCCCGGGGTGGAGCTCAAGTGGCCGAACGACCTCTATTACCAGGGCCGCAAGCTGGCGGGCATCCTGGTGGAGATGAGCGGCAGTGCGGGTGCCAGCTGCCATCTGGTGATCGGGGTCGGCCTCAATCTGGCGATGCCGAGTCGGGAGGGGGAGAAGATCGATCAGGCCTGGTCCGAGCTGCGCCATATCCAGCCCGAGCTGGTGGATCGCAACGAGCTGGCCGCCTGCGTGCTGCTGCACCTGCAGCAGGCCATGCAGACCTTCGAACAGACGGGACTGGCGAGTTTCGTCGAGAGCTGGAACCGGCTCGACCACTTCGCCGGCCAGCCGGTGAAGCTGCTGATGGGAGAGCAGGTGATCCGCGGGATTGCCCGGGGGATCGACGAACGCGGAGCCCTGCGTCTGGAGACGGAAGAGGGGCTCAAGTTCTATCTGGGAGGGGAACTCTCCTTGCGGCGGGGGGACTGAGCCCATACGCTCATGACGACTGAATGAAAGAGGGGCCTGCGGGCCCCCTCTTTCATGTATGCACTGCGACAGTGGTCACTTGCGCAGCTTGATCTGCTCGATGGCGTGCTCGTTGCCCTTGGTGAGGATGAGGTTGGCCCGCTCCCGGGTCGGCAAGATGTTCTCTTGCAGATTCAGGTAGTTGATATCCTGCCAGATGTTGTTGGCGATCTCGGTCGCCTCGCTCTCGGCCAGCTTGGCGTAGTGGTGGAAATAGGAGTCGGGATCCGAGAAGGCGCCGCTGCGGAATTTGAGAAAACGATCGATGTACCAGGTGCGCAGCAGCTCGGCATCGGCATCCACATAGATGGAAAAGTCGACGAAGTCCGACACGAACACGCGATGAGGGTCCTGGGGATAGTCCATGCCGCTTTGCAGCACATTGAGCCCTTCCAGGATCAGGATGTCCGGCTGCTCCACCACCTTCTTCTCGTCGGGCAGGATGTCATAGATGAGGTGGGAGTAGACGGGGGCCTCGACCTTCTCGTGGCCGGCGCGGATATTGGCGACAAACTCCACCAGATGGCGGATGTCATAAGACTCGGGGAACCCCTTGCGGCGCATCAGGCCACGGGCTTCCAGCTCCTTGTTGGGAAACAGGAAGCCGTCGGTGGTGACCAGCTCCACCCTGGGGTGCTCCGGCCAGCGCTCCAGCAGTGCCTGAAGGATACGGGCCGTGGTGCTCTTTCCCCCCGCCACGCTGCCGGCGATACTGATGATATAGGTGCCCTTGCCGCGGGACTGACCGAGAAACTGTTCCAACACCCGGCTGCGGCGCTGCTTGGCCTTGACGTAGAGATTGAGGAGACGGGAGAGGGGCAGATAGATCTCTTCCACTTCCCGCAATGACACCTTCTCGTTGATCCCGCGCAGGGTCTGCAGATCGTGCTCGGTCAGGGTCAGGGGGACCGCATCGCGCAATAACGCCCATTGTTCGCGGGTGAATTGCAAATAGGGGTTATGCTCTGTCGTCATGGTGTCATCACTGTTTCTTGGGCAGGGCGACCATACACCAAGGGATCGGGAGCGACAAGGGACGCGTCCGGTCGGGACGGAGAAGGAGCGTTTTTTTGCCTGGATCCCGGCATAAATGCACATTTTGCAAGGTGCAATGGTTGCATCCCCAAAATCCTTACCATAAAATGCGCGACGCTTGGATGTCTGTCGTCTATTTGCCCAGCAAAAGCGACAAAAACAACGGGTGCAAGCAGAATTACCGTTGTGGCATTTATGCAACTGGAGGGGTTCCCGAGCGGCCAAAGGGATCAGACTGTAAATCTGACGGCTCTGCCTTCGAAGGTTCGAATCCTTCTCCCTCCACCATATTTCTCTGCGGTTTGAGTTCTTTGGGTTAGAGAAATGCGGGCATCGTATAATGGCTATTACCTCAGCCTTCCAAGCTGATGATGCGGGTTCGATTCCCGCTGCCCGCTCCAAGATGCTGATATGGCTCAGGTAATTCTGAGAGCCACACCTTAGGGTGAGTTCGGCAATCGAACCAGCCTGTCAGCACCAACCTCTCTACTCCCCTTGATTCAAATCCATCATATAAACTGTTCTGTGGTTAGCTTGCCACCGCGTACTCAGCGTTAGTTTAGAGGGACGATCATGTCTAAAGAAAAATTTGAGCGTAATAAACCGCACGTTAACGTGGGTACCATCGGCCACGTTGACCACGGTAAAACCACCCTGACCGCCGCTATCACCAACGTGCTGGCCAAGCACTTCGGTGGTAAAGCTTTCGCCTTCGACCAGATCGACAAGGCACCGGAAGAGCGTGAGCGTGGTATCACCATCAACACCTCCCACGTAGAATACGACACTGCTACCCGCCACTACGCTCACGTAGATTGCCCGGGTCACGCCGACTACGTTAAAAACATGATCACCGGTGCTGCCCAGATGGACGGCGCAATCCTGGTAGTAGCAGCGACTGACGGCCCGATGCCGCAGACTCGTGAGCACATCCTGCTGGGTCGTCAGGTAGGCGTTCCGTACATCATCGTGTTCATGAACAAGTGCGACATGGTAGATGACGAAGAGCTGCTGGAACTGGTCGAGATGGAAGTTCGCGAACTGCTGTCTGAGTACGACTTCCCGGGTGATGACCTGCCGGTAGTCCGTGGGTCCGCACTGAAAGCGCTGGAAGGCGAAGCTCAGTGGGAAGAGAAGATCCTGGAACTGGCTGGCCACCTGGACACCTACATTCCGGAGCCGGAGCGTGCCATTGACCAGCCGTTCCTGATGCCTATCGAAGACGTCTTCTCCATCGCAGGCCGTGGTACCGTAGTAACCGGTCGTGTAGAGCGCGGTATCGTCAAGGTTGGTGAAGAAGTGGAAATCGTTGGTATCAAAGATACCACCAAGACCACCTGTACCGGCGTTGAAATGTTCCGCAAACTGCTGGACGAAGGTCGTGCAGGTGAGAACGTTGGCGCACTGCTGCGTGGCGTGAAGCGTGAAGACGTAGAGCGTGGTCAGGTACTGGCCAAGCCGGGCACCATCAAGCCGCACACCAAGTTCGAATCCGAAGTGTACGTGCTGTCCAAAGAAGAAGGTGGTCGTCACACCCCGTTCTTCAAGGGCTACCGTCCGCAGTTCTACTTCCGTACTACCGACGTGACCGGTACCATCGAACTGCCGGAAGGCGTAGAGATGGTAATGCCGGGCGACAACATCAAGATGGTTGTTACCCTGATTGCCCCGATCGCGATGGACGACGGCCTGCGTTTCGCCATCCGTGAAGGTGGCCGTACCGTAGGTGCTGGTGTTGTAGC